>JBFXIT010000001.1:0-18610 GCA_050175655.1 Leucobacter sp.
TCGAGGCGTCGCCCGAGGGCGTCGACGTCGAGGAGGCCCGCGCCCACATGCTCGCGGTGCCGGGCGTGGTCGAGGTGCACGACGTGCACGCGTGGACGATCACCTCGGGCGTGCCGGCGTTCTCGGCGCACGTCATCGTCGACGAGACGGCCTGGAGCGAGGAGGCGTACCACGCGATCCTCGACGAGCTGAAGGCCTGCCTGCGCACGCACTTCGGCACCGAGCACAGCACGCTGCAGCTCGAGCCGCGCGGTCACCGGCGCCCGGGGGCGCATCGGCACGACTGAGCGAAGGGCACGAGCGGGCACCGACGCCTCCGGCGTTCGCCGACGGCGCATGGCGATCGCCGGATGTTCATCAGACCTTATTTTGCATCACTCAAAATAAGGGTAGAATGGAAGCATGCATTCGCACGAGTCCGTCACCCCGGAGCAATGGGGCGAGCGCCTGCGCGAGTGCGGGTTGCGCGTCACCCAGGGGAGGATCGCCGCGCTCACCTATGTGGCGGCCCATCCCCACAGCTCGGCCGCGGAGATCCACGGCGCGCTCGCCGAGCGACTGCCGTCGCTCTCCCCGCAGTCGGTGCACAACATCGTGGGCGACCTCACCGCGAACGGCATCCTGCGCCGCATCGATCTGCCCGACTCGGGCCGCGCGCTCTACGAGCCGCTCCGAGGCGACAATCACCACCACGTGCAGTGCATCGTGTGCCACCGCATCGAAGACGTGGAGTGCAGCATCGGATCGGCCCCCTGCATGCAGCCGCACGGCGACCACGGCATGCGCGTGCTCGAGGCGGCGGTCACCTTCCGCGGCATCTGCGCCGAATGCGACGCGACGCGCGAGACCGCGCAGCACGGAGCCGCGAGCGGCGACGCCGAGACCACCCGAACTTCCACCACTCGAACGAAAGGATCAGCATGACTGATATGAGCAAGTGCCCCGTAGACCACGGCGGCGCCGACCTCTCCGAGCAGCCCTTCCCGGGCGGCCAGGCGAAGGGCGTGGGCCCCGGCACCGGCAACAAGGACTGGTGGCCGAACCGGCTGAACCTGAAGATCCTCGCCAAGAACCCCGACGTCGCCAACCCGCAGGGCGCCGACTTCGACTACAAGGCCGCCTTCGAGTCGCTCGATCTCGCCGCCGTGAAGGAGGACATCGCGCACGTCCTCACCGACTCGCAGCCCTGGTGGCCCGCCGACTTCGGCAACTACGGCCCCTTCATGATCCGCATGGCCTGGCACTCGGCCGGCACCTACCGCGTCTTCGACGGTCGCGGCGGCGGCGGCACCGGCCAGCAGCGCTTCGCCCCGCTCAACAGCTGGCCCGACAACGTCGGCCTCGACAAGGCCCGCCGCCTGCTGTGGCCCGTGAAGAAGAAGTACGGCAAGTCGCTGTCGTGGGGCGACCTCATGATCCTCGCCGGCAACGTCGCGCACGAGACCATGGGCATGCCCACCTTCGGGTTCGCCGGCGGCCGCCCCGACGTGTGGGAGCCGGACGACGACGTGTACTGGGGCTCGGAGACGAGCTGGCTCGGAGACGAGGATCGCCTCGGCGAAGACGGCCGGGACGAGCTCTCGAAGCCGCTGGGCGCCACCATGATGGGCCTCATCTACGTCAACCCCGAGGGCCCGCGCGCCAGCGGCGACCCCCGCGCCGCCGCCCTGCAGATCCGCGAGACCTTCAAGCGGATGGCGATGGACGACGAGGAGACCCTCGCCCTCATCGCCGGCGGCCACACCTTCGGCAAGACCCACGGCGCCGCGCCCGAGGACGACCACGTGGGCCCCGACCCCGAGGCCTCGCCGATGGAGCAGATGGGCCTCGGCTGGAAGAGCAGCCACGGCACCGGCCACGGCAACGACACCATCGGCTCGGGCATCGAGGTCACCTGGACCTACCACCCGACCCGCTGGGACAACGAGTTCTTCCACATCCTCTTCGCCTACGAGTGGGAGCTCGTCACCGGCGAGGGCGGCCACACGCACTGGCGGCCGAAGGACGGCGCCGGCTCCGACATGGTGCCCATGGCCCAGGGTCACGGCCGCCGCGAGCCGCGCATGCTCACGACCGACATCGCGCTGCGCGAGGATCCGATCTACCGCGAGATCGCCCTCCGCTTCAAGGACGACCAGCAGGCGTTCACCGACGCCTACGCCCGCGCGTGGTTCAAGCTGACCCACCGCGACCTGGGCCCGAAGTCGCGCTACCTCGGCCCCGAGGTGCCGGAGGAGGATCTGCTGTGGCAGGATCCGATCCCGGCCCGCGACTACGAGCTGATCGACGCCGCCGACGTGGCCGCGCTCGAGCAGAAGATCGCCGACTCCGGCCTCACGGTGAGTGAGCTCGTCTCGACCGGGTGGGCGGCGGCGGCCTCGTTCCGCGGCAGCGACAAGCGCGGCGGCGCGAACGGCGGGCGCCTGCGCCTCGAGCCGCAGCGCAACTGGGAGGTCAACCGCCCCGAACAGCTCGCGCGCGTCATCGGCGTGCTCGAGGGCATCCAGGCCGAGTTCAACGCGGCGGCGACCGGCGGCAAGCAGGTCTCGTTCGCAGACCTCACGGTGCTCGCCGGCAACGTCGGCGTGAAGCAGGCCGCTGCGGCGGCGGGCCGCGCGGTGGAGATCCCCTTCACCCCGGGCCGCACCGACGCCACGCAGGAGCAGACCGACGTCGAGTCGTTCGACTACCTGAACCCCGCCGCCGACGGCTTCCGCAACTACGAGAGCGCGCGGGCCCTGGGCCGCCCCGCCGAGCACCTGCTCGTCGACCGCGCCAACCTGCTGACGCTCTCGGCGCCGGAGATGACCGTGCTCGTCGGAGGCATGCGCGTGCTCGGCACCAACTGGGACGGCTCCGACACCGGTGTGCTCACCGAGCGCCCGGGGCAGCTCACGAACGACTTCTTCGTGAACCTGCTCGATCTGAACACCGAGTGGAAGCCGCTCGACGCCGATTCGCGCACCTTCCAGGCGACCGATCTGGCCACGGGCGAGCAGACCTGGACCGGCACCCGCGCCGATCTGGTGTTCGGCTCGAACAGCGAGCTGCGCGCCGTCGCCGAGGTCTACGCGAGCGACGACGCCGGCGAGAAGTTCGTCGACGACTTCGTGAAGGCGTGGGTCAAGGTCGCGAACCTCGACCGCTTCGAACTGCAGTAGTCGGCACGGGGTGAGGATCGCGATCCTCACCCCCACCCCCGACCGCGATGCGGGCCGCCCGGGGATCCCTGGGCGGGCCGCATCGCGGTTCCGCGGGCGCTCAGCTCGTGAGGTCCTCGACCACCCCGGTGAATGTCTCGATCACCCAGCCGATGTCGTCGTCGCACATGGGGAGCGAGAGTGAGAACTCGCCCCGGTGCACGGGGAAGATGCCGCGGTTGGCGAGTTCGAGCGACATCGTCTGGGTCTTCTCCCCGTCGATGCGGCGCCAGTAGTCGCGGTGGTTCCTCACCCGCAGATCGGTGCCCGTGAAGAACCCGTAGGCGAGGTGCGAGTATCCCGCTCCGTACACGGCGAACGGGATGCCGCGCGCCTGCGACCACTCGTTGACCTCGTCGACTATGCGCGCGGCGTGCGCGTTGAGGCGGTCGAACGCCGCACGATCCATCGTCTCCAGGCAGGCGATGCCCGCCGCGAGGGCCAGCTGATGCCCGTGATGCGTGCCGGAGATCGATACGGCCCCGTTCTCGAGCACGCGCATGACCTCGGCGGACCCGCCCAGTGCGCCGAGAGGCAGGCCCCCGCCGACCATCTTCCCCATCACCGTGAGATCCGGCGTGACGCCGTAGACGCCCTGCAGCCCGTGGTATCCGGCGCGGAGGCTGATGGTCTCGTCGAAGACGAGCACGATGCCGAGTTCGGCGGTGAGTTCTCGCAGCCTGGCGACGAAGTCGCGGTCGAGCGCCACGAGGCCTCCGGCGCCGCTCTGCAGTTCCATGATGAGGCAGGCCAGCTGGCCCGCATTCGCGCGGAGAATGCGTTCGCAGCTCACCCAGTCGTTCTGGGGGAGGATCACCGTGTTCGCGACGTCGTTCGCGGGGATGCCACCGCTGTCCGCCACCGGCAGCGGCGCCTCATCGGTGCCGCCCTCGTCGCCGGGACCCGTGTGCGACGAGATGTGCAGCGCATCGCTGAACCCGTGGTAGCCGCCCTCGAACTTCGCTATCTTCGTGCGCCCGGTGTAGCCACGTGCGACCCGGACCGCGCTCATGCACGACTCGGTCGCCGAGCACGAGAACCGCACCCTCTCGACGGAGGGCACGCGGTCGATGAGCATCTCTGCGAGTCGCGTCTCGGCGGTCCCCGGGTTGCCGAAGGAGAAGCCTCCGGGGATCGCGTCGAGCAGCGCCGCGCGGATCGCAGGATGGTCGTGGCCGAGCACGTTCACCGTGAAGTTGTTGTTGAGATCGAGCATGCGGCGCCCGTCGACGGTCTCGATGTACGCGCCCGATCCCTCCTTCACGAAGATCGCGTGCGGACCGAAGTTGAACGAGCTCCGGCTGTAGCCGCCGGGTATGGCCCTGCTGCCGATGCGGGTGTGCTTCGCAGAGACGGCGAAGCGCTCCGAGAAGGCGGCTGCGGCTGTGTCGAGGGTGAGTCTGGGCATGGGTGCTTCCGTTTCACGGGTGTTCGAGGGAAGGCGGATCGCGCCGCGCCGCCCGATGGCGACGCGGCGCGATGCCGCATACGGGTCAGAAGGGGTAGGGGGCGATCTCGGGGCGCACTGTGACCCACTGGGTCTCGGTGAAGGCCTCGATGTTCGCGGTGTGGCCGCCGAAACGGGAGCCGGTGCCGGACGCGCCGACTCCGCCGAAGGGCGCATTGGCCTCGTCGGCGACGGTCTGCTCGTTGATGTGGATCTTCCCGGAGTGCACGAGGTCGGCCAATCGCATGGCTTCGCCGACCTCGCCGAGAATGCCCACAGAGAGTCCGTACTCGCTGTCGTTGACGATCTCTGCGGCCTCCTCGAGCGTGCGGAACGATCGGACCGGGGCGACGGGACCGAAGATCTCCTCGTTCCAGGCAGGAGTCTCGGCGGTCACTCCCGTGAGCACCGTCGGCGAGAAGAGGCGGCCCTCATGGGTGCCGCCGGCGACGACGACGGCACCAGCCGTGACGGAGCGCTCGATGACCCCTGCGATGCTCTCGACCTGCCGATCGTCGATGATCGGACCGAGCGCGACGGCTCCGCTCGCCGGATCGCCGACCGGAAGGTGCGCGGCCTTCTCGGCGAGCGCGGCGACGTACTCGTCGACCAGCGACTCGTGCACCAGGTGCCTGCCCGTGGCCATGCAGATCTGACCCTGATGCAGGTAGGAGCCGAAGGCGCCCGCCGAAGCCGCCGCCGCGACATCGGCCCCCGGCAGCACGACGAGGGCGCTGTTGCCGCCGAGCTCGAGGTGGGCGCGCTTGAGGTGCCGCGCCGCGACCTCCCCGACGATGCGCCCCGCGCGCGTCGAGCCGGTGAACGAGATCACGCGCACCTCGGGTGCGACGACGACCGCCTCGCCGACCTCTGCACCGCCCGGCAGCACCTGAAGCACCCCCGCCGGCACGCCTGCGAGCTCGAAGATGCGCGCGATGACCAGCCCTCCCGAGAGGGGGGTACGGGGATCGGGCTTGAGCAGCACCGAGTTGCCGAGCGCGAGCGCCGGGGCCACCGACCGCATCGACAGCAGCATGGGGAAGTTGAACGGCGAGATGACCGACACCACGCCGGCCGGTACCCGGCGGCTGAACGACCAGTGCTCATCGTTGCTCGCGAGCACCTCGCCCAAAGGCGCCGTGGGCAGGCCGGCGGCGTCGAAGCACTCCGCAGCGCAGCTGCCGACCTCCAGCCCCGCCTTCGCCTCGATGCTGCCGGACTCGGCCATCACCAGACCGACGATCTCCCCCGAGTGCGCCTCGATCAGCTCGCCCGCGCGGCGCAGCACCGCTGCGCGTTCCGCAGGTGCGGCTGCTCCCCACGCGCGCTGCGCGTCTGCGGCGCGCAGCGCGGCGCTCCGCACATCCTCGACCGTGGCGCCGCCGACCTCGCCGATCCGCTCGCCCGTCGCCGGGTTGCTCACGGCGATCGCGTCACCGCCTCCGGGTCGCCACTCCCCGGTGAAGACGTTGCCGCTCCAGGTGGATGCATCGAACAAGCTCATGATCAGTTCCTCTCGGGTGTCTGCGTCGAAGGCTGCGCATCGACGGCGTCGGGGTCTTCCGGCAGGTGCTCCGTGCGGAGGTCGTCGACTCGACGCGTCGCGCCGACGATGAGGCCCACTGCGATGGAGACGAGGTAGAGCGCGGGGAGGAGCACCGTGACGGGGCCGCTCGCGCCGATGAGTTCGCCGAAGTTCGTCACCGCGAGCACGACCGCGACGAGCAGCATGACCCCGCCGATGAGCGGCGCGATGAGGCTCTTCCACCAGCCCACCGGCTTGGGGTGCCGGCGGAAGAAGGCCACCACGGCCGCAGCACCCGCGGTCTGCAGCCCGAGCACCCCCAGGGTTCCGATGCCGATCATCCACATGAAGAGGACGCTGAACGGGTCGGCGCCGGTGAGCATGAAGATCACCGCGACGATGAGCGCGATGGCGGTGACCACGAGGCTCGCACGGCTGGGGCTGCGGTGCCTCGGGTGGGTCACGCCCAGCCGCTTCGACAGGAATCCGGCGCGACCGAGCGAGAACACGTACCGGCTCAGCGTGTTCTGGAACGAGAGCAGCACGGCGAGCAGGCTCGTGATGACGAGCACCTCCATCACCACGGTCATCCATGGGCCCAGGTAACGCGTCGTCGCATCGAGCACGAAGCTCACCGGGTCGTCCATCGCCGCCTGCTGCACGGAGTCGGTGCCGTACGCGATCGAGAGCGACCACATCGTGAGCGTGTACGTGACCCCAATGACGATCACCGCGATGTAGGTCGCACGCGGAACGGTCTTCTTGGGTGTCCGCGCCTCCTCGCCGTAGAGCGTCGTCGCCTCGAAGCCGACGAAGCAGGAGAATGCGAAGAGGAGCGCCAGACCCATGGTGGGCGAGAAGATGTGGTGCGGTGTGAAGGAGTCGAGATTCACTCCCTCGGCGCCGCCCTGGAAGAGCACGCCGAAGTCGAAGACGAGCAGGATCAGCACCTCGAGCACCAGCATGATGCCGAGCAGCACAGCCGACACCTTCACGTCCCGGTACCCGAGCAGACCGATGATCAGCGCCCCGACGATGAAGGCGATCTGCCAGGGCAGGTCGAACCCGAAGAAGCGCGCCGCGATGTCCGACATGAAGGTGGCGAACTGCGCGGAGATGCCGATGAACATGCCGAAGTAGGCGAGCAGGGCGACGCCGGCGGCGGCGTATCCCGCGTGGCGACCGAGGCCCCACGAGACGAAGGCGGCGAACCCGCCCGCGTTCGTGACGTATCGGCTCATCGCCGCGAACCCGAAGGCGAACAGCAGGAGCGCGAGCGAGGCGATGAGATACATCGCCGGCGCGCCGGCTCCGCCGAAGATGAAGACGACCGGGCCGGCCCCCAGGGTCGCGGCGAGCGGAGCAGCCGCGGCGACGACGAAGAAGACGATGCCGGCGGTGCCGATCGAGCCGGCTTTGAGCCCGGTGTCACCACCGGTCGCCGTATTGATCTGTGAGTTCGTTTCAGTGCTCACTCGGACCTCCCTGTCCAAGACATCGGTGTGGTTTTCGGGTTACCATCTCTGCAAGACGCACGTTGAGTCGCGCGATCAGATCCATATTCGGCAACCGGCGTCGCGGTGGCAACGAACGGATCGCGAACGCGCATTCGCGAATCTCGAATGCACGGTGCGCCTACGGAGGATGGAGGGAGGCCGATGGAACTCCGACAGCTGAAATACGCGGTACGCGTCGCCGAGACCCGCCATTTCGGCCGAGCCGCCGAACTCGAGCACATCGCTCCGTCGGTGCTCAGCACGCAGATCCGACGTCTCGAACTCGAGCTCGGCGTCGCCCTCTTCGAACGCAGTTCCCATCAGGTCTCCGTGACTCCCGCGGGCGCCCACTTCATGCGCCAGGCCGAGAGCATCCTCGATTCGCTGAGCGCGCTGCGCACCGAGACGCGGTCGATGGCACGGGTGAAGGACCACCGGCTCGGCATCGGCTACTTCGGAGAGGCGCTGGGCGAGCTGACGCATCTGCTCTTCGGGACCTTCTCGGAGCGCCACCCCGAGACCCGGCTCTCATTCACCGAGCTCTTCATGAACAACCAGCTCGAGGCCCTGCATTCACGGCAGGTGGACGTGGCGTTCATGCGGCTGCCCGTCGAGGATCCGCAGCTCGAGGTCATCCCGCTCTTCCAGGAGCCGGTGCACGCGGCGGTCTCGGTGCGCGGCGAATTCGCCGATTCGCCCCGGCTCTCGGTCAGCGACATCATCGATCAGCCGTTCGCCGTGGCCGCCGGCGGCACCCCGAGCTCGTGGTCCGGCTACTGGTCGCTCGACGAGCAGCGCGGGGAGCCCAGTCGGATCGGAGCCGAAGTCACCACCGTATCCGAGAGCTTTGCGGCCATCGCATACTCCGACACGATCGACACCGTTCCCGCGAGCGCCGCACGGGCCATACCTCACCCGGGAGTGTCATTCGTGCCGATCGATGATGCTCGGCTGAGCGCACTCGCCCTCGTCTTCCGCAAAGACAGCACCAACCCGATGATCTCCCCGCTGCTCGACTGCGTGACCGAGTTGGTCCGGCGCCGCATCGCGCTCCTGGACGGGGCCGAGCCGCTCGTCTGAACCTGCCCTCTGAACGCGAGCGTCCCGCCCGGGAAACCGGGCGGGCCGCTCGCGTTCAGGCGTCGCCGATCGAGGCGTCAGCCTCGGATCCGGCGCCGGTTCAGACCTGGGCTCAAGCCTCGACCGCGGCCATGACGGCCTCGGCGACGGCCTCGGCCACGCCCGGGGTGAAGGGGTTGGGCACGATGAGGTCTGCGGCCGGTTCGGCCACCAGGCCGGCGATCGCGGCGGCGGCGGCGATCTTCATCTCGGTCGTGATGCGGCGGGCGTTCGCGTCGAGCGCCCCCCTGAAGATGCCGGGGAACGCGAGCACGTTGTTGATCTGGTTCGGGAAGTCGCTGCGCCCGGTCGCCACGACCGCGGCGTGCTTCAGCGCCACGTCGGGGGCGATCTCGGGGTCGGGGTTCGACAGCGCGAACACGATGCCGCCCTCGGCCATCCCGGCGACGTGCTCCTCGGGCACCTTCGCCGACGACACGCCGATGAAGACGTCGGCGCCCGCGAGCGCCGCCTCGGTGCCGCCCGAGATGCCGCGCGGGTTGCTGCGCTGGGCCATGTCGAACTTCATGTGCTCGATGTCGTCGCGCTCGGTGTGCAGCGCGCCCTTCGAGTCGATCACGATGAGGTCGTGCACGCCCGAGGCGAGGAGGATCTCTGCGACGGCGATGCCGGCCGACCCTGCGCCTGAGATGACCACCTTCACGTCTTCCATCCGCTTGCCGACCACCTTCAGCGCGTTGGTGAGCGCCGCGAGCACCACCACGGCGGTGCCGTGCTGGTCGTCGTGCATGACGGGCATGTCGAGCGCCTCGATGAGCCGGCGCTCGAGCTCGAAGCAGCGCGGCGCCGAGATGTCCTCGAGGTTGACCGCGCCGAAGCTGGGAGCGATCCGCACCAGCGTCTCGATGATCTCGTCGACGTCGGTGGTGTCGAGCACGATGGGGATCGAGTCGAGATCGGCGAAGCGCTTGAACAGCGCGCTCTTGCCCTCCATGACGGGCAGCGAGGCGCTGGCGCCGATGTTGCCGAGGCCGAGCACGGCGGTGCCGTCGGAGACGACGGCGACCAGGCGCGAAGCCCAGGTGTGCGTCTCGGCGAGAGCCGGATCGGCGGCGATGGCCCGGCTCACCTGAGCGACGCCGGGCGTGTAGGCGATGGAGAGGTCGCGGCGATCCTCGAGCGGTGCGGTCAGGGAGACGCGGAGCTTTCCGCCCTCGTGTGCGGCGAAGATCTCATCCTCTGTGATGGTCTGCGCCTGTGCAAGGCCGTTCGCGGGGGTGGGGTGCTCTGACAAGAGTGCTCCTCGAATTGGGGCGCGCCAGGGTGCGCGCGCTCGACATCTGAAACGGGGCGCTGGTTTGTTCGCAGCCAGGGTGGCGGCCGCTCGGCACAAGGGGGCGGGATCGATCCGCTGGATAGCGCACTCCGGAGAAGAGCCTAACCGCACCATGCATGCCGGGTCGAGAATATTCAAGATATTTTCGCGCGAATCGGGCTCACTCGATCACGCGTCGGCATTTCATCTCTAAAATCCGGGTTCTTCCGCCCGCTCGGCCGCTGCCGCCTCGGCGGCGTCGGCGACGTAACCCTCGATGTGCCGCTCGGCGGGCCCGTTGTAGGCGGAGAGGGGGCGGATCAGGGCGTTCGAGGCCGCCTGCTCCATGATGTGCGCCGTCCAGCCGGTCACGCGCGCAGCGATGAACAGCGGCGTGAAGGTGAGCGTGTCGAAGCCCATCAGGTTGTATGCGGGCCCCGAGGGGTAGTCCAGGTTCGGGTAGATGCCCTTGCGGCTCACGAACTCGCTCTCGAGCGCCGTGTACAGAGCTGCGACGTCGGGGCGGTCGTAGTGCTCGACCAGGGCGTCGAGGGCGGCCTTCATGGTGGGCACCCGCGAGTCCCCGCGCTTGTAGACGCGGTGGCCGAATCCCATGATCTTGCGCTTCTCGGCGAGCGCGCGGTCGAGCCACGGCACGACGTTCTCGGCCGATCCGATCTCGTCGAAGATGTGCAGCACCGCCTCGTTCGCGCCGCCGTGCAGCGGCCCCTTCAGCGCCCCGATGGCGCCGACGACCGCAGAGGCGAGGTCGGAGAGGGTCGAGGTGATCACGCGCGCCGTGAAGGTCGACGCGTTGAAGGAGTGCTCCGCGTAGAGGATCATGGAGCGGTTGAAGGCTTCGACCACCACCGGGTCGGCCTCCTCGTCGAACGTCATCCAGAGGAAGTTCGCCGAGTAGTCGAGGTCGTCGCGCGGGTCGACGAGATCCTGACCGCGGCGGCGGCGCTGCCCGTAGGCGACGATCGCGGGCAGCGCGGCGTAGAGGCGGACGGAGCGCATCAGGTTCTCCTGCGGGCTCCCGGCGGCGTCGAGCACCGACCCCGAGCCCGCCGTGTCGCTCGCCCCGATCACGCTCACCGCGGTGCGCGCCTCGTCCATCGGATGGGCGTCGAGCGGCAGCAGGTCGATCGCCGCCTTGACCCTGGGGTCGAGCGCGCGGTGACGGCGCTCCTCGGCGCGCAGCTCTGCGAGCTCCTGCTCCCTCGGCAGCTCGCCGTTCCACAGCAGGTAGGCGACGGCCTCGAAGGGCTGCGTCGCCGCGAGCTCCTGCACCGGATAGCCGCGGTACAGCAGGCTGTTCGTCTCGGGGTTGACCTTCGAGATCGCCGTGTGATCCACGACGACGCCCGCCAGGCCCTTCTTGATCTCCGTGTCGGTCATGGTCGCTCCTTCGCTACCGCTGCACTTCAAAGTTAAACACGCTCGTGTCGAAGCGGTTGTACTCCTCGTAGTCGATGAGGTCGTAGAGCTCGGCGCGATGCTGCATCTCGTCGAGCTTCGAGGTGAGCCGGCCCTCCTCGTCCAGCGTGTCGAGGGCCCGGCCCATCGCACCCATCGAGATGCGCAGCATCGAGACGGGCCAGATCACGATGTTCACTCCGATGTCGGCGAGCTGCCGCACCGAGAACAGCTCGCTCTTGCCGAACTCGGTCATGTTGGCGAGGATCGGCACGTCGACCGCGCGGCGCACGGCCTCGAACTCTTCGAGGGTGCGCATCGCCTCGGGGAAGATCGCGTCGGCCCCCGCGTCTATGAGCGCCCGGGCGCGGTCGACCGCCGCATCGAGGCCCTCCGTCGCCCTGATGTCGGTGCGGGCCATGATGAGGAAGTCGGGGTCGCGGCGCGCGTCGACCGCGGCGCGGATCCGCTTGATCGCGGTGCTCTCGTCCACGACCGCCTTGCCGTCGAGGTGGCCGCAGCGCTTCGGATTGACCTGATCCTCGATGTGCGTGCCCGCGAGCCCGGCGTCTTCGAGGGTCTGGATCGTGCGCGCCACGTTCATCGGCTCGCCGAAGCCGGTGTCGGCGTCGATGATGGCCGGCAGTTCGGTGACGCGCGCGATCTGCTGGCCCCGGCCGGCCACCTCGGTGAGGGTCGTGAGCCCGATGTCGGGGAGGCCGAGGTCGGCCGAGAGCACGGCGCCCGAGATGTAGACGCCCTCGAAGCCCTTGCGCTCGATGAGCCGGGCCGAGAGCGGGTTGAAGGCACCGGGGAAGCGCAGCGGCTCGCCGGTGCTCGAGGTCGCGGCGAGTCGCTCGCGGAACAGGCGGCGCTTCTCGGCCGCAGGAGTCTTGCTGTACAGCATCTAGAACAGTCCCTTCGGGGCGGCCGCCGGGTCGATCGTGCCCGGCACGGCGACGATGTTGAGCTCGCGCACTTCGGCGGGGGTGAGCTCGGGCAGGCGCTGCACGAGATCGAGGAACCGCTCGATCTCGGCGGGTGCGAGCACCGGCTCGGCGAGGAGCCGGAACTTGCGGATGTAGTCGGCGCGGGCGAAGGGCCGGGCGCCGAGCGGATGGGCGTCGGCGACGGCGATCTCGTCGACGAGCCTGGTGCCGTCGGCGAGCTCGATCTCGACTCGGCCGCCGAACGCCTTCTCGTCGGGGTCTTCGGAGTGGTAGCGGCGCGTCCACTCAGGGTCCTCCGCCGTAGTGATCTTGCGCCACAGCTCGACCGTGTCGGCGCGGCCGGCGCGCTCGGGTGCGTAGGAGCCGACGTGATGCCAGCCGCCGTCCTGCAGCGCGACCGCGAAGATGTAGGGGATCGAGTGGTCGAGCGTCTCGCGCGAGGCCTTCGGATCGTACTTCTGCGGGTCGTTCGCGCCCGACCCGATCACATAGTGGGTGTGGTGGCTCGTGTGCAGCACGATGCCCGCCACGTTCGCGGGGTCGGCGAGCTCGGGATGGTCGCGGTGCAGTCTGCGGGCGAGGTCGATCCAGGCCTGCGCCTGGTACTCGGCCGAGTGCTCCTTGGTGTAGCTGTCGAGGATCGCGCGCTTCGCCTCGCCAGGCGCGGGCAGCGGCACCCGGTACGAGGCCTCGGGGCCGTCGAGCATCCAGGCGATCACGCCGTCCTCGCCCTCGTAGATGGGGCTGGGCGAGGTCTGCCCGCGCATCGCTCGGTCGACGGCCTCGACGGCCATCTTGCCCGCGAACGCGGGAGCGTGCGCCTTCCAGGTCGAGATCTCGCCCTTGCGGCTCTGCCGGGTGGCGGTGGTGGTGTGCAGGCCCTGCCCGACGGCCTGATAGATCGTCTCGACGTCGAGCCCGAGCAGGGTGCCGATGCCGGCCGCGGCCGAGGGGCCGAGGTGCGCGACGTGGTCGATCTTGTGCCGGTGCAGGCAGATGGCGCGCACGAGGTCCATCTGGATCTCGTAGCCGGTGGCGATACCGCGCACGAGCGCGCGGCCGTCCGCCCCGGCGTGCTGAGCGACGGCGAGGATCGGCGGGATGTTGTCGCCCGGGTGCGAGTACTCGGCGGCGAGGAAGGTGTCGTGGTAGTCGAGCTCGCGCACGGCGACTCCGTTGGCCCAGGCCGCCCATTCGGGGCTGGTGCGCTCGGCGTCGGCACCGGTGCTCGGCAGGCCGAAGATCGCGGACCCGGCCCCGCCCGTCGACACCGGATGCGCGAGCGCCTGCGCCCGCGCCGCGACGATCGGGCCGCGGTTCAGCGAGGCGGCCGCTACGGAGGCGTTATCGATGATCCGGTTCACGATCATGTCGGCGACCTCGGGATCGACCTCCACCGGATCGGCCGCGACCTCGGCGATCTTCCACGCGAGTTGCGCTTCGCGGGGCAGCCGCTCTTCGCTCCGGTGGACGCGAACGTGGTGGGTGATGGTCATTGCGATCCCTTCCTGCGGGCCTTCGGGGCGGGCTCGAAGGCCCTGGGCTGAGCTGCATCGTCTTTCTCGAGCGATTCGAGGATCGCCGTGAGCGCGTTGTGCAGATGGACGTGGGTGGCGTGCGCGGCGAGCTCCGAATCGCCGGCCGCGATGGCCTCGGCGATGAGGCGGTGCTCGCCGACCGAGGCGCGCAGGCGCTCGCGGTTGTCGCGGGCGAGTCGGCGCGCCCGGACGAGATGGGTGCGGATCGTGCTCAGGGAGGAGGTGAAGTAGGCGTTGTCGACCGCGGCATCGAGCGCGGCGTCGAAACGGGCGATGAGCGCGTAGTAGTCGTCGATCGCGGAATGGTGTTCGTCGTCGCGCTCGAAGTCGACTTCTGCGAAGGATCGGGCGAGTGCGGCGAACTCGTTGGGGTCGCCGTGGAGGGCGGCGAGGCTCACGGCGCTCTCCTCGAGCGCTCGCCGTGCCTTGAAGAGCGCACGCAGGTCGTCCGTGTCGAAGTCGGTCACGACGGTGATGCGCGGCGATTGCTGGGCGGCGAGCCCGTTGGCCACCAGCCGGCCGATGGCTTCTCGGGCGGGGGTGCGGCTCACGCCCAGGCGCGCGGCCTGCTCGGCTTCGGCGAGGACCGTTCCGGGCGAGAGCTCACCGCTCTGAATCTCTTGCAGCAACGTCGCGTAGGCCTGGTCGCTGGCTCTCATGGAGCGCCCCTTCCGTGTCGCAGTCACTCTTAGCGTATACCCAAAAAGGATAATGGCGACAATTATTCGCAATAATCCTTTTGAGTGCATACTGTCGTGCAACGACCTTTCAATCCCAGCCACCTCTCGCACCAGTGTGCAGCTTGGTGGCGAAAGAACCCCTGGGACATGTTGTCTCAGGGGTTCTTTCGTCAGTAAATGGGATCCGCCGGTCCGGTATTCGAGGGCGGCGCTCCGAAGAACCTCGCCTTGGGCGAGCTCGGCGAAACGCTGCGGGCCGTCTACTTCGGCGCCATGCGGAGGGCGCCGTCCATGCGCACCGTCTCGCCGTTGAGGTAGTCGTGCTCGGCGAGCATCGCGACCAGCTGCGCGAACTCGTCGGGCCGGCCGAGGCGCGCCGGGAACGGCACCGAGGCGGCGAGCGACTCGTTGACCTCGGGGCCGAGCGCCTCGAGCAGCGGGGTGCCGATGATGCCGGGAGCGATCGTGTTCACGCGGATGCCGCTGCGCGCGAGATCGCGGGCGGCGGTGATCCCCATCGCCACGACCCCGCCCTTCGAGGCGGCGTAGGCGATCTGCCCGATCTGCCCCTCGTAGGCCGCCACCGACGCGGTGTTGACGATCAGGCCGCGCTGCCCGGCCTCGTCGACCGGCTCCTGCTCCGCCATGATCTCGGCGGCCAGACGCAGCACGTTGAACGTGCCGACCAGGTTGATGTCGATCGTGCGCTGGAAGGTGGCGAGGTCGTGCACGCCCTTCGACGAGAGGATCCGCTTCGCCGGCGCGATGCCCGCGCAGTTGACGGCGAGCCGCAGCGGGGGCGCGTCGGCGAGCGTGGCCAGTGCCTCGGCGACCTGATCCTCGTCCGTCACGTCGGCGGGCGCGTAGCCGATGCCGGCCGCAGGGGCGCCTGCCTTCTCGATCGATGCCGCGAGGTCGATGCCCAGCACCCGCACGCCGCGGCTCGCCAAGAGCGCGGCGGTCGCCGCGCCAAGCCCGGATGCCGCGCCGGTGACGACCGCACTCGTTCCGTTCAGTTCCATTTTCCTCCTCGGTGAAGCAGGTCCACGTGGTTCCGCTGCTCAGCATAGGAGCAGCCGACCAGCTTTTCCGTGATCCCGTGCACAGTCGCGGGGCCCTCTCGGCCATCTGTGCACAGTCGGGCGGCAAGGGCTGCCCGATCATGGGCCCAGTCGGGCGGCATCGGCTGCCGACCGGAAGAATCAGTCGAGCAGCAGTGCCGGCTCCTCGAGCACCGAGGCGACGTCGGCGACGAAGCGCGAGATCACGTCGCCGTCGACGATGCGGTGGTCGAACGACCCGCCGACGGTGGTGACCATGCGCGGCCGCACCTCCCCGTCGACCACCCACGGCTTCTCCTTGATGGTGCCCATCGCCATGATCGCGCACTCGCCGGGGTTGAGGATCGGGGTGCCGAAGTCCATGCCGAAGACGCCGATGTTGGTGATGGTGATGGTGCCGTTCTGCATCTCGGCGGGCTGGGTGCGCCCGTCGCGGGCGGTGATGGTGAGCTGCTCGATCGCCTGGGCGAGCTGCAGCAGGCTCAGATCCTGCGCGTCCTTGATGTTCGGCACGACGAGCCCGCGCGGCGTCGCCGCGGCGATGCCCAGGTTGACGAAGTTGTGCCTGATGATCTCGGTCTCGGTGAAGGTCGAGTTGACCTCGGGGTTGCGGCGGATCGCCCACAGCATCGCCTTCGCGAAGATCAGCAGCGGCGACACCTTGGTGCCGGCGAACTCGGTCGAGCTCTTGAGGCGCTTCACGAACTCCATGGTGCGGGTCGCGTCGACCTCGGTGAAGACGCCGACGTGGGGCGCCTCGTTCGAGCTCGTCGACATCGCCTTCGCGATCTGCTTGCGCATGCCCTTGAGCGGGATGCGCTCCTCGCGCGCGGCCTGCGGCTCGGGCGTGGCGATGTTGCGGAAGAGGCTGGCCTGCGACGCGGAGCGCACCACGTCGTCGCGCAGGATCTCGCCGGCGATGCCGGTGCCCTTCACGCCCGCGAGGTCGACGCCGAGATCCTTCGCCAGCTTGCGGATCGGCGGCTTGGCGATGATGGGCGATGCCTCGGCGACGGGGATCGCGGCGTGCGCGGCGGATCCGGCGATCGACCCGTCCAGCAGCGGTTCGCCGCCGCGCCGGCGGCGCGACTTCACGGACCCGGCTGTGCCGTAGCCGACGAGCACGGCGCCGCCGCCCTCCTCTTCGTGCTGCACGCTCGCCGCAGCATCGGCCACCGCGTCGCGGGTCTCGGCCGAGTCGGCGGCCTCCGCCGCCGGGAGTCCCGGATCCTCCACCCCCTCCGAGCCCTCGACGCGCACGCGCAGGATCGGCTCGCCCACGGGCACCGTCTGACCGGTCTCGGCGAGCAGTTCGGTGACCACGCCCGTGAACGGCGAGGGCAGCTCGACGAGCGACTTGGCGGTCTCGATCTCGCAGATCACCTGGTTCAGCTCGACGGCGTCGCCCGGTGCGACCAGCCAGGTGACGATCTCGGCCTCGGTGAGCCCCTCGCCCACATCGGGGAGGGGGAACTCCAGCTCGCTCATCGCTGCTCCTTCGGCTCGGTACGGTTGGGGATCATCGTTGCTGGGGCGCCGGTTCAGTAGTGCATCGTGCGGTCGACGGCTTCGAGCACCCGGTCGGCGTCGGGCAGGTAGAGCGGTTCGATGGCGGCCGCAGGGAACGGCACGTCGTACCCCGACACGCGCAGCACCGGCGCCTGCAGCGAGTAGAACGCGCGCTCGGCGACGGTCGCGGCGACCTCGCTGCCCACGCTCGCGTTGCCGGGGGCCTCCTGCGCGACCACGAGGCGCCCGGTCTTGCGCACGGAGGCGAGCAGCGGCTCGTAGTCGATGGGCGAGATGCTCCGCAGGTCGACGACCTCGAGGCTCGTCCCCTCGGACTGCGCGACCTCGGCGGCCTGCAGCAGCGTCGTCACCATCGCGCCGAAGCCGACGACGGTGCAATCGCGGCCCTCGCGCGCGATGCGGGTCAGGTGCAGCTCGGCGGCGGGGGCCGCGGGATCGACCTCGCCCTTCTGCCAGTACTTCGCCTTGGGTTCCAGGAACAGCACGGGATCGTTCGAGGCGATCGCCTGCTGGATCATCCAGTAGGCGTCATTCGGCGTCGACGGGGCGACGACGCGCAACCCCGGGGTGTGCGCGAAGTAGGCCTCGGGGCTCTCCTCGTGGTGCTCGATGGAGTTGATGTGCCCGCCGTAGGGCACTCGGATGACGACCGGCATGTCGACCTTGCCGTCGTGACGGGCGCGGATCTTCGCGAGCTGCGTGACGATCTGGTTGAAGGCCGGGAAGATGAAGCCGTCGAACTGGATCTCGATGACGGGCCGGTAACCGCGCATCGCGAGGCCGATCGCGCTGCCGACGATGCCTGCCTCCGCGAGCGGGGTGTCGAGCACGCGGGCCGAGCCGAAGTCGCGCTGCAGGCCGTCGGTGACGCGGAAGACGCCGCCGAGCGGGCCGATGTCCTCGCCCATGAGCAGCACGCGGTCATCGGCGACCATCGCGGCGCGGAGCCCCTCGTTGATCGCCTTCGCCATCGGGAGGGTGGTGCGCTCGGTGAACGTTGCGGCGGTGCTCATTCGGCGGCCCCTTCCACCCCGCGCTGCGCTCCGTGGGCTGCCGCCGTGGGCGGCACCGGCCGAGGCTCAGACGCTGACGCGTCTGCTGACGCCTCGTCCGCAAACGACGATTCGTACTGGTCGAGCCAGGCGCGCTGCTCTTCGATGAGCGGGTGCGGCTCGGCGTAGACGTGCGCGAACATCGAGTCGGCCTCGGGCGCCGGCAGGTGGAGGATCGCATCGCGCACCTGCTTCGCCTCGGCGTCGGCCGTGGCGCGCACCTCGTCGAAGAAGGCGTCGTCGACGCCGAGCCCGCGCAGGTGCGCCTCGAGCCGGGCGATGGGATCGCGCTGCTGCCACGCCTCGAGCTCGCCGTC
>JBFXIT010000001.1:18710-20725 GCA_050175655.1 Leucobacter sp.
GCTTCGCCTCGGCGTCGGCCGTGGCGCGCACCTCGTCGAAGAAGGCGTCGTCGACGCCGAGCCCGCGCAGGTGCGCCTCGAGCCGGGCGATGGGATCGCGCTGCTGCCACGCCTCGAGCTCGCCGTCGGGACGATAGCGCGTGGGGTCGTCGGCGGTCGTGTGCGCGCCGATCCGGTAGGTGAGCGCCTCGATGTAGCCGGGGCCGCCGCCGGTGCGGGCCTCGCGCAGGAAGCGCCGGCCGACCGCGTAGGCGGCGAGCGGGTCGTTGCCGTCGATCTGCACGGCGCGCAGGCCGAAGCCGAGCGCGCGGCGGTACAGCGGAGTGCGGCTCTGGCGTGTCACCGGCACCGAGATCGCCCAGCCGTTGTTCTGCACGACGAAGACCTCGGGGGTCTGGTAGCTCGCCGCGAACACCATCGCCTCGTTGGCGTCGCCCTGGCTGCTGGTGCCGTCGCCGTAGAAGACCATCGTGGCCTCGCCCGTCGCTGTGCCGGCCTCGCCGGCATCCATCGCCGTGACCCCGTCGCGGCGCTTGGCGTCGAGCAGCTGACCGAGCGCGAAGCCGGTGGCGTGCTGCGTCTGCGCGCCCAGCACGAGGGTGTAGAGGTGGAAGTTGCCGTGCGCCGGGTCGGTCACGTCCCAGCCGCCGTGGGTGAGCCCGCGGAACTGCGCGGCGACCCGCAGGAAGTCGACGCCGCGCACCTTGGCGACGAGGTGCTCGCGGTAGGCGGGGAAGACGTGGTCCTGCGGCTCGAGCGCGCGGGCGAGACCGGCCTGGCAGCCCTCCTGGCCGACGCTCGGCACCCAGAGGGCGAGCTGGCCCTGGCGCTGCAGGTGCGTGCACTCGGTGTCGAAGGCGCGGGTCGAGACCATGTCGCGGTACCACTGCTTGAACTCTTCGACGCCGACGCCTTCGAGCTCCGCGGCGTACTCGGCGGCGGTCTCCGACGGGGCGTAGACGCCGTCGTCGTCGAGGAATCGGATGGGCTCGGGGTCGACCGTGTCGGGCGCGAGCGATGCTGTCTGGTTCATCCCGATCCAGTGTAATGACCGCCATCGGCAGCGGGCGGATATGCGCGCCCGAAACCGGCCTTCTCGCCGGCCGCGCGCCTGAATACACTGAGGACGAGGCAGGGAGGCGCCATGGGCGAGAGCAGCGGGGCAGGCGGGCTCGCCCCTGCGGGCGGCACCCTTGCGAGCGGGGGTCGTGACGGCCTCGGCGCGCGCCTGCGCGACCTGGCCTCGCCACGGCAGTGGGCGGTCGACGCGAACGACGGCATCATCGCGACGGCCGGCCTGCTCGAGGGCTTCGCCGGCGCGGGCGCCGACGACCGCACGCTGCTGCTCGCCGCGAGCACGATGATCGTCGCGGGTTCGCTGGGGCTCGGCGGGGCGAAATGGGCCGAGGAGGCCGGCGAGCTCGACGCCCAGCGCCGGATCATCGCCGAGGAGGCCGCCCAGCTCGAGATCGACCCCGACGAGGAGATCGCCGAGCTCGCCGCCTACTGGGAGGGGAAGGGGCTGAGCCCCGACGTCGCACGGCAGGCCGCCGAGCAGCTGAGCGCCCGCGACGCCCTCGCCGCCCAGCTGGAGTACGAGCACGACATCGACGAGCCGACGCCCGCATGGCAGCCCGCGTGGGCGGGAATCACCTCGGGGCTGGCCTTCCTCGCCGGGTCGCTGATCCCGCTGCTCATCACCCTGCTGGTGCCGGTGAGGCTCGAGGTGTGGGCGATCCTACTGGCCGTGATCCTCTCGCTCATGCTCACCTCGTGGCTCGGGGCCCGCACCGGTCACATGTCGGTCGGGCGCACGATCGCGCGCACGCTCGCGGTCGGCGTCGGCACGATGGCGGTCAGCTACCTCGCCGGCCTGCTGCTGTTCTGAGGAGGTCGCCCGGGTGGGATAATCCGCATCTGCTCGCAGAGCAGGACCCCCGTCACGTCGCCCGCGGGATGTGCAGGATCGCACATCCGCGTGCGCCGCGCGAGCCCGATGCTTGCAGATGCGGATT
>JBFXIT010000001.1:20825-24412 GCA_050175655.1 Leucobacter sp.
GGCGAGGCCCGCCACCCGCTCCGAGCGGAAGCGCGCGAACACGATCAGCAGCTCGCCGATCAGCACGAACCAGGCGACGAAGCCGATGCCCCGCGTGATCCCCCCGACGTAGCTGCCCTGCAGCGCGAGCATCGCCTCGCCGGAGCGCGCGAACATCGCCAGGGCGAAGAAGATCATGGCGAGGCCGCCGAGGGCCGCGATCGCCAGGCCGATCCACACCCACCACACGGGCTTGTAGAGGCGCCGCATGAAGCGCTTCGGCAGCCCCTTGCGGCGGATCGAGATGAACAGCAGCAGCCAGGCCATGGGCACCATCAGGAACGCCTCGGCGCCCTTGACGCGCGTGCGGCTGCTCGTCGAGATCGGCTCGCCGAACACCAGGTAGGCGAAGAGCATGAGGGCGGCGAACAGCCAGAGCGGCAGGGTCGCGAGCAGCTGCGTGCGGAACCAGACCTGATCGCTGATCGCACGCGCGGCGCCGCGATGGTCGGGGTTCTCGGCGAGCACCCCCGAGAGCAGGCGCAGCGCCTCCGCCTCGTTCTTCGCCGAGACGGCGCCGAGCCCGTGCACGGTCTGGTCGGGCTGCCCGCCCACCCGCTCGGCGGCGAGCAGCAGCAGATCCTGGTTGACGGGGTCAAGCTGGAGCGCGCGGTCGAGGACGTCGGAGGAGCCCTGCGGATCGTCGATCCTGCGCAGCATGATCGCTACCCGCCGCAGCGTCTCGACGTTCTCGGGCGCGAGTTCGAGGGCGCGGTCGAGGGAGGCGCGGATCTCGGCGCGGCGCTGCTTGCGCTCGGCACGGGAGCCGCGCTCGTCGCCGAGCAGGGCGTAGGCGACGTTGAGGTGCCCGCCCGACCAGTCGGGGTAGTGCTCGCACTGCGCCGCCGCGTGGGCGAGCGCCTCGTCGGGCAGGCCGCGCTGCACGGCGATCTCGCAGAGCACGGTGAGGCCGCGCCAGTCGTGCGGGCGGGCGGCGAGCACATCCTTCGCCGCGCGTTCGGCCTCGGCCGCGCGTTCGCCGCCGGCACCGGAATCGGCGCCGATGTCGGCGCTGCCGCCGTTGAAGAACAGCAGCCAGGCGAGCAGGCCGAGCAGGTCGGGGTCCTGCGGGTACTCGGCGAGCCCCCGCCGCAACTCGGCGATCGCGTCGTCGGCGCGCCCGAAGTCGCCGAGCGCGCTCGCGCGCTCGAGGAAGTCGCCGGCGCCTCCGGCCTCGGAGCTCACAGCCGCTTCGACCGCTTCAGCAGGTCGACGAGGTCATCGTAGCGGCCGTCGGTGTTCGAGTAGTTCGCGACGTTGCGTGCGCTGTCGAGCCAGGGCCCGATCGACGGCTTCACCTCTTTGAGCGCGCGGTTCATCTCGCTCATCGAGATCGGCTGCACCGTGCCGGCCTTGATCGAGAGGGCGAGCGCCTTCTCGGCCGCGGTGTCGCAGAGGTGCTTGAGGTCGGCGCCCGAGAAGCCCTCGGTGGCGCGCACGAGCTTGGCCAGATCGATGCCCTCGATGGGCCGCTGCCCCAGGTGCAGGCGCAGGATCGCCTCGCGGGCGGGCTCGTCGGGCGGCGAGACGAGCACCATCCGGTCGAAGCGGCCGGGGCGGAGGAGCGCGGGGTCGACGTCCCACGGCATGTTGGTCGCGGCGAGCACGAAGAGGCCGTCGTTGTCGGATCCGATGCCGTCCATCTCCATGAGCAGCTGGTTGACGAGGTTGCGCGCCCACTGCGAACCGCCCTGCGAGCTGCGCTTGCCGCCGACCGCGTCGATCTCGTCGAGGAACAGCACGGCCGGCGCCTTCTGCCGCGCCTCCACGAAGGTCTTGTGGATGTTGCCCTCGCTCTCGCCCACCCACTTGCTGAGCACGTCGGCGAGGGTGACCGAGATGAAGTGGGCGCCGAGCTCGCCGGCGATGGCCCGCGCGAGGTAGGTCTTGCCGCAGCCGGGAGGGCCGTAGAGCAGCAGGCCGCCGCCGAGGCTCTTCTTGAAGGCCTTCGCGATCTCGGGGTGGGCGATGGGGTCGAGGAACGTCTCGTGGATGCGCTGCTTCACCTGCACGAGCCCGCCCACGTCAGAGAGCTTCATCGTCTCACGGGTGATGTCGGCCGGTGCCGACTCGTCCTCCGCCTCGGTGACCCCGTAGCCCTCCTCGGTGACCTCGTGCAGCACGAAGGGCGGTGCGGTCTTCGCGCCGATCTCCTCCTCCAGGCGTTTCCAGTCGACGCCCGGCTCGGAGTCTCCGGGCTGCTCGGGCTGTCCCGGCTGAGCGGCGTTCTCACGCATCTCGCGCTGACGGCGCTCGTATTCGGCGCGCCCCGGATGGTCGGGGCCCGAGTCGCCCTGTCCGTGCGGCTGGTACGGCCCCGGGTCGGGGGTCTCGGTCGTGTAGGCGGGCTTCGCGGGGCCTGCGGCGGGGTCTGCTGCGGGATCGGCTGGGCCCCCGGCGGGGCTCCCGGGGTCGCCCTCGGCGCTCAGCCGGTCGAGCAGCGCCCGAGCGGCGGCGTGCCCCGGATCCTTCGACAGCACGACCATGGCCTGCCCGATCGCCTCGTTCCCGCGATCGGCCTGGGCGAGGCGCTCGGCGTAGAGCGCGCGCAGCTCGGTGTCGTCGGGGCTTGCGGAGACGGCGGAGGCGAGGCTTCTGAGCAGAGGATCGGTCACCCTTCGATACTAGGAGCTTCCACCGACAGGCCGTCCGAGGGATCGAACTCCGGCCCGCCACGACGGCCGAGTCGCGCTCGGCATGGGTTGATACCATGCGACGCATGATCATCGGCATCGACAACGTCGGCATCGCCGTCCGCGACCTCGAGGCGACGATCTCGTTCTTCACCGACCTCGGGCTCACCGTCGTCGGCCGCTCCGAGGTCAGCGGCGAATGGGCGGACACCGCAGTGGGGCTCGACGGAAATCACGCCAGGATAGCGGTGCTCCAGACTCCCGATGGGCAAGGACGCCTCGAGTTCTTCGAGTATCTTCACCCGCAGGCCATCGAGACCGAGCCCACGCGCCCCAACGAGATCGGCATGCACCGTGTCGCCTTCACCGTCGACGACATGGGCGAAGCCCTCGGGATCGCCGCGAAGCACGGCTGCCGTCCTCTTCGCGACGTGGCCACCTACGAGGACGCCTACAAGCTCACCTACCTTCGCGGCCCCAGCGGCATCATCGTGATGTTCGCCGAAGACCTGACGAAGGGCTGACGACCGCCGGTTCCGGCTCCGCCCACGATCAGGCCACCGCGCAGCTCGACGGGCCGGGGAGGGCCCCGCAGTCCTCGGGGTGGCGCGTGCACCACGGGGTCGCGCCGCGCAGCCGGTAGCGGTGCTCGGCCACCCAGCGGTAGGCGCGATCCTGCGCCCACCGGATCGGCGGCACCCGGTACACCGGCAGGAACACCCGCACCCCGAGCGCGACGTCGAGCGCGCGGTTGATCGCCGCGGCACCGCGGAGGCGGGTCGCCGGGGATCCTTCGCCGACGGCAGCACCGCCGGTTCCATCAGCACCGCCGGGCTCGATCACCCATGCCGCCTCGCGGGCCTCCGCCTCGGCGAGGCCGAACCGCTCGAGCACCCCGGGCCGCTGGAAGGGGTG
>JBFXIT010000001.1:24512-58823 GCA_050175655.1 Leucobacter sp.
CGGGTGCGAAACTTGTGGCATGCGTACCGTCATCCGGGTGCTCGTCAGCGCCTTCGCCCTCTGGCTCACGACGCTCATCGTCGGGGGCAGCGGCGACCACGGCGTGTGGATCGTCCCCATCGGCGACGACGACTACGGCCGCATCTTCACCTATGTGCTGGTCGCGCTGATCTTCGGCCTCGTGAACGGCACGCTCGGGCGGGTGGTGCGCTTCATCTCGTTCCCGCTCTACATCATCACGCTCGGCCTCTTCGGCCTGATCGTGAACGGCATCCTCATCGCGGTCGTCGCCTGGCTGTCGGACCTCGCGGGCTTCGGCCTCGCGGTCGGCGGATTCTGGTGGGGCGTGCTCGCGGCCCTCGTGCTGTCGCTCCTCTCGGGCCTCATGAACGCCCTGCTCGGCACGCGCAAGAAGAAGGATCGCTAGGCAGCGGCCCCGTCGAGGCCGCCCGCGCGCACGAAGTCGGCGTAGAGGTCGGTCTGCCGCAGGGCCGAGGCGGCCATGGGGCCCTGCGAGAGGCGCTCCCAGCCCGCGCTCCAGGTGAGCTGCGACGCCATCTGCCAGGTCGAGGCGGCGGGATCGGAGGCGAGCGCAGCAGCGACTTCGCCGGCGCGTGCGAGGATGTGATCCGCCATCTCGCGCCTGCGGGAGGCGAGCCCGCGGAAGCGGTAGCCGTGCCCCGGAACCACGTCGAGGTCGTCGAAGGGGGCCATGCGGTCGAGGGAGGCAAGGTATGCGGCGACCGGGTTCTCGGCCGAAGGATCCGCGCCGATCCCGAGCCCGACGCCCGGGAACAGGTTCGGCAGCACGTGGTCGCCGGAGAACACGAGGGCGCGCCCGCGATCCACGAGGCAGATGTGCCCCTCGGTATGGCCCGGGGTGAGCACGACCTCGCACTCGAATCCCGGGATCGGCAGCGGTTCGCCGTCGCGCAGCAGCACATCCGCGGGATCGGGCAGCACGACGCCCTCGCTCACGCGGGCGATGCCCTGCTCGAGGCGGTCCAGAGCCTCGTCCGGCGCGCCCCATCCGGCGACGGTGCTCGGGGCATCCGGGGTCAGCCCCGCACGCAGCCGTTCGAGGCCCGCCTGCTCGCGCTCGTGCATCAGCAGCCGCGCTCCGGTGGCGCGGCGGAGCGCGTCGGCGGCGCCGACATGGTCGGGATGGGCGTGGGTCACGACGATGTGCCGGATGTCGGCGACGCGGCGGCCGAGAGAGGCGAGTGCCGTCTCGAGGCGGTCGTGCACCTCGGGAGTCTCCCAGCCCGGATCGACGACGGTCACCGCGCCGTCGGGCCCGAGGTGCACGACGCTCAGCGTGTAGTCGAGCAGATCGCCGGGCATCGGCACGGGCACGGACCACAGGCCTTCGGCGATGGGTTCGGGATCGGGCACTCCCCCGTCGGTCGCCGCGCGGAACTGCGCCTCGCTCAATGCCTGCATGACTCCCGACTCTACGTCCTGCACGCCGCGGAGCGCCATGCCCAGCCGCCCGCGCCCGGGTCGCGCGAGGTCTCGGGCAGACTTGAGGGCATGAGCGACTCCGGCCTCCTCCGCATCAGCTTCGTCTGCACCGGCAACATCTGCCGCTCCCCGATGGGCGACGTCGTCTTCCGCGCGATGGCGGATCAGGCCGGCGTGGGCGACCGCTTCGCCGTCACCTCGCGCGGCACTCACGGCTACCACGTCGGCGACGGCGCCGACCCCCGCACCGTCGACGCCCTCGCGGCGGCCGGCTACGACGGCCGCGCCCACCGGGCCGCCCAGCTCTCCGACGCCGACATCGCGGGCAACGATCTGCTGGTCGCCCTCGACCGGGGCCACGAGCGCATCATGCGCACCCGCGGCGCCGATCCGGCGAAGCTGACCCTCCTCACCGCCTTCGACCCGGGGCGACCGGCGGATCCCGACGTCTTCGACCCTTACTACTCCGACGAGCGCGCCTTCGCCACCGTGCTCGAGCAGATCGAGCGCAGCTGCACTGTGTTGCTCGAAACCGTGTTGCTCGAGCGGATGCGCCAGCCCCGCACGGGCGGCTCCCCCATCGACGGCTCCCCCGGTCTGACAGACTGAATCGCATGAGCGACGCGCTGCCCCCGCCCGGCTGGTATCAGAACCCGGATGGCCGGGTCCAATGGTGGGACGGCGTCGCCTGGGGTGTGCTCGCCCCGCAGGCCGCACCTGCGCCGATCCCCGCGCCCCAGCCGGTCGCCGCACCTCAGCCGGTCCCGCAACAGCCTGTGCCGGTTCCGCCGACGCCGGCCCTCGCCCGGCCGAAGCCGGATACCTCGCCCTTCGTCTGGGTGTCGCTCATCCTCTCGGCGGTCGGCCTGATCCTCCTGGTGATCACCGCCGTCAGCAGCTACCGCTTCATGAACGAGCTCGCGCTCCAGGGCGGATCGGGCATCACCGTGCTGCCCGGCTACCTCCAGGGCGCGGCGACACTGCTCTCCCTCGTCGCGATCGCGTTCGCGATCGTCGGCGTCGTGGCATCGGCGAAGAAGAAGCTGGGCGTCGTCGCGCTCATCCTCTCGATCCTCGTGCTCGCCGCCCCGGTGCTGTTCGTCGTCCTGCTCGCCCTGTGGTGGGTCCTCGCCGGGATCTTCTCGCAGCTCACGGGCGGCCCGGTGGTCGGCTGATCGGATCGGGGTTCGAGGTGAGCGGCAAGTAGGGGAGAATGGTTCGGGGGCGCCGCGCGCCCCGATCCTCCCCCGCCATCTCCCCCGGAGCCACGCATATGACGCACCTGCCCCCTCAGCCCATCAGCCCGCTCGACGGTCGCTACCGCGCCGCGGTGGAGGGCCTCGGCGACTTCCTCTCCGAGGCTGGGCTCAACCGGGCGCGCGTGCACGTCGAGGTCGAGTGGCTCGCCACCCTCACCTCGCGCTCGCTGCTGGGCTCCGCACCGCTGTCGACCGAGGATCTCGCCGAGCTGCGCGAGTGGGCGGCGGGCTTCGGGCAGGCCGAGATCGATCGGCTCGCCGAGATCGAGGCGACCACGCAGCACGACGTGAAGGCCGTCGAGTACCTGGTGCGCGAGCAGCTGTCGCGCCAAGGACTGGATCGCATCGCCGAGCTCACCCACGTCTGCTGCACGAGCGAGGACATCAACAACCTCTCGTACGCCCTCACCGTCAAGCAGGCGGTCGACGAGGTGTGGCTGCCGAAGCTCGAGGCCGTGATCGTCGAGCTCGCCCGCCAGGCCGAGCAGTACCGCGAACTGCCGATGATGAGCCGCACGCACGGGCAGCCGGCCACGCCGACGACGCTGGGCAAGGAGCTCGCGGTCTTCGTCTACCGCCTGAGCCGACAGGTCGCGCAGATCGGAGATGTCGAGTACCTCGGCAAGTTCTCGGGCGCCACGGGCACGTTCGCCGCGCATCTCGCGGCAGACCCGACGGTCGACTGGGCCGCCCTCTCGCAGGAGTTCGTCGAGGGCCTCGGCCTCGACTGGAACCCGCTCACCACCCAGATCGAGTCGCACGACTGGCAGGCGGAGCTCTACACCCGCATCGCGCACGCGAACCGGATCCTCCACAACCTCGCGACCGACATCTGGAGCTACATCTCGATCGGCTACTTCCGCCAGATCCCCGTGGCCGGCGCGACCGGATCGTCGACCATGCCGCACAAGGTCAACCCGATCCGGTTCGAGAACGCCGAGGCCAACCTCGAGCTGTCGAACGCGATCCTCGACTCCCTCGCGGCGACGCTCGTGACGAGCCGCTGGCAGCGCGATCTCACCGACTCGTCGGCGCAGCGCAACATCGGCGTCGGCCTCGGCCATTCGGTGCTCGCGCTCGACAACATCAAGCGCGGCCTCGGCCAGATCGACGCCGCGCCCGAGGTGCTGGCCGCCGATCTGGATGCGAACTGGGAGGTGCTGGGCGAGGCGATCCAGACCGTGATCCGCGCAGAGGTGACGGCGGGGCGCTCGTCGATCCAGGATCCCTACGCAGCGCTGAAGGAGCTGACGCGCGGCCGCAGGATCGGCCAGGCCGAGCTCGTGGAGTTCGTCGAGGGGCTCGAGATCGGCGAGGAGGCCAAGCAGCGCCTGCTCGTGCTCACCCCGGCCGCCTACATCGGCGATGCGGCGCGGCTGCTCGACTACCTGAAGGGCTGATCGTGGTGGCGGCGAGCGCGGAGACGCCCAGGCGGCGCATCTCGCTGCTCGCCGTGCTCGACGAGTTCTTCTTCGTCTTCGCAGGGCTCGCCGCGATCTGGCTGGCCTGGCTGCTGCTCACCGAGACCTTCCAGCTCGGCTGGTGGGGCATCCTCATCGCGATCCTCTTCTGGGTACTGCTCGCCTACCTGGTGCTCCCCCGCATCCATCGCGTGCTCACCACGATCTACGTGCCCGACTACTTCATCGGGCGCACGCGCACCAGCGACGGCCTGCTCGGCGATCCCGTGAACCTCGCGCTGATGGGGGAAGAGGAGCAGCTGCACGCGGCCATGACGGCCGCGGGATGGGTGCGGGCGGATCCCGTGACGATGCGCAGTTCTCTGCGCATCGTCACCTCGACCCTCTCCCGGCGCAGCTACCACGAGGCGCCGGTGAGCCCCCTGTTCCTGTTCGGGCGCATGCAGGACTTCGCCTACCAGCAGGAGGTCGCCGGCAACCCGGCGAAGCGTCACCATGTGCGCTTCTGGCGCACTCCCGAGGCCTGGCTGCTGCCGGGCGGGGCCCGTGTCGAGTGGCTCGCCGCCGGCACCTTCGACCGGGCCGTCGGGCTGTCGCTGTTCACGCTGCAGGTGACCCATAAGATCGACGCCGACACCGATATCGAGCGCGACTTCATCGTGAAGTCGGTGCTGGACGCATCGTCGGCCGCGCGGCTCGAAATCCTGCGGGACTTCTCGACCGGCTACCATTCGCGCAACGGCGGCGGCGACAGCATCAGCACCGACGGGCACCTGCCCGTCCTGGATCTGCGGGCGGGGGGCGGTCGCGATGCAGCGTAAGCGCTCGGCCATCGAGCCGCCCGAGGCGCTGCTCGGCCGCGAGACCGCGATGCGGCCCGATGCGAAGCGCCCCGCATCGATCGCACTCGGGGCCGCTCTGGTGCTGGGGCGCGGCATTGCGAGCGTGCTGTGGTTCGCGGGGTTCTCCCTCGTGTGGCACGAGACGGCGGCGGAACTGGGGTTCGACGGCGAAGAGTCCGCCATCTTCTTCTGGCTCGTCGCCACCGTCAACATAGGCTCGGTGCTCGTGCTGACGCTGTTCGCCTGGCTGATCTGGCGGGGCAGCAACACGGCCCGCGTCATCACCATGTCGGTGCTGACCATCAGCATCGCGACGGCCGCCGTCAGCTACTTCTCGATGGGCGAGCAGATCACCGTGCAGACGACCCTGCTGACGGTCGCCCTCGACATCCTCGTGCTGCTCGCCCTGTCGAGCCGCGAGGCCCGCGCGTGGGCGCGAAGGCCGCGGAGCTCGCGCAGATAGCCGGATCGAGCGCGCTTAGTGCCACCCGTCCTTGTCGGGGGGCTGGAGATCCTTGCGCGCCTCGTCGTCCTCCTTGCTGGGCTTGCCGCCCAGCCCCACGAGGGCGACCGTCAGCAGTACGACGATGAAGCCCACGCCCGCGAAGATTCCGGCGAACGCCCAGCCGTAGGCGGTGAGCCAGCCGCGGGTCACGTAGAGCACGACCACGCCGGCGAACAGCGCCAGCACGCCCGCGAAGCCGACCAGTTCGAGCGGACGCAGCCGGTCGTGGCGCGACGGCGTGATGGGCGGCTGCTCGGGCTCGGGCTGTGCTTCGCTGGGCTGCTGGGGCTCGGTCATGGGGTGCTTTCGATTCAGATGGCGGTCGGCTGACCGTCGATGGTACCGGCGCGCTCGCTGGCGGATGCCTCGGCGCCCGAGACCCGTGCGTCGAATGCCGAGATGCCGAGGAACACCCCGCGCACGACGGCATAGGCTCCGAAGAGGCCGACGACCGCGACCGGATCGGCTCGGAAGATCAGCGCGGTCACGGCGAGCGCGCCGCTCAGCAGCGCGGAGGGGACGCCGACGGAGCGGGGCTGCGAGCCGCGCGCCAGGCGGAGCACCGCGATCGCGGCATTGATCGCCGCCCAGATCGCGATCAGCACGGCGATGGTCTCGACATTGTGAGCGAGGATCAGGCCCGCCGCTGCCGCGAATGCGATGAGTGCGCGCAGGGCGACGGGCCAGCTGCCGGCCGTCGATCGAAGCACGGCGTACTCGGCGACCGTTGAGAAGCCGATGAGGATGAGGCTGGCCACGATCGACCAGCGCACGAACGCCACCTGCTCGTGCAGCGGTGCGGTGAAGGCGATGGCGAATCCGCTGCCCAGCAGCACGACCGCCCGCAGCAGGCGGACTCGGCGCAGCGCAACCGCCCCGGGGGCCGCCGAAACAGATGCCTCACGCAGTGCGTCCGACATATTCCCTCAAGCCCCTTTCGCCGACCCGTCCAGTCTACTCCGTCGCACCGCTCGCACCCTGAGCGCCGGAGGGGAGCGGCCGGCAGCGCTACATGCCGCTCGGCATGTTCTGGAAGCGCGAGTAGTGCCCCTGGAACGCGACCGTCACCGTGCCGGTGGGGCCGTTGCGCTGCTTGGCGAGGATCAGGTCCGCCTCGCCGGCGCGCGGGTTGTCCTTCTCGTAGCTCGACTCGCGGTGCAGCAGGATCACCATGTCGGCGTCCTGCTCGAGCGAGCCCGACTCGCGCAGGTCGCTGATGGCCGGCATCTTGTCGGCCCGCTGCTCGGAGGCGCGGTTCAGCTGCGACAGCGCCACCACGGGCACCTCGAGCTCCTTCGAGAGCAGCTTGAGCGCGCGCGAGAACTCGCTGACCTCTTGCTGCCGGCTCTCGGACTTCTTGCCCGACGAGAGCAACTGCAGGTAGTCGATGACGACCATCTTGAGGTTGTGCCGCTGCTTGAGCCGGCGGCACTTGGCGCGGATCTCGACGAGGGTGAGGTTGGGGCTGTCGTCGATGAACAGCGGCGCCTCGTTGATGCGGGCCTGGGTGACGGCGAGCTTCTGGAAGTCGCGCTGATCGAGGGCTCCCTTGCGCAGGCTCTGCAGGGGGATCGTGGCCTCGGCCGAGAGCAGTCGCATGGCGATCTCGGCGCGCCCCATCTCGAGCGAGAAGAACACGGTGGTCGCGCCGGCGCCGATGGATGCGGCGCGGGCGACGTCGAGCGCCAGGGTCGACTTGCCCATCGCGGGTCGCGCGGCGATGATGATCATCTGCCCGGCGGCGAATCCGTTGGTCTTCTCGTCGAGCTCGTCGAAGCCGGTCGGCACGCCCAGCATGCCGCCGTCCTGCATCTGGGCCTTCTCGATCTCGTGCACCGCGGCCTCGACCGCGAGCGAGAGCGGGACGTAGTCCTCCGCCTGATCGGCGCCGGTCACCGAGTAGATCTCGGCCTGCGCGCTGTTGACGAGGTCGATGGCCTCGCCCTCGCCCGCGTAGCCCATCTGGGTGATGCGGGTGCCGGCCTCGACCAGCCGGCGCAGCAGCGCCTTCGAGGCGACGATGTCGGCGTAGAAGGCCGCGTTGGCCGCGGTGGGCACGATGCTCGTGAGGGTGTGCAGGTACTCCGCCCCGCCGCCCCGCTGCAGATCGCCCGTCTTCCGCAGCTGCTCGGTGACGGTGATCGCGTCGGTGGGCTCGCCCTGCGCGTAGAGCGCGAGGATCGCCTCGTAGACGATCTCGTGCTTGGGCACGTAGAAGTCGGCGGCGCGGAGCAGGCCCGTGACATCGGCGACCGCGTCCTTCGAGAGGAGCATGCCGCCCAGCACGCTCTGCTCGGCGAGCAGATCGTAGGGCGGCGTGCGCTCGAAACCTCTGGTGACCTCTTCGAAGCCGTCGTCAGCCGTCGGGATTCCGAGATGTGCGATCGACAATCCAGGCTCCTTCCGCAGAACGGGATCCCAGTCGACCCCCGTATGTGTGTGGTGTCCGTTCACCCATAAGACACCAGACCCCCGACATTCACGGTACGGCCCCCGATCCGGCGCGACAAATGCGGTCGAAGCCCATTCTCGCAGGCCTGTGGATAACTCAGTGGATAACTCGCCGGTTTACGTTGGAAATTCTCCCCAGGCATGGGGATAACCTGTGGATGGAATTCCAAGATACTCAAGTAAAGGCTGCTTGATCAGGGATTTATCATTTGCACAGGTGTGAAGTTATTCAACTCTCAGGTACAAGTTGAGCCTTGTTGAAGGAGGCCGACTGTGGACAACTAGTGAGCCGATTCGCATTTGTCAAGGCACGGCGGCGAGTCGCGAAAAATTTCCCACCCCGCGCCGGCTCCGGAGTCAAGTGAAGAGCGCGTGAACAACGAGAACGGGGCCCGGCCGAACGGCCGAACCCCGTGATCCCGATCCGAATGTCAGCGCTGCGCGATGACCTGCAGCGTGACCTGCGCGTCGACGCCCTCGTGGAGGTGGATCGTCGCGCTGTACTCGCCGGTCGACTTGATGGTCGGCACCGTGATCTTGCGCTTGTCGATCTCGCCGATGCCGGCCTCGGCCACGGCGGCCGCGACGGCCGCCGGCTTCACCGAGCCGAACAGGCGACCCTCGGCACCGGTCTTGGCGAACAGGCGGATCTTGCCCTCCTGCAGCTTCGCCTGGAGCGCCTGGGCGTCCTCGACCGATGCGAGGGCGCGCGCCTCACGGGCCTTGCGGATCTGCGCGACCTGAGCCTCGCCACCGCGGGTCCAGTGCACAGCGTAGCCCTGGGGCACGAGGTAGTTGCGGGCGTACCCGTTCTTCACCTCGACCACGTCGCCGGCGGAGCCGAGCCCCTGGACCTCGTTCGTCAGAATAACCTTCGCCATGATGAGCCTCCTTAGCGGCCGGAACCGGCGTAGGGGAGGAGCGCCATCTCGCGGGCGTTCTTCACGGCCTTCGCGATCAGTCGCTGCTCCTGGACGGAAACGCCGGTGATGCGGCGCGCGCGGATCTTGCCGCGCTCAGAGACGAACTTGCGCAGCGTGGCGACATCCTTGTAGTCGATGACGCCCACGGTCTGCTTCTTCGCGGGCGCGGCGACCTTCGCGTTCTTGCCGCGGCCCGGCTTGCGGCCTGCGCCGCTTGACTTGCCTGCCATGTGATTCTCTTTTCGTATGCTGCCCCGGCAGGGGGCTGAAGTGTGCTCCGCCCGATGGGCGGGCCCGTGTGTCTCGAAACCCTAGAAGGGCTGCTCGTCGTCGAAGCCCGACCCGAAGTCGGCGCCGCCCTGGCTCGGCTTGCCCGAGTTGCTCCAGGGGTTGTCCGACTGCGCGGGCGCGGCCGACTGGCCCCAGCTCGACTGGCCCGAGGGCTGACCGCCGCCGAAGCCGCCGCCCTGGCCGCGCGACTGACCGCGCGTGACCTGTGCGGAGGCGAATCGCAGCGACGGACCGACCTCTTCGACCTCGAGATCGAGCGACGTGCGCTGCTGACCCTGGTTGTCGGTGTAGCTGCGCGACGTGAGCCGGCCCTGCACGATGACGCGCATGCCCTTCGTCAGCGTTGCGGCGATGTTGTCGGCGTACTCCCCGTACGCGCGGCAACCCAGCCACAGCGGCTCGCCGTCGGACCAGTCGCCCGACTGACGGTCGCGCACGCGCGGCGTCGAGGCGATGCGGAAGGTCACCCACGACTTGCCGGCCTGGCTGACGCGGGGCTCGGGGTCGGCAACGAGGTTGCCGACGACGGTGATGAGCGGCTCGCCGGCCATGACCTATGCGCCCTGCTTCGCGGCAGCGCGGGCGGCCTTGGCCTGATCGCGCTTGGCCTGAGCGGCGCGCTGGGCGATGAGCTCGTCGGCTCGCAGCACCTTGGTGCGCAGCACGGCCTCGCTGAGGCCCAGCTGACGGTCGAGCTCGGCAGTGGCCTCCGGCGTCGCGGTGAAGTTCACCACGGCGTAGATGCCCTCGCTGTGCTTCTGGATCTCGTAGGCGAGACGGCGCTTGCCCCAGATGTCGACTTCCTGCACGTCGCCGCCCGCATTGCGGATGACGCCGAGGAACTTGTCGATGCTGGGGGCCACAGTGCGCTCGTCGATACCCGGATCGAGGATCACCATGAGTTCGTACGGATGCATTATTGACCCACCTCCTTCGGACTTCGCGGCCGCGGAACTCTTCCACGGCAGGAGGGTGTGATGCATGTCGCCGCCCGGACCGCACAACATGCGCACGGGCAGACAACCTGTACAGCTTAGCAGGGATCAGGCGAACTCGTCACCGGCGGATCGAGACGGGCTCTATGCGGACGCACCGGGGGAGGGGCGGCGGCGGAACGACTCGACGACGCAGATGGGCTCCCTCTGCCCGCCGACATGGACGATGTCGTCCCCGTCCACCGTCAGCTGCGTGCCGTGAGCGCGCAGCGCGGCTATCTTGCGATCGAGCCAGGGGGAGACGTCGTGATCCTCGATCGCGTCATCCTCGGCAGCGCGCTGGGCGACGATCTCCCAGAACGGCAGGTCGAGCGCCTGCGCCACGGCGCGCGCCAGCTGGTGCGCCCGCACGTGGTCGGGGTGCCCGTAGCCGCCGCCGTCGTCGTAGCTGACGACCGCCTGCGCTCCCGAGAGGTAGGCGGCGGCGAGCAGGTCGTTCAGCGCCTCGACCGCGGGCACGCTCGTGAGGGCGTCCCGGCTCGCATCGGGGGCCGCGGTCGCGCGGCCATCCGCACCCCAGGCCATGCCGGAGTCCTCGTAGATGACCGGATCCAGCCCCTCGGCGCGTGCCGGCGCCACCCCGAGGAAGGCGTGCCGCTCGACTCCGAGCATGCCGAGCGCGGTCCTCAGCTCGTTCTGCCTCACCACCGGCAGGCCGTGCGTGCCGACCAGCGCGGCGAGGGGGCCGTCGACGACCTCGCCCTGCTCGCCGCGGGTCAGGGTGACGAGCAGCGGTTCGCGCCCGGCCGCGGCCAGCGCGGCCAGCGTGCCGCCGGTCGTGATCGTCTCATCGTCGGGATGCGCATGCACGAACATCACGCGCGACGCACCGTCGAACCAAGTCGCCGGATCGCTCATCGCTGCTCCTCGAACCAGGCACGCAGCCGCGCCTCCGCGGCCTCCTCGCCGATCGGCCCCTCGTCGAGGCGCACCTCGAGCAGGTATCTGTAGGCACGGCCGACCAGCGGCCCCGGCGGGATGCCGAGGAGGGCCATGATCCTCTCGCCGTCGAGCTCGGGCCGCACCGCGGCGAGCTCCTCGGCCTCGGCGAGCTCGCCGATCCTGCGCTCGATGTCGTCGTAGGCGTGGGCCAGCCGCTCGGCCTTGCGACGGTTGCGGGTGGTCACATCGGCGCGGGTGAGGATGTGCAGGCGCTCGAGCTCCTCGCCGGCGTCGCGCACGTAGCGGCGCACCGCGGAGTCGGTCCACTGCTGGTCGCTGTAGCCGAAGAAGCGCAGGTGCAGCTCGACGAGGCGTGCCACGCGCTTGATCGTGTCGTTGTCGAAGCGCAGCTCGCGCAGCCGCTTCTTCGCCAGCTTCGCGCCCACCACGTCGTGGTGGTGGAAGGTCACGCCGCCGCGCTCGAAGCGCCGGGTCGCCGGCTTGCCGATGTCGTGCAGCAGTGCGGCGAGGCGCAGGATCACGTCCGGCTCCACCTCGGAGGCGGCAGGATCGCGACGCTCATCCGCCGTGTGCGGATCAAGCCGCGCGGCGGAAGCTGCGCTTCCGCTCCGACGCTCGGCTTCAAGCTCGATCGCCTGCCGCAGCACGGTGAGGCTGTGCTCGTAGACGTCCTTGTGCCGCCCGTGGTCGTCCTGCGTGGCGACGAGGTCGACCAGCTCGGGCAGGAACCTCGAGGCGAGCCCGGTCTCGACGAGCAGCCGGATGCCCGGCAGGGGGTCGTCGGTGGAGAGCAGCTTGACGAGCTCGTCGCGGATCCGCTCCGCTGACACGATCTCGAGGCGGGGCGCGAACTCCGCCATGGCCGCCTGCACCTCCGACGCGACCTCGAAGCCGAGCTGCGACGCGAAGCGCGCGGCCCGCAGCATGCGCAGCGGGTCGTCGGTGAACGAGGCTTCGGGAGAACCGGGGGTGGTGATGCGCCCCGCGAGCAGGTCTTCGAGACCGCCCGATACGTCGACGAGCCGCAGCTCGGGCAGCATGAGGGCGAGCGCGTTGATGGTGAAGTCGCGGCGCACCAGGTCGCCCTCGATCGTGTCGCCGAACGCGACCGCGGGCTTGCGCGAGTCGTCGCGGTAGGTGTCGGCCCGGTAGGTGGTGATCTCAACGTTCTCGCCGTGCACCTTGGCGGCGATGGTGCCGAAGTCCCGGCCCACGTCCCAGATCTGCTTCGTCAGTCCCTCGACGACGGCGCGCGTCTCTTCGGGGCGCGCCGACGTGGTGAAGTCGAGGTCGGTGACCGGGCGGCCGAGCAGCGCGTCGCGCACGGGGCCGCCCACGAGGGCGAACTCGTGCCCCGCGGCGCGGAAGGCGTCGGAGAGAGCGCTCACAGCCGGGCCCGCCGCGATCTCGCGCAGGGCGGCCATGGATTCGGCGATGGGGCGCATCCCTCCAGGGTAGCGTCAGCACAGGCTCCCCATCGGCGCGACCTCTACACTGAGGCGTATGTCTCGAGCCGCTCTCCGCCCGCTTGCGCGCGCAGTCGCGGGGGGGCTCGCGGCTCTGATGCTGGCCGGGATCTGGGTGCCGGGATCGGCCCTCGTCTCGCCCGGCGCGGCGCAGGCCAGGGCGCAGGAGACGACGGAGGACGGCACCGCTGCGGAGCCGGGCTCCGAACCGGAGTCGGGGCCGGATGCCCAGCTGATCCTCGCCCCGCGGGATCCCGTGCTCTCGCCCCTCGTCGACGAGTACGCGTTCGACGCGCTGATACTCAATTCCGAGGCGGAGGAGCTGCCCGGCGGCACCCTGCGGCTCTGGGTGGGCGACGAGCGCATCGCGAGCCGCGAGCAGCTGGTCGCGATCGAGGAGGAGACCGCAGCCCCCGCGCTCACGCTGCTGGCCGCGGTGGAGGTCGAGGCGACGGCCGCCGAGGGCGAGCGGGAGGTCACGGTGACCGTGCCGCGCGACGCGATGCCCCTGATCCTCGAATCCGGCGTGTATCCGGTTCGGGCCGAGCTGACCGCAACGGGGGTGGGCTCCGACGAGGCTGCAGGATCCGCGCTCACGGCGACGGTGCTGACGGCGACGACGACGGTGGTCTGGCGCGGCACCCCCCTGGGCGAGCAGGCGGCCCTCTCGGTCGTCGTGCCCCTCGTGCTCCCTGACGACGTCCGCACCGTGCCGACCCGGGACGACCTGGGCGCCGCGGCGCCGCGTCTCGACGCGCTGCTCACCGCAGCCGAGAGATGGCAGGCCACTCTGGCGATCGATCCGCGCATCATCAGCGGCATCCGGGCCTATGGGAGCGCGGCCCCCGGCGCGGCGCGCGATCTGCTGACGCGCCTCGAGGCCAGCACGCTGCCGACCTTCATGCTGCAGTTCGCCGATGCCGACCCGGCCGCAGAGGCCGCACTCGGGTTCGCCGAGCTGCTGCAGCCCACCGGGCTCGGCTTTCTCACCCGGCTCGGGCGGTTCGACGGCAGCGGGAATGCGACGGGCGACGACGCGACGGGCGATGACGGGACCGAGGCCGGAATCGGCACCGGAGCCGAGGCCGGCGAAGATGCGGGCGAGGACGCCGGCGAGAGCCCCGACTCAGATGATGAGGTCGAGGCCGAAGACGACCCCGATCCCGAGAACCCCGCCGCCCCCAGCCTCGAGCAGCTGCTGAGCTGGCCCGCCGCGGTGCCCGGAGCCTGGCCCGCCGAGGGGCAGGCAAACGCCGCGACCCTCGAGCTGCTAAGGCGCTCGGGCATCGACTCGGTCGTGCTGCGCAGCGACAACCTCGAGGGGGCGGCCGCTCCGCGCGCGCTCGTCGACGGCTTCGACGCCCTGGTCGCGGATGCCCGGGTCGGCGAGGCCGCCCGCATCGCGCTCGCCGGCCCCACGCCGGTCGAGCGCGCGGCGGGCTCGGCCGCACTCGTCTCCGAGCTCGCCCTGAGCGCCGAGGAGCCGTCGACGGGTTTCGTGCTGGCCCTGGATCGCGCAGCCGTGGCCGACGCCGAGGCTCCCGCCGAGTTGCTCGACGCGCTCGAGGCGCTCGACTGGGTGACTCCGACCGCGGCCCTGGATCTGCCGCAGGGCACGGGCACCCTGCGGGCCGGCGAGATCTCGGAGCAGCGTGTCGAGCTGCTGACCTCCACGATGCGGGTCTCCGACGAGATCGATGCGCTCGCGCCGCTGCTGCAGCACCCCGGGTATCTGACGCAGTATCAGCGGGTGCGACTGCTCGAGGCCTTCTCCACCCGCTACGCGGGGGAGGGCGTCGACCTCGCCGCCGTCGAGCGGCGGAGCGCCGCGCGCGACGAGGAGCTGCTCGCCGGCGTGCAGGTGCTGCCGAGCGAGAACATGCAGCTGGTGGGCACCGAGTCGCGGGTCCCGCTGCTCGTGCACAACGCGCTGCCCTTCGACGCCCGGGTGACGTTGCGGGTCGCGCCGACCAATGCCGCGATCGACGTGCCCGAGCGCAGGTTCCGCGACGAGACTGTGGCCGCGGGCGGCAACACGACTGTGCTCGTGCCGGTCAGCAGCCGCGTCTCGTCGGGGGAGTCGGGCCTCACGGTGCAGGTCGCGGACGCCGCGAACGACGCCGTCTTCTTCCAGACCGCGCTGCACCTCACGCTGCGCACCTCGTACGAGACGATCATGCTCGTCGCCCTCGGCGCCATGGCCGCGCTGCTGCTCGGCTTCGGCGTCTGGCGAAGCGTGCGCAGGCATCGTCGGCCATCGGCGAACTTGGAATAAGCCGCCCCTACGATGGGTTGAGAGGATCATCGACATCGCAGGGAGCACAATGCACCAGATCATCATCATCGGCAGCGGTCCGGCAGCACTCACCGCGGCCATCTACGCGGCGCGGGCCGGTCTGGAACCGCAGCTGTTCGCCAGCTCGGTCGAGCCCGGCGGCGAGTTGATGAACACCACCGATGTCGAGAACTTCCCCGGGTTCCCCGAGGGCATCCAGGGCCCCGAGCTGATGGAGAAGATCCAGGCGCAGGCCGAGCGCTTCGGCACGACGGTCGTGTACGACGACGTCACCACGCTCGACCTGAGCGGCGAGGTGAAGCGCGTGACCACGAGCGACGGCACGGTGCACGAGGCGCAGGCGGTGATCTTCGCCACCGGATCGGCCTACCGCAAGCTCGGCCTGCCCGAGGAGGAGCGGCTCAGCGGTCACGGCATCTCCTGGTGCGCCACCTGCGACGGCTTCTTCTTCCGCGAGAAGACCATCGCCGTGGTCGGCGGCGGCGACTCGGCGATGGAGGAGGCGACGTTCCTCACCCGTTTCGCCGACAAGGTCTACGTGATCCACCGCCGCGACGAGCTGAAGGCCTCGAAGATCATGCAGCAGCGCGCCTTCGACAACGAGAAGATCGAGTTCATCTGGAACTCCGAGGTCGCTGCGATCCAGGGCGAGAGCGAGGTCACGGGCGTGACGCTGCGCGACACGGTGGACGGATCGGAGCGCGAGCTGCCGCTCGAGGGCCTCTTCGTCGCGATCGGCAACGACCCGCGCACCCACCTGGTGCACGGGCAGCTCGAGCTGACCGCCGAGGGCACGGTCGCGGTCGACGGCCGCAGCTCGAAGACCTCGATCCCGGGAGTGTTCGCCGCCGGCGACGTGATCGACCCGACCTACCGACAGGCGGTCACGGCGGCGGCGTCGGGCACCGTGGCCGCACTCGACGCCGAGCACTACCTGGCGTCGCTCGCAGACAACTGAACACAGGTGCCGCCCCGCAAGACCCGCGGGACGGCGAACGAGCTGAGGAGAGAACAATGTCAGAAGCCATCATCGTCGGCGAGCAGACCTTCGACAAGGTCGTGCTGCAGAGCGACATCCCCGTGCTCGTCGACTTCTGGGCGGCCTGGTGCGGCCCGTGCCGCGCGGTCGCACCGGTGCTCGACGAGATCGCCAAGGAGCACGACGGCAAGATCCGCATCGCCAAGCTGAACGTCGACGAGAACCCGAACCTCGCGGCCAAGTACCGCATCACCTCCATCCCCGCGATGAAGGTGTTCAAGGGCGGCGAAGAGGTGCGCGAGATCATCGGCGCCATGCCGAAGGCCGCGATCGAGAAGCACCTCGAGGGCATCATCTGAGCCGACGCCGTCCGAGCGCCCGGCGCTGAGGACCGTTCGCGAGAGAGGCCCGTTCCCATCCGTCTCGGACGGTGGAACGGGCCTCTTTCGCGTGCGCGGAGACTCAGCTGGCGGCGAGGCGCTTGCGCTCCGACTCCACGTCGAAGTCGGCGGGGGGCCACTGCGGGTCGATCTCCTCGAGCGCCTCCAGCAGCAGGTGCTGCACCGCGAGCCGCGCATACCACTTCCGGTTCGCCGGCACGACGTACCAGGGCGCCGTCTCGGTCGAGGTGCGCTCGAACACGGTCTGGTAGGCCTCCATGTACCGTGGCCAGAGGGCGCGCTCGTCGACATCGCCGGGGTTGTACTTCCAGTGCTTGTCAGGCCGGTCGAGCCGCTCGGTCAGCCGCGCCTTCTGCTCGTCGGCCGAGATGTGCAGCATCACCTTGACGATGCGCACGCCGGCGTCGGCGAGCCGACGCTCGAAGTCGTTGATCGCGCCGTAGCGCCGCTCGATCTCGTCGGCCGGGGCGAGCGAGCGCACGCGGCCGATGAGCACGTCCTCGTAATGCGACCGGTCGAAGACGCCGATCATGCCGGGCTGCGGCAGTCGCTTCTCGATGCGCCACAGGAAGTCGTGGGCCAGCTCTTCGGGCGTCGGCTTCTTAAAGGCGGTGATCGCGACCCCCTGGGGGTCGACGGATCCGACGACGTGGCGGACGATTCCGCCCTTCCCGGCGGTGTCCATCGCCTGGAGCACGAGCAGCACCGAATCCGGGGCGTCGGTCGTGCGGCTCTGCGCGAAGAGCCGCTCCTGGTACTCCTCGAGCTCCATGGCGCCGGCTGCGATATCCTCCGCCGCGTCCGTCTTGCTGCTGCCGTAGCCGGGCGTCGCGCCGGGGTCGACGTCTGCGAGGATAAAGCCTTCGTCGACTCGCAGCAGCTCGGCGGCATCACCCGTCCAGTGCTTCTGGCTCTTCGCGATCATTCAGCCATTATGGCCGATGCCGTCGCGGAGGCAGATGGCGGGCCCGGCTCAGAACCCGGGATCGCCGAGTTCGTCGAGGATGCGCTTGAGGTCTGCGATCGTGGCGAAGTCGACGACGATCTGCCCCTTCTTCGCACCGAGCTTCACCGAGACCCGGGTGTCGAAGCGGTCGCCCAGGCGCTCGGCGATCTCGTCGAGCTGAGCCTGCACTCCGCCGGCCTTCGGCCGCTTGCGCGGCTTCGACCTCGGCATCTCGCCCACTGCGAGCTCGGCGGCGCGCACCGAGAGGCCCTCGTTGACGATCTTGTCGGCCATGCGCTGCATCACCTCGGCGTCGGCGCTCCCGCCGCCGCTGTCGAGCGACAGGATCGCGCGTGCGTGCCCCGCGGAGAGCACCCCGGCGGCGACCCGCGCCTGCACGGGCTCGGGCAGCTTCAGCAGCCGGATGGTGTTGGAGATCTGCGGGCGCGAGCGGCCGATCCGCTCGGCGAGCTGCTCCTGGGTGATGCCGAAGTCGGCGAGCAGCTGCTGGTAGGCCGAGGCCTCTTCGAGCGGGTTCAGCTGCGCGCGATGCAGGTTCTCGAGCAGGGCGTCGCGCAGCATGTGCTCGTCGGCCGTCGACCGGATGATGGCCGGGATGTCGGTGCGACCCGCGCGCATGCTGGCGCGGAAGCGGCGCTCGCCCATGATCAGCTCGTAGCGCGGCTGGCCGGCCGCGGGCTCCGGCTCGATGCGCCTCACGACGACGGGCTGGAACACCCCGAACTCGCGGATCGAGTGCGTCAGCTCCTCGAGCGCCTCTTCGTCGAACTCCGTGCGCGGCTGCGCACGGTTCGGCACGATGTCGCTCAGGTCGAGCCGGGTGAGCGTGGCGCCCGGGACCGCCTGGAGGCCGGAGTCGACGGCGTCAGTCGCCCGCTCGTCCGATCCTGCGCTCTGCGACGCGGGCTCGGCGCCTGCCGAGGCGCCCTGCGCGTCGGGTGCGGGCGAGGGGAAGAACACGTCGACCGGGCGCTCGCCCTCGCTCGTGCTCTGCGGGATCAGTGCGCCGATGCCGCGACCCAGGCCGCCGCGCCTCTTGGGAGTGGCCATGGTCAGGCTCCTTCGCTGGTGGTCGCGTCGTCGCTCGGTTGATCGGCGCGGTGATCGTCCGTGCCGCGCTGCGCGACCTCGGCCGCGGCTTCGAGATAGGCGAGCGCACCGATGGATCCGGGATCGTAGGCGTGCACGGTCTCCCCGTAGCTCGGCGCCTCCGAGATCCGCACGGAGCGCGGGATGACGGCCGAGAGCACCTCCGAGGGGAAGTGGTCGCGCACCTCCTGCGCGACCTCCTGCGCCAGATTGGTGCGGGAGTCGTACATGGTGAGCAGGATCGTGGAGACCCGGAGACCCGGGTTGAGGTGCTTCTGGATGAGCTCGATGTTGCCGAGCAGCTGGCTCAGGCCCTCGAGCGCATAGTATTCGCACTGGATCGGGATCAGCACCTCGTGCGCTGCAACGAACGCGTTGACGGTGAGGAGACCCAGCGACGGCGGGCAATCGATGAAGACGTAGTGGAAGGGCCGCTCGCTCTCGTCCAGGAAGGTCTGGAGCGCGGTGCGCAGCCGCTGCTCGCGGGCGACCAGCGAGACGAGCTCGATCTCGGCGCCGGCGAGGTTGATGGTGCTGGGCACGCAGAAGAGCCGCTCGTCGTCGGTCGTGGGCTGCACCGCGTCGGCGATGCTCTGCTCGCCCAGCAGCACGTCGTAGACGCTGGTGACCTCGGGCCGGTGCGGCACGCCGAGCGCCGTCGAGGCGTTGCCCTGCGGGTCGAGGTCGATCACCAGCACGTTCGCGCCGCGGCGGGCGAGCGCTGCCGCGAGGTTCACCGTCGTCGTCGTCTTGCCGACGCCGCCCTTCTGGTTCGAGACGGTGATGATCCGCGTCGTCTCGGGCAGGGGCGATGGGGTCTCGTCGAGCGCGCGCCGACGCCTGATCTTGTCGGCGAGGTAGTTGCCTACCACTGCGTCATCGGTCATGCCTGCCCCTGAATCGGATCGGTGGTCGTTCGGCCGCGGCCGGCTTCAGCCTCGCACACGGGCCCTAAACACTCTAGTCGTCTCAGCGAGGAGGCCGACCCCGAGTTCCTCGACGGCGATGTCGTGCACCTTGAAGCGCCGCAGCTGCTTCTCGGCCGCCTCGATCTCGCCGTCGACCGAGCTGCCCTTGAGCAGCAGCAGCTCCCCTCCGTCGCGCAGCAGCGGGGCCGCGAGCGGCACCAGCTTGCGCAGAGCAGTCACCGCGCGCGCGGTGACCTGATCCACCTCGAATGCGCCGTGGTACTCCTCGGCCCGGCCGCGCTTCACCTCGACGTTGTCGAGACCGAGCGTCTCGACCTGATCGTTCAGCCAGGCGCAGCGGCGCTCCATCGGCTCGATCAGCAGGAAGCGCGCGTCAGGCCGGACGATCGCGAGCACCAGGCCGGGCATGCCGCCGCCGGTGCCGATGTCGGCGACCCGCGCGCCGGGCTCGATGAACGGAGCGAGGATCGCGCTGTTCAGCAGGTGACGGGTCCACAGGCGGGGCGGTTCCAGCGGCCCGATCAGGCCGAGCGGCTCGCCCCGTTCGGCGAGATCCTTCGCGAACGCCCGGAGCACCTCGATCCGGTCGCCCGCGACCTCTGCGGCCGCTGCCGGCTCCGGCTCGATCGTCGTCACCGACCCCTCGGGCGTTTCATGCGCGCTGGAGCTTGAAGCGATGCCCATTTCTGGGCTTCGCCGCGACGCCAGCGCCGAGGCCGTCTCGGCCTCGGTTTCACGTGAAACCACGTCGTCCTGCCTCTCCGCGGATCAAGCCGAGGTGATCACGAGGCGCCTGTCGCGGCCCTCGCCGCGCGACTCCGAGTGGTAGCCCCGATCTGCCACGATGTCGTGGACCAGCTTGCGCTCGTACGACGACATCGGCTCGAACTCCACCTCGGCTCGACCGGCCACGATCTGCGCGATCGCGGCATCGACCGAGCGGCCGAGCTCGGTGGCGCGGGCCTCCCGCGACCCCCCGATGTCGAGGATGAGCCTCGAGAACCTGCCGGTCTCGCTCTGCACGGCGAGGCGGGTCAGCTCCTGCAGCGCCTGCACGGTGTCGGGCATCGAAAGCCGGTCGAGATCCTCGCCGCCGCCGGTGATCGAAAGATAGGCGCGGCCGCTCGCGACCGAGATGTCGAGATCGCCGTCGAGATCGGCGATGTCGAGCAGTCCCTCGATGTAGTCCGCCGCGAGATCGCCTTCGGCCTCGAGATCCTCAATGCCGAGCTCTTCGACGCCCGGCGCATCGGCGTCGACTGCGCCGTCGGCTGCACCATCGACCACGGCTGCGCTGTCTTCAGTCATCGCCAGATCCTCCATCGCTCTTGTCGTTGTCCACATCTTTGTGCTTGGCGTTCTCGTTCTTGCCGTCGCCCTTGGAGCCCTGGCCGTTCGAGTTCTGGCCGCCGCCCGCGGGCTTGGCGGGGCTCTTCTTGGCGCGCTTCTTGCTCATGGGCTGCTGGCGCTGGCCCTGCGCGGGGGCGACCCCCTCGATCCGCTCGATCTCAGAGACCTCTTCGTCGCTCAGCTTGCCCTTGGCCTTGAGCCGGGCCTGCCGCTCGCGCCAGGCATCGCTGCCGGGGGTCGGCATGTTCTTGATGACGATGTACTGCTGGCCCATGGTCCACAGGTTCGAGGTGAACCAGTAGATGTTGAGCGCGAGGGGGAATGCGACGCCGGAGAAGAGGAAGGCGAACGGGATGATGTACAGCATGATCTTCTGCTGGCGGTACATCGGGGAGTTCTTGGTCTCGTCCGAGACGTTCTTCGACATGATCTGCAGCTGGGTGAAGAACTGCGACGCGATCATCAGGATCATGATCAGGCCGAGCAGGATCACCACCGGCCAGTTCCCCGACCCCCACCCCTGGGTGAAGGTCATCTTGAGGGGGGCGCCGAAGATGCTGGCGGCGTTGAAGCTCTCGGTCAGGCTCTCGGTCATGAACGAGATGCCGGTCTTGTTCTCCGCCGCGTGCCGCAGCACGTAGAAGAGCGAGAAGAAGATCGGCATCTGGATCAGGATCGGCAGGCACGACGAGAACGGGTTGGTCCCATGCTTCTTGTAGAGCGCCATCGTCTCGCGGCTCATCGCCTCACGTGAGAACTGGTCGTTCTTGCCCTTGTACTTCGCCTGGATCTTCTTCATGTCGGGCGCGAGATCCATCATGCGCCGCTGGGCCTTGATCTGACGGAGGGTGACCGGGATCAGCGCGGAGCGCACGACGAGCACGAGGCCGATGATCGAGAGCACCCAGGTCACGCCGGATGCCGGATCCATGCCGATCCAGGTGAAGAGCTGGTGCCAGAGCATCAGCACCAGCTCGACGAGCCAGCGCAGCGGCCACAGCAGTGTTTCGATGAATTCCACCCTGATCAGGCCTTTCCATATGTGGGGCGGACGAAGCCGCGGGCATTTGCTGAAAAACTCGGGCGCCTGCGCTCGGGGGCGTCATCGACCCCGCCGCGCGAGAACGGGTTGCAGCGCAGCAGCCGCCAGATCGTGAGTGCGATGCCGGCGACGAAGCCCTGACGCTGGAACGCCTCCAAAGCGTAGCGCGAACAACTTGGGTAATACCTGCACACCTGGCCGTAGAGGGGGGAGATCAGCCGCCGATAGCCGAGCATGAACGCGATGGCGGCGTTGCGGGGCAGCAGCCACAGCTCGAGCAGCACGCAGCACGCGAGGCGACCTGCGCGGGAGAGCGGTGGCCGATCCAGCGCGCCCGTCGCCTCCGGAGCCCCCGAGTCCGCCTTCGCGCGACCCGGCCGCGCGAGGGTCGAGACCTCGCAGCTACACACGCTCCGCTCCTCTCGGCGTCCGACGCAATCTCGTCAGCGAGCGCGTCACCTCTCGCTCCAGCTCCGCGAAAGGTGCCTCGGCGCTCGCCGGCAGTGCGCGGAACACCACATCCGCGCCCGAGAAGCCCTCTGCGAGGCGGCGCTCCACGATCGCCTTCAGGCGCCGGCGCACCAGATTCCGCGTCACGGAGCCCCCCACGGCCTTCGAGACGATGAATCCGAAACGGGCGGGCCGATCCTCGTGCACATGCAAAACCGCGTGGGTGATGCAGTACGCACCCCCCACGCGGTTGCCGTTTCGCACCACGTGCCGGTAGTCATCGCCACGAGTGATCCGATGCCGCCTTGCGGGCATTGGCGCCCGGTCGACTACGCGGTGAGCTTGGCGCGGCCCTTGCCGCGACGGGCCGTGACGATGGCACGACCGGCGCGCGTGCGCATGCGAGCGCGGAAGCCGTGAACCTTCGCGCGACGGCGGTTGTTGGGCTGGAAAGTACGCTTGCTCATGTTGGGAAGGCTCCGTGGATCGGGTGTACAGGGTGAGAACCATCTGATCGCCTTCTCCGCGCGGTTGCGAACGGATGAAGACGGCGGTCATCGCGGGCACCAGGTGACTCGTGCCCATACAAGATCTCTACTTTACGCGCTCGACGGCCATGAGTCAAAGCGGAGCTCTGCAAACTGCCATTACACCCGACGCCCGGCTCTCCCCGCAGCTTGCGAGCGGCGTGTCTTCCACAATTCTGACTTGCCTGTGGAGAAATCGGTGAGTACCGTTGTCGCTATTGTCAGGGTTGTCAGCAGGGCTGTTCAGCAGGGTTGAGCAGTCTCACACCCTTTCGGTCGATGGAAGAAGCCGTTGTGCAGTCTCAAACGCGCTTCGGTGATCGACCCCTGCTATGTATCAATGTCTTCGGGTGGTGGAGTGACGGAAGAAGCCGTACGGCGCATCTGGGAGCTGGTCACCGAGACGGTGGTGAGCGACCCTGAGGTGGGCCCGACCATCGGAGCGCAGCTGGCTCTCGCGGTGCCTCGCGGCGTCGGCGCCGGCATGCTCTACCTGGCGGTCCAGCACGAGTTCACCTCGAAGCTGCTCGAGGAGAGATTCAGGCCCGCGATCATGAGCGCGATCGCGAACATCCCCGAGGCCTCCGCGATCGAGAACTTCATCGTCCTCGTCGACGCCGACGCCCAGCCCGAGATCACCGCCGAGCCCGAGGCGCAGGCGGACCCGGCGCCGCCGGCCGCGCCGCCGACCCACGCCCGTCATGCGGGGGAGTTCGGGGCGGGGCGCCCCACCGCCGACACCAGCTCGAGCCGGCTCAACGAGAAGTACCGCTTCGACACCTTCGTGATCGGGCAGTCCAACCGCCTCGCCCACGCCGCGGCCCTCGCCGTCGCCGAGGCCCCGGCCCGCGCCTACAACCCGCTCTTCATCTACGGCGATTCCGGTCTCGGCAAGACCCATCTGCTCCATGCCATCGGGCACTATGCCCGCGAGCTGTTCCCCGACATCCGGGTGCGATATGTCAGCTCCGAGGATTTCACGAACGACTTCATCAATTCGATCGCCAACAATCAGGGAGCCTCCTTCCACGCCCGTTACCGGAGCGTCGATCTGCTGCTGGTCGACGACATCCAGTTCCTGGAGGGCAAGGCGGAGACCCAGGAGGCGTTCTTCCACACCTTCAACACCCTCCACGACCACAACAAGCAGGTCGTGATCACGAGTGACGTTCAGCCGAAGCAGCTGCGCGGCTTCGAGGATCGCATGCGCTCCCGCTTCGAGTGGGGCCTGCTCACCGACATCCAGGTGCCCGACCTCGAGACGCGCATCGCGATCCTCCGAAAGAAGGCCGAGCACGACCATCTCGACATCGGCCACGACATCCTCGAGTTCATCGCGACCAAGTTCACCTCGAACATCCGCGAGCTCGAGGGGACGCTGATCAGGATCACCGCGTTCGCGAGCCTGAACCGTCAGCGCATCGACATGCCACTTGTGCAGACGGTGCTGAAGGATCTCATCTCGCTCGACGAGGACAGCGAGATCCAGCCGACCGACATCATCGCTCAAACAGCGGACTACTTCAACATCGCGCTCGACGACCTCTACGGGCCCTCGCGCGCCCAGCCGATCGCCACGGCCCGCCAGATCGCGATGTATCTGTGCCGGGAGCTCACACCGCTCTCACTGCCGAAGATCGGCCAGCTCTTCGGCGGCCGCGATCACACCACCGTGATGTACTCGCACCGGAAGATCGAGCAGCTCATCGCAGAGCGGCGATCCATCTTCAATCAGGTGATGGAGCTCACCACGCGTATCCGGCAGAACTCGCACTGACTCGTCGGATCCCGGGCCCGGTGGTCCCGGGATCGCACGGCGCTTTCCACAGAATTCTCGCGTTGTGTGAATAACTCGGAGTAGATCTGCTTCAGGTGTGGACAACTCACGATGCGCTGTGGATTGCGTCTGCTTCGAGAGATCCGCATAATCATGCGGATCACAAGTTATCAAGCTCCCGCCCACAACTCACACCGATGTAGTTTCCACACCCGAGCAGGGATCTGACGAGTTATCCACATTTTCCACAGGGGTTATTACTATTACAGTTCCCATTGAGAAGGCGGGCGCTCAATCACACACACCGACGGAAATGCCGCTCGTCAGAACCCCGGCAGACCGTACGGACCGGATGGCCCGTACCCGGCGAGTATGCAAAGATTGTGAAACCAGCATTGCGCGGCGAGGGTGAGCCGCGCCCACCTCGATCGGGGAGACTCCATGCGTTTCATCGTCAACCGCGACGTCTTCAGCGAGGCGGTATCGTTCGCCGCGAAGCTGCTCCCTCAGCGACCGACCCAGCCGCTGCTCAGCGGCGTGCTGATCGAGAGCGCGGATGGCTCCCTCACCATCTCGTCGTTCGACTACGAGACCTCGGCTCGCACAACCGTTGTCGCCGAGGTTGTCGAACCGGGGCGCGCCCTCGTCTCCGGCCGCCTGCTCGGCGAGATCGCCCAGCGTCTGCCGCTCGCCGACGTCGAGGTCTCACTCGCGGATTCCCGCGTGCAGCTGCGCTGCGGCTCGGCGTCATTCAGCCTTCCCTCCATGCCGGTGGAGGAGTACCCTCAGGTCCCGCGTATCGACACGGTCTCCGGCATTGTGCCTGCGGAGGCTTTCGCGGAGGCGGTGGCGCAGGTCTCGCTGGCAGCCTCGAAGGACGACGTGACCCCGGTCATCACCGGCGTGCAGTTCGAGGTCTCCGAGAACTCGCTCACGCTGACCGCGACCGACCGCTACCGGGTGGCGACCCGCCGTCTCGACTGGGAGAGCCAGGGCGCCGAGCAGACACTGTCGGCACTCGTCCCCTCGAAGGTCGTCATCGAGGTCGGCAAGTCGTTCAGCAGCTCGGGCACCGTGCAGGTGTCGGTGATCAAGGACGAGGAGCGAGAGCTCATCGCCTTCACCGGCGGGAACAAGACGGTGACTTCGCTGCTGATCAAGGGCAATTACCCGCCAGTCGGCCGGCTCTTCCCCGAGAGCATCGACAACTTCGCGGTCGTCAACACCGCTGAGCTGGTGGAGGCCGTCGGTCGCGTCGGCCTCGTGCTCGAGCGCGAGGCCGCCTTGCGCTTCACCTTCGTCGAAGGCCAGGTGACCCTTGAGGCCGCCGGCACCGAGACCGCCCAGGCGGTCGAGGTCGTCGACACCCATCTCGTCGGCGACGACATGGTGGTCTCGCTCAAGCCGCAGTTCCTGCTCGACGGCCTGCGGTCGACGCACGCCGAGTTCGCGCGCATCGGCTTCACCCGCACCGAGAACGCGAGCAAGCCGGGCCCGGTGCTCATCACGAGCCAGCGGAGCAAGGAAGACGCGGGCGAGGAGAGCTTCCGCTACCTGCTGCAGCCCAACCTGCTGCTGCGCTGAGGCCCCGCTCATGCGGGTGATGCATCTCTCGCTCTCCGATTTCCGCAACTATCGGAGTGCCGAGGTCGCCTTCTCCCCGGGCCTCAACCTCATCATCGGCCGCAACGGCCAGGGTAAGACGAACCTGGTCGAGGCGATCGGCTACTTCGCCGCGCTGCGATCCCACCGTGTCGCCAACGACGCTGCGATGATTCGGGCCGACACTGACACCGCGGTAGCCCGGATGCGAGTGGCCGTGAATGATCGAGAGGCCTCTCTCGAGATCGAGCTGAACAGATCCGGTCCCAACAGAGCTCAGGTGAATCGCAACCAGGTCCGGCCCCGGGAACTCATGCGGTGGTTCTCCACGGTGCTCTTCGCACCGGAGGATCTGATGATCGCCCGAGGCGAGCCCTCGCTGCGCCGGCGGTTCCTCGACGACGCCATCGTCGCGCGTAATCCCGCGATGATCTCGGTGCTGAGCGACTACGAGCGGGTCGTCCGGCAGAGGACCTCGCTGCTGAAGTCGGCGAGGGCCAGCGGCGTGCGTTCCGCCCTCGATGCCACGCTGGACATCTGGGATCGGCAGCTGGTCGCGCTTGGCAGCCGGATCATGTTCGAGCGGCGTGCTCTGGTGACGCGGCTCCTGCATCCGCTCTCCGAGGGGTACGGGCGTTTGATCGATCAGGATCACGCTCCAGGCCTGTCGTTGGTCGAGACGGTGAAGTCGGCGGATCACGATGTTTCACGTGAAACCACAGAGGATCCGTCTCCCCATGGTGCCTCGGCGAGTGTTTCACGTGAAACGATCGAATCCGACTTCCGGGCTGCACTCGGCGTGGTGCGGCAGCAGGAGCTCGAGCGCGGCTCGACTCTCGTGGGTCCGCACCGCGACGATCTCTCGTTCGCGTTGAACGGCCTTCCTGTGAAGGGCTATGCCAGTCACGGCGAATCCTGGTCATTCGTGCTCGCCCTGCGACTCGCGCTCGCAGCTCTGCTGCGCGAGGAGTCCGCTGCAGGCGACCCGGTGATCATCCTCGACGACGTGTTCGCGGAGCTCGACGATGGACGGCGGCAACGGCTGATGGCGGCCGTCGGAGACTATGAACAGGTGATCGTCACTGCCGCGGTGGAGGAGGATGTGCCGACCGGTCCCGGGTGGCACATCGTCCGCATCGCCAGGGGAGCGGTGGTCTCCGACGAGGATTCGGGCGCCGGCGACGTCGGTGCGGTGAATGCTGGCGCTGCGGATGCTGATACCGGGGATCCTGATTCTGGGGACGGCTCATGATCAAGGGAGAGCCCGGATTCGCGGCGGACGCCTACCTTCGGGCGAAGGCGCTCTGGAAGGGGCTTCCGGTGCGCCGCCGGGTGAAGGTCCGGGACGATGGGGGAGAGCAGAGCCTCCCCTTCGGCAAGGGCCGAGAGCCTCGCGCGCTCGGCGAGCTGCTCAGCGTCGCCGCGCGGGACATGGGCTGGACGACGGAACTCGACCAGGCGCGGCTGGTCGCGGAGTGGCACCGGTTCGTGGGAGACACGATGGCCAAGCACACCGAGGTGATCGAACTGCGCGACGGCATCCTCACGGTGCAGTGCAACTCGACGACGTGGGCCACCGAGCTCCGACGGCTGAGGGTCGAGATCCTCTCGCGCATCCTCGATGAGTATCCCGATGTCGGGCTCAGGGATCTGCGATTTCTCGCCCCCGGCGCCCCGAGCTGGCGCCACGGATCTCGCACGGTGCCCGGGAGAGGCCCGCGCGACACCTACGGCTGACCCTCCTCGTTCTCGGTCTCGCCGCTGCGGGTGCTGGGGAGATCCAGGTTCCTCGACATACGGCGAAACAGACCCTCCACCTTCTCGCCGCAGATCGGGGGAGGACCCAGAGGGAGAACATCCCCTGAATCGCACGAAAAGGGCGCTTTCGCAGCCCCGAATTGGTAGGCTTGAGTCCGGAAGTGTCTAGGGCGCAGAAACGCCCTCAAACCGGCAGAGAGAACTCATCTATCTATGACTTCGGAACAGGCTTCGGCCGCAGGGGATTACGGCGCCGGCGATATTCAGGTGCTTGAGGGGCTGGAAGCGGTTCGCAAGCGACCGGGCATGTACATCGGCTCGACCGGGCCCCGTGGTCTGCATCACCTCGTCTACGAGATCGTCGACAACTCGGTCGATGAGGCTCTCGCGGGCTACTGCGACACGATCGACGTGACCATTCTCGAGGATGGCGGCATCCGATGCGTCGACAACGGCCGCGGCATCCCGGTCGATATGCACCCGACCGAGGGAAGGTCGACCGTCGAGGTCGTGCTCACCGTGCTGCACGCCGGCGGCAAGTTCGGCGGCGGCGGGTACGCGGTGTCCGGTGGCCTCCATGGCGTCGGCTCCTCGGTCGTGAACGCGCTCTCCACCCGGTTCGAGGTCGAGGTGAGGCGCCAAGGTTTCACGTGGAACATGTCGTTCACCGACAGCGTGCCCGACGCGCCTCTCGCACAGGGGGAGCCGAGCGATGAGACCGGAACGACCATCACCTTCTGGCCGAGCCCGGAGATCTTCGAGACGGTCGAGTTCGACTACGCGACGCTGCGCACCCGCTTCCAGCAGATGGCATTCCTGAACAAGGGCCTGCGCATCCGCATCACGGATCTGCGGCCCCAGGAGCCGGTGGAGAACGACGAGGGCGAGCTCGTCGCCCCGGCCGCTCCCCATGACGAGTTCCTCTACGAGAAAGGCATCGAGGACTACGTCCACTACCTGAACTCGGCCAAGCGCGCCGAGCTGGTGAACGAGGAGATCATCTCGTTCGAGGCCGAGGACGCCGAACGCAGGATCTCCGCCGAGGTCGCGATGCAGTGGACGACGGCCTACACAGAGAGCGTGCACACCTACGCCAACACGATCAACACCCACGAGGGCGGCACCCACGAGGAAGGGTTCCGGGCTGCGCTGACCACCCTCGTGAACCGCTACGCGCGCGAGAAGAACATTCTGCGGGAGAAGGACGAGAACCTCTCGGGCGACGATGTGCGCGAGGGTCTGACCGCCGTCATCTCGGTGAAGCTCGGCGAGCCGCAATTCGAGGGCCAGACCAAGACGAAGCTCGGCAACACCGAGGCCAAGGCGTTCGTGCAGAAGGTCGTCGGCGACCAGCTGGGCGACTGGTTCGAGCGCAATCCGGGAGCCGCGAAGGACATCATCCGCAAGGCGATCCAGGCGGCCACCGCCCGCCTGGCGGCCCGCAAGGCCCGCGAGACCGCACGGCGCAAGGGTCTGCTCGAGTCCGGCGGCATGCCCGGCAAGCTCTCCGACTGCACGAGCAAGGATCCGACGGTCTCCGAGATCTTCATCGTCGAGGGCGATTCGGCCGGCGGCTCGGCCAAGACCGGGCGCAACCCCGAGACGCAGGCGATCCTGCCCCTGCGCGGCAAGATCCTGAACGTCGAGAAGGCCCGCCTCGACCGTGCGCTGAACAACAACGAGGTCCAAGCCATGATCACGGCGTTCGGCGCCGGCATCGGAGAGGACTTCAATCCGGAGAAGGCCCGGTACCACAAGATCGTGCTCATGGCCGATGCCGACGTCGACGGTCAGCACATCACCACGCTGCTGCTGACCCTGCTCTTCCGCTACATGCGGCCCCTCATCGATCTCGGCTACGTGTACCTCGCGCAGCCGCCGCTCTACCGCATCAAGTGGACGAATGCCGATCACGAGTACGTGTTCAGCGACGCGGAGCGCGACGAGCGGCTCGCCGCCGGTGCCGAGAACGGCCGGCGCCTGCAGAAGGAGAGCGGGGTGCAGCGCTACAAGGGCCTCGGCGAGATGAACTACGAGGAACTCTGGGAGACGACCATGAACCCCGATACCCGCACGCTGCTGCAGGTCACCATGGACGATGCGGTCGCGGCCGACGAGATCTTCTCGACCCTGATGGGCGAGGACGTCGAATCCCGGCGCACGTTCATCCAGCAGAATGCGAAGGATGTGCGCTTCCTCGACATCTAGGTTTCTCGAAACCGCTGGTCGCGTGAGGCGGAGCTGAGCCGGGACCATACGCGGATGAACGGGAAACACCAGATCAAGACGAGAATCGCATACTGATCCGAAAGACGAGAGATGACTGACGAGAACAGCACCGGAGCCGAGCAGGCCGAAGAGTTCGCCGAGACGGCGAACCACGGCAGGATCGACCAGGTCGACCTGCAACTCGAGATGCAGCGCTCGTATCTCGACTATGCGATGAGCGTCATCGTCGGCCGCGCGCTGCCGGACGTGCGCGACGGCCTGAAGCCGGTGCACCGCCGCGTCATCTACACGATGTACGACGGGGGCTACCGCCCCGACAAGGCGTTCTCGAAGTGCACTCGCGTGATCGGCGACGTGATGGGGCAGTTCCACCCGCACGGCGACAGCGCGGTCTACGACTCCCTCGTGCGCCTCGTGCAGCCGTGGGCGATGCGCTACCCGCTCGCCCTCGGGCAGGGCAACTTCGGCTCTCCCGGCAACGACGGCGCCGCTGCGCACCGATACACCGAGACCAAGATGTCGCCGCTCGCCATGGAGATGGTGCGCGATATCGACGAGGACACCGTCGATTTCCAGGACAACTACGACGGTCGCACGCAGGAGCCGACGGTGCTCACGGCGCGGTTCCCGAACCTGCTGGTCAACGGCTCGGTGGGCATCGCGGTCGGCATGGCGACCAACATCCCCCCGCACAACCTGCGCGAGGTCTCCGAGGCCGCCATCTGGCATCTCGAGCATCCGGATGCGAGTCGCGAGGAGCTGCTCGAGGCGCTCATGGAGCGGGTGAAGGGCCCCGACTTCCCGACGGGCGCGCAGATCCTCGGCACCAAGGGGATCCGTGAGGCCTATCGCACCGGCCGCGGGTCGATCACCATGCGCGCGGTGGTGAACATCGAAGAGATCCAGGGCCGCACCTGCCTCGTGGTCACCGAGCTGCCGTATCAGGTGAACCCCGACAACCTCGCGATCAAGATCGCGGATCTCGTCAAGGAGAACAAGGTCCAGGGCATCGCCGACATCCGCGACGAGACCAGCGGCCGGACCGGCCAGCGCCTCGTGATCGTGCTGAAGCGCGACGCGATCGCCAAGGTGGTGCTGAACAACCTCTACAAGCACACGTCGCTGCAGGAGAACTTCGGCGCGAACATGCTCGCGATCGTCGACGGCGTGCCCCGCACCCTCGCGCTCGATGGATTCATCACCGCCTGGGCGAAGTTCCAGGTCGAGGTGATCGTCCGCCGCACCGTGTTCCGCCTGAAGAAGGCCGAGGCCGAGGCGCACATCCAGCGCGGCTACCTCAAGGCGCTCGACGCTCTCGACGAGGTCATCGCGCTGATCCGCCGCTCGCCCACCGTGGACGAGGCCCGGGAAGGCCTGATGACGCTGCTCGACGTCGACCAGCTGCAGGCGGACGCGATCCTCGGTCTCCAGCTGAGGCGCCTCGCCGCACTCGAGCGTCAGAAGATCCTCGACTACGCGGCCAAGCTCGAGGCGCAGATCAAGGAGTACGAGGGCATTCTCGCCTCGCCCGAGCAGCAGCGCGGGATCGTCGTGGAAGAACTCGGCGAGATCGTCGACCGTTACGGCGACGAGCGCCGCACCCAGATCATGCACGGCTTCGACGGCGATATGTCGATGGAGGATCTGATCCCCGAGGAGGAGATGGTCGTCACCATCACCCGCGGCGGATACGTGAAGCGCACGCGCATCGACAACTACCGCTCCCAGCATCGCGGCGGCAAGGGCGTCAAGGGAGCGCAGCTGCGCGCAGACGACATTGTCGAGCACTTCTTCGTGACGACCACCCACCACTGGCTGCTCTTCTTCACGAACACCGGGCGCGTCTATCGAGCGAAGACCTACGAGATCCCCGAGGGCGGGCGGGACGCGAAGGGCCAGCATCTCGCGAATCTGCTGGCGCTCGCGCCGGACGAGACCGTGACGCAGGTGCTCGACCTGCGCGACTTCGCGGACGGCGGATACCTGATCCTCGCGACCCGCGACGGTCTCGTGAAGAAGACCTCGCTCGGCGACTACGACACCAACCGTACCGGCGGCATCATCGCGATCAAGCTGCGCGAGGGCGATGAGCTGGTGTCGGCGCTGATCGCCACGGCCGACGACGACGTCCTGCTGATCTCGCGGCAGGGCATGTCGGTGCGGTTCACCGCCTCTGATCAGGCACTTCGACCGATGGGGCGCTCGACGAGCGGCGTCCGCGGCATGAACTTCAGAGCGGGGGATGCGCTGCTCACCGCGTCGAGGATCGCCGACTCGAACGGCGGCGAGGGCGATGGCTCGGGCGGCTACGTCTTCATCGTGACCGAGGGCGGGTATGCGAAGCGGACCGCCGTCGACGAGTACCGCGTGCAGCAGCGAGGCGGCTACGGCATCAAGGTCGCGAAGCTCGACGAGAATCGCGGCGACCTGGTCGGCGGCTTCATCGTCGACGAGAGCGACGAGGTGCTCGTGGTGCTCGCGAGCGGCAAGGTCGTGCGCTCGAACGTCGACGAGGTGCCGGCCAAGGGGCGGAACACGATGGGGGTCGTATTTGCGCGATTCCCAGAGGGGGACCGTATCATTGGGATCGCGCGCAACTCGGAGCGCGGCCTCGACGAGGAAGCCTCCGATGCCGCTGCGGCGAGCGACGCCGATCCAGCGCCCGAATCCGGGCCCGCCGAGAACGCCGAGAACAAGGAAGACGTGAATGAGTAACACTGTCGCCGACAAGCTGGCCAAGAAGACCCGCAAGAAGGCGCCTGCCAAGCAGGTGCGCCTGAAGCTGGTGTTTGTCGACTTCTGGTCGGCCGTGAAGTTCTCGTTCCTGGTGTCGGTGTGCATGGCGATCGTGGGCGTGGTGGCGACGATGCTCATCTACACGGTGCTGCTCTCGACGCAGGTGCTGGCGAAGATCGACGAGCTGTTCATGGACATCGTGGGCGGCGAGGAGAGCCTGATGGCGCTGCTCGGGCTGCCGCAGGTGCTCGGCTTCGCGATCGTGGTGGGCATCCTCAACATCATCGTCGGCACGGCGCTCGGCGCGGTCGCGTCGCTGATCTACAACCTGCTGGTGCGGGTCGTCGGCGGGTTCCAGTTCGGTTTCACCAGCAATTGATGTCGCCTGCCCGGCCTTCCGGGCCGGGCACTGCGGTTTCGATTTCTGATTTCGCCAAGCTTCCGGTAGAGTCATTGCTTGGTCAAGGGGCTATAGCTCAGGCGGTTAGAGCGCTTCACTGATAATGAAGAGGTCCCAGGTTCAAGTCCTGGTAGCCCCACCACATTGAATGCCTGATAGGGCAACAGTTCGGGAATCACCCGCTTCGGCGGCCTCCTTTCCGCGTGTGCCCCCGGTGTGCCCCCGTCTGCTGATTGAGCAGTGCCAGCCCTTCGGCGTCGGCCTCGGTGCCGAGGTGGTGAACGTAGATATCGGTCGTGCTGAGGCTCGCGTGCCCCGCCCACGACTTGACCACTCCGGGCTTGACCCCGGAGGCGAGCCAGATGCACACGGCAGTGTGCCGGAGGTCGTGGATCGTGCGACCCTGGCCCGTGTCGCCCCAGTTCAGCCAGTCGAGGAACCGGGCGCGGTGCAGCGGCGGGAACAGCAGTGCATCCGGGCCGCGCCCCTGCATCCGCTTCTTGAAGTAGGGGAGCAGTACGTCAGCGAGTGGCACGCGTCGAGCCTTGCCCGACTTGGTGCCCTTCGTCTGCACACCCTCGGGTCTCGCCCGCTGCACCGTGACCGCCGCGAACGGCACGAGCAGCACATCGCCAACCGTCAGCGCCCGTGCCTCCGACCAGCGCAGCCCCGTGAGGCCGAGGAACCGCGCGACCTCGGCCATGTCCTCATGCAGCGCGTGCCACATTGCGAACCTCGCATCGAGTTCGGCGCGTGTCCACGGGTGCATTTCCTCGACCGCTCGACCCCCGGCGGGCACTTTCAACCCCTTGGCGGGTGACGCCGCGATGATCCTGCGCTCGACCGCCCACGAGAAGAACGCGCCGAGCATCGCCCGATAGCGTTGGATCGACTTGGCAGCCCGCCCCTCTTCGACCAGCGCGATCATGGAGTCGGTGAGCATGCCCGGCGTGACCCGATCCAGTGGCAGGGCGAGGATCGCGCGCGGAATCCACTTCGTCAGATATGTGTCGGTCTTCGCGGTCGTGGCCTGCGCGGTCAACTGCCGATGTTCCAGCCACTCCGCGATGCGCCGTTCGGTGGTGATCTTGCCCGCCCTGGGATCGACATGCCCCGAAAGCTGTTCCTTGCGCCGATCTTGCCGGGTTCGCCGAGTACGGGTACTGCGCATCGCACTCCCGCTACTTCTGGGGGCTCCGCCTCCATCTCCTCGCGACCTTGGATGGGCTCCCGGTCGGGTTCGCGCTCACCGGAGCGAA
>JBFXIT010000002.1:0-39956 GCA_050175655.1 Leucobacter sp.
GTGCGACCCGACGAATAGCGTGCGACCCGACCTGCGTGCGCGGCTCTAGAAGCGCCAGACGACGGCCTGGAAGCCGGCCGGGGGCTCGGGCACCCAGCTGGTGTTCTTGCTGACGAGGCCGCTGCCGCCGGGGTTGTTCGACTCGATGATGGTGAACGTGCCGTCGCCGTGCACCTCGGTGATGAGCACCGTGTGCACGCCGGTCACCCAGGAGGTGGGATAGGTCAGGTGCTCGTACTGCACGATGTCGCCGGGCTGGGCATCGGCGATCGTGAGGCGCGTGGCGCCCTGGTAGTTGGAGACGGGGTCGCTGCTGCCGGTCCACGCCGCGCCGCCCGCGGTGACCCAGCGGTGCACCGACGAGATGCACTCGCCCGGCTGATCCCAGCCGGTGGGGCGACTGGTGCCGATCTCGCTCTCGGCGAGGGCGATCGCGGTTTCGACGTCGAAGCCCGCAGGGATCGAAGCGATGTCGCCCATCTGGGTGAGCACCTCGAGAGCCTGGTCGGCGATGTCGGCGGTCGTCGTGTCGAGCGACTGCGCCGGAGTGGCCTGAGCGCTCGCCTCTGGGAGGGCCGTGGTCTGGGGCGCGGCCGATGCGGGTGCGGCTCCGAAAGCGAAGGTGATCGCGGATACGAGTGTCACGATCAGGGGCTTTGCGGGGATCGGCACGCGATGGTCTCCAGCTCGTTCGGCGGCAACATGGATCGTGCCGACGAAATCGGCACGTCTTTCATCGTACGTTACCGTTCCGTTATAAAGCAAGGCGGAGCGGGCCGCCGGTGGGGCGAACGCTCAGGAAGCGGGGGAGTCACGGGCCTCGCTCTTGCGCTCAATCCACTTCTGCTCCCGCCATTCGAGGCAGACATCCACGGTCAGAAGGATCCCACCTGCCCTCGCGGTGGACCCCTTCTACGTCTCCGGCGCCCTCGGCCTGAGCCCGACGGGCGTCGGCCTCGCGATGGCGGCAGGCCCGATCGCCTCGATCGTCTCGGGCGTCCTCGCCGGCCGGCTCGTCGACCGAGGCCTCCCGACCCGGCTGATGGCGGCCGGGCTTCTCGTCATGACCGCGGCCGCGGCGGCGCTGGCGCTCTTGCCCCCGCTCGCCGGGCAGGCAGCGGCGACGGCCGATGCGCTCGACTCGGGCCTGCGCCTCGTGTTCGGCATCGCTGCGGTCTGCCTCGCCGCGGCCTGCCTCGCCTCTTTCGCCGGGAAGCGGCGACGTTGATGAAGGATCTCTGAGCCTGTGACATCGAGATCTCGGGTGGCACGTCGGTGCCCGCCGATACGCTGGGAGCAGGATCGTCGAAGGAGCACCATGGGGTTTGAGTCAGCCAAACATGTCGAGCAGGTTCTGCGTGAGATCCACGCACGCGAATACCTGCTCCCCGCGATCCAGCGTGAGTTCGTGTGGGACACAGACGACATCGTCAAGCTGTTCGACAGCCTGCTCCGCGGCTACCCCGTGGGATCGTTCCTGTTCTGGAAGGTCGACCCGGAAACCGCGAAAGACTACGTCTTCTATAACTTCCTCACGAACTTCCACGAGCGGGATGAGCCCTATGCTGTTCGCGCGACCGTCCCTGCAGGCGCAGGCACGACCGCGGTGCTGGACGGCCAGCAACGACTGACGGCGCTGAACATCGGGCTCTACGGCAGTCACGCCACTCGGCGACGCTATGGCCGCTCCTCCAATATCCAGGCCTACCCGAAGAAGCGACTGTATCTGAATCTCGTCGATAGCCCGCCCGACGAAGAACTCGGCCTCAAGTATGACCTGCGTTTCCTCACGGAGGACGAGGCCCGCCCCACTCGTATGGAGGATGACGCTCCTCCCGTTGATCGATGGTTCCCGGTCGGAGATGTCTTTACACTTACCGAGGATCCGGTCGCCTACATCGATGTCGTCTCGGAACGGGCGATTCCCGACATCCGTGAGGGCGCGCGGCGCCTCGGCGCCTTGTATACGGCTGTCCGGAAGACCCCCTCGATGAACTACTACCTCATCGGCGAGAAGGAGCGCACGCCGGACGAGGTACTCGAGATCTTCATCCGGGTCAACCAGGGCGGCGAGAAGCTCACGAACTCCGACCTTCTGCTCTCTATGGCCACCAACCAGTGGTCGACAGAACCTGGTGCTCGCGAAGAGGTGCGAAACCTCACCGCCGAACTGAACACGCGCGGTTTCAACTTCGATAAGGACTTCGTCCTCAAGACGGCGCTCACCCTGGTGGGCGCAGACGTGCGCTTCAAGGTCGAGACCATCACGCATCAGAACATCACGAAGGTCGAGAACGACTGGCGGCGTATCTCCGCGACGCTCCTGCGAACGGTCGATCTGCTTCGGCTGTCAGGTTTCTCCCGTGAATCTCTCACTGCCAACAACGCGGCAATCCCGATCGCCTACTACCTGCACCAGCGAGATGCCCCCGATTCGTTCCTCGATTCGACCGCCAAGGCCGGCGAGCGCGCCGACATCATCCGCTGGCTCACGCGCACACTCCTCAAGCAAGGCGTATGGGGTTCAGGGCCCGACACGCTGCTCACACGCCTGCGCTCCGCGATCGACCGAGAGCTTCCCAACCCCGGCTTTCCGACCGTCGCACTCGACGCCGAGTTCGCCGGTCTCGGCAAGGCACTCACCTTCGACGAGGCAGAGATCGACGGCCTGCTGGATCTCTCGTACGGCGCCCGAGGCACTTTCGCGACGCTGGCCATCCTGTACCCGGGGCTGGATTTCTCCAAGGAGTTCCACGAAGACCACATCTGGCCCAAGTCCCTCTTCACCAGGCGGCGCCTCGAGGAAGCAGGCGTGCCGGCTGATCAGGTCGAGAACTTCGAGAAACGCGTCAACGCGCTTCCTAACCTGCAACTCCTCGAAGGTCGCGTGAACCAGGAGAAGCTCGCGAAGCTCCCTGCCGCATGGATCGAGACACTCCCCGAGGTTCGGCGGGAGTCCTACCTTCGCGAGAACGACCTCGACGGCATCGACCTTGCCCTCACTAGCTTCCTGGCGGGTTTCGAGGCGCGACGTTCTCGAATCCGTGCTCGACTCGTGCATGCGCTTGGCATGACGAGTTCATCGTCTGAGAGCCCCGAGTCTACGGACTCGGCGAAATAAAGAAGGCCCCCGCTCTTTCGAGCGAGGGCCAGGTGGCGCGCCCCGAGGGATTCGAACCCCCGACCTTCTGATCCGTAGTCAGATGCTCTATCCAGCTGAGCTAGGGGCGCACGTTGATTTCTCAACCTCACAGACTTTACCCGAAACCGGGCGCAAACGGAAATCCGCTTCTAGCGAGCCTCTTGGTATACTTCAGGTATGACCAACACAACTATCAAAGTGTCCACGGTCACTCGCGACCGACTGAAGGCCCAGGCCTCCGCTGCGCACCGATCGCTGGGCGCCTACCTTGAAGATCTTGCTGAGATGGCGGATCGGAGGGCGCGCTTTGCGGCGTTGCGCGAGAGCATTGACGCAACGCCGGCTGATCTCGCGGCCAGCTACCGCGCCGAGCTCCTGGAATGGGAGGGCGTTTCGGATGAACTCGGCGCACCAGGAGCCGCTTGAGCTTGCACCCGGGACGGTCGTCTGGGTCTCGCTGGATCCGACTCGAGGGCGTGAACAGCGCGGACATCGTCCGGCACTGGTCGTTTCTAGTACCGACTACATCGAGACCGTGACCGCTCTCGTCATGATTGTTCCGATCACCACCGTCAACCGGGGCTGGGCGAATCATGTGATCGTTGACGGGCGGCCCGGCTTGGAACAGCCCTCCTGGCTGATGACTGAGCAGCTCCGAACCATCAGCCGTGATCGAATCACGCGCATCTCCGGTTCGGTATCGCTCCCATGCCTTGCCGATGTGCGCCGATGGCTCGGCGACTTCCTCGATCTCCGAAGCTGACCCCGACCGACGCAGGCGATACCCTGTCAGGGTGTCGAACGAAGCCAGCACCGTCACCACCAACCCCGCGCTCGCGCGCGCCGAGACGCTGATCCGCGAGATCCCCGACTATCCGCAGCCGGGCATCCTCTTCCGCGACATCACCCCGCTGCTCGCCGACGGCGAGGCCTTCAAGGCGACCGTCGACGCGCTGATCGCCCCCTTCGAGGGGCAGTTCGACGTGGTCGCCGGCATCGAGGCGCGCGGGTTCCTGCTCGCGGCCGCGGCGGCGATCGCGGCGGGCACCGGCATGGTCCCGGTGCGCAAGGCCGGCAAGCTGCCGCAGCCCGCCGTCACGATCGACTACGCGCTCGAATACGGCACCGCCACCATCGAGATGCACGCCGACCTCGAGCCCGGCACCCGCGTGCTGCTCATCGACGACGTGCTCGCGACCGGAGGCACGGTCGCAGCATCGCTCGACATGCTCGAGCAGCTCGGCTACCCCGTCTGCGGCACCGCCGTGCTCTTCGAGATCGACGGCCTCGGGGGCCGGGAGAAGGTCAGCGACCACCCGCTGCACACGGTGTTCCGCAGCCACGGCTGACGCCCGCTCCGCGCCCGGAGGCCTCGTAAGCTGGACGGATGAGCCGGCAGGGGGAGGGGCGGGGGAGCAACCGCCCTCGCGCGAGGGACCTCGACCCTTGGCGGCTGCGCTCCGACGGGCTGGGACGCGACGGGCATGAACACGACACCGACGAGCCCGATGCGGATGAGACGAACGGCGCGGCGAACAGCGCTGCGAACAGCGCTGAGAACACCGGCCGCATCCCCGACCCGCAGCCGGAGCACACGCCGCTCTTCCGGCTGCTGGCGTCGATCCTCATCCGGGTAGAGGCGACGCTCCGCGCCCGCGGCGGCGCTGCACTGCGTCGCACCCTCGTCGTGCTCGGGGTGCTCGTCGGCATGGTCGGCGCCTTCCTGCTCGTCGGCCCGATCGTCAACGAGCCGATGAGCTTCGACGACGTGATCGAGGCCGCCGACGTCGACACGGTCGACTGGGTCGCGCGGGATGCGGTGATCCGGTACGACATCTCCCGCGACGCCGACGGGTCCTTCGTCGCCCGCGTCTCCGAGCGCTACACCGCGGACTTCCGCAACGGTCCCGAGCGCGCCGTCGAGCGGGTGCTGCCGCTGGAGTTCGAGGGCGGCGATGTGCGCCTCGAGGTGACGCGCACCGCGATCGACGGCGCCGACGCCCGGCTCTCGCGCAAGGATCACGGCACACATGCCGTGCTCGAGCTCGAGAGCCCCGACGGCTCCCGGCTCGACGGCGAGCGCGAGATCGTCATCGAGTACGAGCTGCGCAACCTCGCCGTGCCCGAGGCCGACGAGGCGACGGGCGACGAGGTCGAGAACTTCGACTGGAACGTGTTCGCGGTCGACTGGCCGCAGGCGGTCAAGGGACTGACGGTCGAGGTGACGCTGCCCGAGGATCTGGACTCCGCCCTCGTCAGAGCCCCGCGCGCCTCGGTATCGTGGCTGCTGGTCTCCGGGATCTCCTGGATCGAGCCGGACGACGAGCTCACCACCGCCTCGACCGTCGGCTACAGCTTCACCAACGATCAGGGCCTGCCGCCGCACGCGGACGCCCGGGTGCTGCTCTCGTTCCCCGCCGGGACCTTCGAGATGCCGCCGCACACGACCCTGTTCTGGTGGCAGACCTACGGCCCGATCCTGCCCCTCGCGCTGCTGGTGGTGCTGCTGCCGTTCGCGCTGGCGGCACGCGCGGTCGCGTGGGCCGATGTGCACGGCAGGCCGTGGATCGAGGAGGAGTACGACCCGCCGAAGGGCGTCGGCCCGCGTCTGGCGGCCCAGCTGGTGCGCGCGCCGTTCGGGGCGGAGCTCGCCGCGGAGCTCGAAGCGCTGCGGCCGCTGCGCGGCCGCTCGGCGTGCCTCGCCTCCCTCGCCCGCACGGCCTCGCGCACGGGCCGCGCGGGCAATGCGCTGAGCGCCCTGCGCGCCTACCTTTTCGGCCCTGAGCGGCGCGAGGCGCTGACCCGGGGTCTGCGCCGGATCCCCAGCGGCTACGTGCGCGACGCCTTCATCGTCGCGCCGCTCGCCCTCACCCTGCTGCAGTGGGGTCTCGTGCGCCAGCTCTCGCATCAGCGGGTGCTCGCGGTGGTGTGGTGGCCAACGGCGTTCTTCTGGCTGACGGTGGCGATCTCGGCCGTGGTGCTCTGGATCGCCCTCACCGCCCGACCGCTGACCCTCCGCGGGGCGCTGATCGCGCAGCACCTGCGCGGGGTCGAGCTCTACGCCGGCCGCACGCTGCTGCTCGACCGCGGCCCGCTCGACGACCCCCTGCTGCCCTATGCGGCGCTGTTCGGCCGGCCGCGATCGGCGGGCGAGTCGGTGCGGCGGCTCGCGGTGGCGGAGTCGGGCGATCGGGAGGCGGATCGCGGCTGGCGCGACGAGCACTTCATCGCCGCCCCGGTCACCGTCTCGGCGGTGCTCGCGGTCGCGCTGCTGGGAGGCGCCGTGGCGACGCTCGCGACGCAGCCCTACCCCTATCCGGTCAACTACGACACCGAGATCTTCGACCACGATCTGCCCGGCACGCTCGGCACGACGATCCACGGTTTCGAGGCCGACGCCGAGCTGCGGCGCGAAGCCGACGGCAGCGCGGTGTTGACCGTGCGCGAGCGGCTGGAGGCCGACTTCGAGCCCGGCGGCCGGGTGCCCCAGTTCGCTCGGGAATGGCCCGACCTGCGCTACGGCCAGTCGCTCGGGCTGCGCGTGGACGAGGTGCGCATCGACGGGCAGCCGGTGCCGTTCCGCGAGATCCCGCGCCCGCGCAGCACGGGCATGGTCACGCAGCTGACCGAGGTGCTCGAGGGCCGTTACCAGGTGGAGGTCGACTACGCTCTCGCGTCGGCCGCCGTCGCCGCGGAGCGCGACGGCGAACCCGTGGAGCAGGTGCGGTGGGCCGCGGTCTACGACGGCTGGGACAGCGATATCGCGTGGGGCTACAACGACGACTTCTCGGCGAGGATCGAGCTGACGGTCGCCCCCGATCTGGCCGACGAGATGGTCGCGGGCGGCTGGCTCACCCGGGACTACGAGGCCCCCCGGGTGCGGTTCGAGCGGGGAGAGGGGATCGCGCCCTGGCACCAGAGCGCCGAGTTCGACGGGCCCGACGCGCCCGCGACCGTGATCGGCGCCGAGAGCCGGCAGGCCGACGGATCGCTGCGCGTCGCGATCGAGCCCCGGCGCGAGAGCGAGTACGGCGACTGGGCGGGCCCCTTCTTCTTCAGCGATCTCGGGGCCGTGCTCGACTTCCCCGAGGGCACCTTCGCGGGGCCGGATCGCGATGCCGCGCGCGCCGACGAGATCCTCTATCAGGTGCCGACGGTCGTCGTGCTCGGGCTGGCGCTCGCGCTGAACGGCGGCGCCATCTGGGCGTTCGTCGCGGGCAGGCGGCGCAAGACGCCGCGGGCCGGGCTCTCCCTCAGAACCCTCTCGTTCTTCGTGCTGCCGGTCGCGGGCACCGGGCAGTTCCTGCTGTTCTACTGGATGACCAGCGATATGCCGGGCGACGACGGGCGCTTCGCGCTCGTCGGCTGGCCGACGCTGCTGGCGATCGTGCTCGGAGCCGCGCAGCTGTGGTCGGTGATCGCCAGGCCGCGGTCGCTGTCCCACCGCCCCGCAACTGAGAGAATGTCGGGATGAACACTGCACCGTCGGCCGCCAGCGCGGCCTTCTTCGCCGCTCGGGATCAGCTGCTCGAGTGCGCGGGCGACCCCCGCCGGGCGCGCGAGCGGTTCGAGTGGCCGGATGTCGGCGACGCCTTCAACTGGGCGCACGACGTGTTCGACGCGATCGCAGCGGGCAACGACGCCACCGCGCTGTGGATCGCTGAGGCCGACGGCACCGAGGTCAAGCGGAGCTTCGCGCAGCTGAAACGGCGCAGCGACCAGGTGGCGAACTGGCTGCTCGCCCAGGGCGCAAGCAGGGGCGACGTGGCGATGCTGATGCTGGGCAATCGGCTCGAGCTGTGGGAGATCATGCTCGCGGCGCTCAAGATCGGCGTCGTGATCCTGCCCACCTCGGTGGTGCTGGGCGCGCACGACCTGGTCGACCGCGTGGAGCGCGGGCGGGTGCGCTGGGTGTTCGCGGCGGCCGAAGACGCGTTGAAGTTCGCGAATGTGCCGGGCGACTACCGCGGTATCGGCGTCGGCTTCGACGGTGATACCGATGCAGCGGGCGAGGATCAGCGCGCAGCCCTCACCGATTGGCTGCGCTTCGAGGAGTCGGGCTCCGCGTCGCTCGCGCCGATCGCGCGCACCACCGCGAGCGACGAGCCCGCGCTCGTCTACTTCACCTCCGGCACCACGAGCCTGCCGAAGATCGTCGTGCACACGCACACGAGCTACCCGCTCGGGCACCTCAGCACGATGGCGTGGATCGGCGTGCGGCCGGGCGACGTGCACTCGGTGGTCAGCGCCCCGGGCTGGGGCAAGCACGCCTGGTCGAGCTTCTTCTCCCCCTGGAACGTCGGCGCGACCATCTTCGTGCTGAACTACAGCCGCTTCGACGCGGAGCACTTCGTCGGAGAGCTCGACCGGGCGGGGGTCAACACCTTCTGCGCGCCTCCCACGGTCTGGCGCATGCTCATCCAGCACCGTCTCAGCACGAAGCCGCGCGGGCTTCGCGAGCTGCTCTCGGCCGGCGAGCCCCTGAACCCCGAGGTGATCGCGCGCATCCGCGACTGGTGGGGTCTCGAGATCCGCGACGGCTACGGGCAGACCGAGACCACGGCTCTCGTCGGCACCATGCCGGGCGAGGAGGTCGTGCCGGGCGCGATGGGCCGCCCGCTGCCGGGAGTGGACGCGCTGCTCGTCGACCCGCTCACCGGCGAGGAGACGGACGAGGGCGAGGTGTGCCTGCGGCTCGACCCCCACCCGGTCAACCTGATGCCCGGATACTTCGGCGATCCCGAGGCGACCGCGAAGGCCATGCGCGGCGAGCTCTTCCACACGGGCGACGTCGCGCAGCGCGGCGAGGGCGGGGTGCTCACCTTCGTGGGGCGCACCGACGACATCTTCAAGTCGAGCGACTTCAAGGTCTCGCCGTTCGAGGTCGAGAGCGCCCTGCTCGAGCACGAGCTCGTGGCCGAGGCCGCGGTGGTCGGCGCACCCGACGAGACCCGTCTCAACGTGACGAAGGCGTATGTCGCGCTCTCCGCCGGCGCCGAGCCCGGCGAGCAGACTGCGCGCGCCATCCTCGCCCATGCGCGCGTCGCGATGCCTGCGTACATGAGAGTCCGACGCGTCGAGTTCTTCGCGCTGCCGAAGACGGCCTCGGGAAAGATCCGGCGGGTCGAGTTGCGCCAGCGCGAGGTCGCGGCCTTCGACGCCGGCGAGAGGATCGCCACCGAGTGGCGGGAAGAGGACTTCCCGGGCCTCAAGGGCTGAGCGGGAGGCCGCGGATCATCCGAGCACCGCATGGCAGCGGGCGATGCGCTCGCGCCACCAGGCCTCGCGATCGGGCGCCGCGGCGAAGCGGTCGAGCAGCTCGGGGTCGAGCGCCGGCCTGCGCACGGGGAGCTCGCCGTTCGCGGGCAGCAGCGAGTCGCGGGTGACGTCGCCGTCGAGCAGCGCGACCGTGCCGAGGCCGCAGGCTCCGGCGAGCACGCCGTCGGGCAGCGCGGCGGCGAGGCTGAGCCCCATCGAGATCCCGATCGAGGTGTCGAGCGCGCTCGACACGACCACCGGCAGGCCCGCCGCGGCCACGATGTCGAGCGCCCGGGCGATGCCGCCCAGGGGCTGGGCCTTGAGCACCAGCAGATCCGCGGCACCGGCGCGCGCGACCGCGAGCGGATCCCCGGCCTTGCGCACGCTCTCGTCCGCCGCGATCCGCACGAGGCCTCCGAGCCGCTGCCGCAGCTCGGCCAGCTCGGGCACGGTCGCGCACGGCTGCTCCGCGTATTCGAGGCCGGGGGCCCCCAGGTCAGCGCCGTGCGGGCCGGACGCGGCGAGCGCTCGCAGCGCCGTCTCGGCCTCGTCGACCGTCCAGCCGCCGTTGGCGTCGACGCGGATCAGTGCCTCCTGCCCCATCGCCTCGCGCACCGCCCGCACCCGGGCGATGTCGTCGGCCAGGGTCTGCCCCGGCTCGGCGACCTTCACCTTGGCCGTGCGGCAGCCGGGGAAGCGGGCGAGCACGTCGGGCACCGCGCCGGCCTCGACGGCCGGGACGGTCGCGTTGACGGCGATCCTCTCCCGACGCGCCGGGGGCACGGCACCCCAGCCGAACTCGATCGCGGCGTCCAGCCAGGCGGCGGCCTCGTCGTCGCCGTATTCGACGAAGGGCGAGAACTCGCTCGCGCCGTTCGGGGCGTCGAACAGAACGGCCTCGCGCACGCTCACCCCGCGGAACCGGGTGCGGGTCGGGATCGCGACGACCCGGGCACGCGCGAGCAGCTCGTCGAGGCCTGGTCGATCCTGTGCGTCGGTCACGCTCCCATCCTCGCATCTCCCGTATCGGCGCGAAGCGCTCCGGCTCTAGGCTTGAGGGCATGAGCGAGCAGGCGAGGCAGGTTTCAGACATCTTCGATCCCTCGGAGTGGGAGATCGCGCCCGGCGCCGAGGGCTACACCGACATCACCGCGCACCTCAGCCGTGACGGCCGCATCTCGCGCATCGCGTTCGACCGCCCGGAGGTGCGCAACGCGTTCCGCCCGCACACGGTCGACGAGCTCTACGACGCGCTCGAGCGCGCGCGAGTGAACCCTCGCGTCGGCGTCGTGCTGCTCACCGGCAACGGGCCGAGCCCGAAGGACGGGTGCTGGGCGTTCTGCTCGGGCGGCGACCAGAGGATCCGCGGCCGAGACGGCTACAAGTACAGCGACGACGAGACCGCGGTGGGCCCCGAGGCCTCCGCAAGAGCTGGGCGCCTGCACATCCTCGAGGTGCAGCGGCTGATCCGCTTCATGCCCAAGGTCGTGATCGCCCTGGTGCCCGGCTGGGCGGCGGGCGGCGGGCATTCGCTGAACGTGGTCTGCGACCTGTCGATCGCGAGCGAGGAGCACGCCCGCTTCAAGCAGACCGACGCCGACGTGGGGTCGTTCGACGCCGGGTACGGCAGCGCCTACTTCGCCCGCCAGATCGGGCAGAAGGCGGCGCGCGAGGTGTTCTTCCTCGCCCGCGAGTACTCGGCGCAGCGCGCCTACGAGCTGGGGGCGGTCAACGCGGTCGTGCCGCATGCCGAGCTCGAGCGCACCGGCATCGAATGGGCGAGGGAGATCCTGGGCAAGTCGCCGACGGCGATCCGCATGCTGAAGTACGCCTTCAACGCGGTCGACGACGGTCTCGTGGGGCAGCAGCTCTTCGCGGGCGAGACCACCCGTCTCGCCTACGGCACCGACGAGGCGGTCGAGGGGCGCGACTCGTTCCTCGAGAAGCGCGATCCCGACTGGTCGCCGTTCCCCTACCACTACTGAGGTCGTGCGATGCCCGAGCCCGAGCAGCCGGCTGCGGAAGCCGCCGCGGAGTTCACCGCGGGCGAGTCCGCGATCCTGCGCATCCTGCTCTCGCAGCCTGCGCCCGTCGGCGCTCGCGGGACCAGGCGCCTGCTGCTGGGCGAGGGGCTCGACCTCAGCGAGGCGACCGTCTCCCGGGTGTTCGCCCGACTGGATGCGGCTGGCCTCACCGAGGCCGTCGGGCGGAAGGGGCGGCAGCTCACCCCGGCCGGCCGGCGCATGACGGCCGCCTCCCTCGAAGCGGCCAGGCGGAGCGACCGCCTCGAGCGGGCGCTCGAGATCCGTTCCGACCGGCAGCTGCTCGACCTGCTGCACGCGCGCCGGGGCGTCGAGCGCGAGCTGGTGCGGGCCGCGGCGGAGAACCGGGGCGAGCAGGATCTCGACCGCCTGGGGGAGGCGATCGCAGAGCAGCGCCGCCTCATCTCCGAGGGAGGCAACCCGCACGGGGCCGCGATGCGGTTCCATCGCCTCATCGCCGAGATGTCGGGGAACCGGCTGTTCGCTGCGATCGCCGCGACGCTGTGGAGCGACGCGCTGGCCCCGCTCGAGATGCTGCTCGACATCGTGACGGCCGGTCACGGATCGCTCGAGCACTCCGCCGCCGAGCACGAGAGCATCAGGGACGCGCTCCGGGATCGCGATGCGGATCGCGCCGAGCAGGCCGTGGCGATCCACCACTCCCGCCTGATCGACGAGGTCGAGGCGTTCGCGGGATCGGAGCGGAGCGAGATCCTGAACCGCCTCTTCCTGAGCCTCGACGGTTGAGCCTCGACGGCTGAGCCCCCGCGGCGGATACTCGAAGGCCGGCCCGCGCTATCCGAGCGCCGGGTAGGAGAGCGGGAAGTGCTCCTCGATCGTGCGGCCGGCCCAGTCGTGATCCTGCCACGACGCCCACACGCGCTCGCCGACGCGCTGGATCCGGGCCGCCGTCTCCTCCTCGTCCAGCCCCCGCACGCCGTTCTCGTCGTACACGACCTCGCCGTCGATCAGCACCTCGCGCACGTCGGAGGCCTGGCTGTAGTAGACGATGTTGCGGATCGGATCGCGCAGCGGCGTCATCGACAGGCTGTCGGTGGCCCAGAACACGAGGTCGGCCTTGGCGCCGGCCTCGATGCGGCCCAGATCGTCGCGTCCGAGCGCCCGCGCCGCGTGGACGGTGGCGGCGTCGAAGACCTGGGCGGCGGTCGTGCCGTCCGAGCGCCGCTCGACGACCTTGCCGAGGATCGCGGTCCACCGGCACGACTCGATCATCGACTGCGCGATGGTGTCGGTGCCGAGGGTGAGGTTCACGCCCCGCTCCCGGTACTTGTCGAACGACTCGAGCACGATGCCGTTGCGGGCCATGACCCAGGCGTTGTAGGCGACGGTCGTGCCCGAGTCGGCGAGCAGGCCGAGATCGTCGCCGTGGAAGTTGACCCAGGGGCTGCCGGTCGTGAAGATCACGTGCCCGAGGATCGCGCGCGGGCCGAGGAACCCGATGTCGTCGAGCCACTCGATCGGGGTGCGCCCGTGGCGCCGGGTCATCTCGAGGAACTCCGAGAGGCTCTGCGCGGCGTGCAGCGAGACGGGCACGTCGAGCTCCTGGGCGGCACGGGCGCTCGCGACGAGCAGATCCTCGGTGCAGGTGTCGACCTGGGCGGGGGCGAGGAACCCGCGGATGCGCCCGTTCGCCCGCCCGGAGATTTCGTCGATCAGCGCGGTGGCGCGCTCGAAGCCGGCCCATCCGGCGGCCTCGTCCCATTCGTACTCCACGCGCCTCCCGTCGGAGGTGAGCCAGCGCCCTGAGCGATAGGACTCGGCGATGTAGGCGCGCAGGCCGGTGCGCTCGGCGGCCTCGGCGACGTAGCGCGACTGATCGCCCATCTGCACCACCGTGGTGCACCCGGTCTGCAGGTGCTCCATGATCGAGAAGTCGACGCACGCTCGCGCGTCCTCCTCGTTCAGCGCCTGGGCCCGGGGCGGCAGCACCTCGATGAGGTTGGTGGACCAGAACTGCCGCTTGGCGATGTCCTCTGTGAGCGACTTGTCGGCGGGCGACTCGTTCATGTGCGTGTGCGTGCTGATGAAGCCGGGGGCGATCACGCGGTCGACGGCGACCACCCGGTCGACGTCGGCCGGGCGCTCGGAGCCGACGTAGGAGATGCGGTCGCCGTCGACGACCACGCTGCCGTCGCGCAGCAGCCGGTGGCCGGGGGTGCCGCCCTCGCTCGAATGGGCGATGATCCATGGTGCGTCGTATCTCGTGCGCATGCAAACCTCTCAAAAAAAGACCGATCTCCCTCATTTATGAGGTATATTCGCAACCATAGTCTCATGAAAGGACGCCGTCTATGAGCGCGCTGAAGGACAAGGTCGTCCTCATCACCGGAGCCGCCGGGGGGATCGGCGGATGCACCGCCGAGACGATCGCGGGCCGCGGAGCCGTCGTCGTGCTCGCAGACCTCGACGGCGAGGGCGCGCGAACGGGCGCGGAGAGGATCGAGGCATCCGGCGGGCGCGCCTCATCGATCGCGATGGACATCACCGACGTCGCGGGCGTTGAGCGCGCGGTCGCCGAGGTGGTCGAGCGATGCGGCAGGATCGACGCGCTCGTGCACTGCGCGGGCGTCGACTGCCCGCGCGGCACCCCGACCGGCATCGACGAGGCCCACTGGCGCAGCATCATCGACGTGAACCTCAACGGCGCCTGGTGGGTCACCCAGGCCGTGCTGCCGGGCATGATCGAGCAGGGCGGCGGGCGCATCGTGCTCATCAGCTCCCTGGCGGCCCGCCTGGGCGGCGCCCCGATGTCGCCCGCCTACTCGGCCGCGAAGGCGGGCGTGATCGGGCTGACGATCAACCTGGCGACCTCGCTCGAGAAGGACGGCATCCTGGTCAACGCGATCACGCCCGGCAACACGGGCAACACCGGCTTCCCGTTCACCGAGGAGCGCGCCCGCGCCTACCTGAGCACTCACCCTCTGGGCTTCGGAGGCCCGCAGCCGACCGCCGACGGCGTCGCCTACCTGCTCGACTCGTCGGGGGACTGGATCAGCGGGACCGTGCTCAACATCAGCGGAGGAGACCACCGTGGCATCTGATACCTCGCAGACCGAGGAGGGGATCCGGCTCGACGGCCGCACGATCGCGGTGACCGGCGCCGGGTCGGGCATCGGCGAGGCGACCACGGCGAAGCTCGTCGCCCGAGGGGCGAGCGTATGGGCGCTCGATCGGGACGCCGACGGGCTGGGGCGCGTGGCGGATCTGCCCGGGGTCGGCACGCTGACCGCGGACGTCTCGGACGAGGCCTCGCTGGCCGCGGCGGTCGAGCGGATCGAGGCGGAGGGGGCGCTGCACGGCGTCGTGGCCTGCGCGGGCCTGGGGCATCGCGCCCCGCTGGAGCAGACGACGCTCGAGGACTGGGATCGGATCGTCGGCGTGAACCTGCGGGGCATGTTCCTCACGGCGAAGCTCACCGCGCCTCTGCTGGAGCGCAGCGCACCGGCCTCGTTCGTCGCCATCGCCTCGGAGCTCGGCACGGTCGGCGACGCGGGCCACTCGGCGTACGGCACGTCGAAGGCGGGCGTGATCCAGCTCATGCGCGTGCTCGCGCTCGAGTTCGCGACCCGCGGGGTGCGCTTCAACTCGGTGGCCCCCGGGGGCACCGTCACGCCCATGCTGGTCGGCGAGCTGGAGCAGCAGGGACTTCCGGTGCTCGAGGCGGTGCCGGCGATCCCGATGGGCCGCCGCGCCCGGCCTCGCGAGATCGCGAACGTCGTCGCGTTCCTCATCTCCTCCGAGTCGTCCTTCGTCACCGGGGCGACCTACCTCGCAGACGGGGGCTACACGGCGCGCTAGCGGATCGCGTTGCCCGGTCAGCGCCTGGAGGGGGTGCCGAGCAGAGGGCTGTCCTCCGAGCCGACGAGGGCGAGCAGCCGCTCGACCACCACGGAGTCGCCCCTGGCGACGAGCCTCTCGCAGGCCTCGATCATCCGGTCGAAGTGGTCGTTCATCGCCTGTTCCGCCGCCGCGGCGTCCCCTGCGCGCAGGGCGTCGAGGATCCTCCGGTGGTCGTCCGCCGCCGAGCGCAGCTGATCGTCGGAGCCGAGCAGGATGTCGAGCGCCGCCTCCACCTCGTCGAGACGCGGCGACAGGATGAGCTCCGTGAGCGTCTTCAGCATCGGGTTGGGGGAGAGCGCGGCGATCTTCCGGTGGATGGCGAGGCCGGGCAGCCGGAGCATGCCCTCCGTGCCGATGGCCTCCCGGTGCTCGTGCACCAGCCGCTCCAGCTCCTGCAGATCCTTGGGGCTCGCATGGGTCGCGGCATCGGCGGCCGAGGCGCTCTCGACGGCCTTGCGCGCGTGCAGCAGATCGATCACGTCGCGGATGTCCCTCACGTCGATCCGCTGCCCGCCCGGGCGCACGCCGGCGGTCTCGTGTTCGCGCCCGTGCTCATGCGCACGCTCGTGCTCGCGCTCGTCGAGCATGCGCCGGCCCCGATCCGAGAGCACCCTGCCCTTGGCCGCGACGGGCACCGTCCAGCCCCGCTCGTCCAGCTCCTTGAGGCGCCGGGAGACGGTGGACTCGCTCATCCCGAGGCCCAGCTCCTCGAGGGACTGACGGGCGGCGCGGGTGCCCATCGGCCCCGGGGCGCGGTCGAGCACGGCGAGCAGCGCGTGCAGCGCGGCCTCCCTCTTCCGCATGGCCTCCCCCTTCCCGCTGCGGTGCCCGGTGCCGTGCGCCGCAGCACCACTGTGATGCAGAACCAGTGTGCTGCAGATGACAGACGTTTGTCATTCCCAGGTTCGACATTGCCCCACCGATCCCGTAGACTCTGTCGAGGTAGTTGACTTCTGCCAGAATTTTTCGCGCCCATCGGCCCGGTCTCCCGGGTGCGAGTGCCGAGGTTCGACGTAGAGGCAGCCCCTTAGGGCGGTGGCGCAATTGGTAGCGCAGCGGTCTCCAAAACCGCAGGTTGCAGGTTCGAGTCCTGTCCGCCCTGCGACACCCGTTCCGCCGGTGACAGCCGGCGGAACGGGTCAACGAAAGGCAGGTAGCGCGTGAGCAGCAACGAGATCGACGAGACCGGTGGCGGTCTGGTCGAGCGTGCCAAGGCTGACCGTGCCGCCAAGAGGTCTTTCTTCGGCCGCATCGTGCTCTTCATCCAGCAGGTGTTCGCCGAGCTGAAGAAGGTGACGACGCCCACCCGCAAGGAGCTCATCAACTACACGCTCGTGGTGCTGGGGTTCGTCGTCGTGATGATGGCGCTGGTGTGGCTGCTCGACCAGGCATTCGGCTGGGTCACGGTCTTCCTCTTCGGCAGCCCGCTCTAGCGCTACAACTCCCCGTATCCGGTCACGTCGCACCAGCGGGTGATCCGTCAACGAGATCGATCGAGAAGGTTCAGAAAGTCAGATGACGAGCGAGAACAGCAACACTCCCGAGGCCGAGCTCGACGCCGCCCTCGACGCTCTGGCGAACCAGGGCGAGGATCAGCAGATCGAAGAGGCCGCCGCCGAGGCCGTGGCCGCAGAGCCGGCCTCGGAAGCCGCGGGGGATCAGGCCGACGAACAGCCGGCCGATGACCCTTACGCCGCTTTCAAGCTCGAGCTGCGCACGAAGCCGGGCAAGTGGTACGTGGTGCACAGCTACGCGGGCTACGAGCGCAAGGTCAAGTCGAACCTGTGGAACCGTCGCGAGACGATGGGCGCGGTCGACGACATCTTCGAGATCCAGGTCCCCATGGAAGAAGTCATGGAGGTCAAGAACGGCCAGCGCAAGATGGTGACCCGTGTGCGGATCCCGGGCTATGTGCTGGTGCGCATGAACCTCAACGAGAACTCGTGGTCCGTGGTGCGCCACACGCCGGGCGTCACCGGCTTCGTGGGCAACGCGCACAACCCCGTCCCGCTCCGCTTCAACGAGGCGTTCGAGATGCTAAAGAGCACCGTCGAGCTCGAGCCCGTGCTGGCGAAGTCGAAGGCCGCGGCGGGCGCCGCCGAGGCCGGCAACGTCGAGATCGACTTCGAGGTCGGCGAGACCATCACCATCAAGTCCGGCTCGTTCGAGGGACTGCCCGGCACGATCAGCGAGATCAACCCGGCGGCCGGCAAGCTGACCGTGCTGGTGTCGCTGTTCGAGCGCGAGACCCCGGTCGAGCTAAGCTTCGACCAGGTCACCAAGATGATCTGAGCCACACGGCTGCGAATGCCCCGTCTTCCTCGGAAGGGCGGGGCATTCGTGTCCCAGGGAGAATCGCCGCGCGAGATCCGGATCCTCTCGCGCATATGTCCCTCGGGAACGGCTGGTGAACTGCGGTCGGAGGTGCAGGCGATCGTGCGGGCACTCGAAGAGGAGCTGCACAGGATCGATCCGCACCGAAAGAAAGGGAAGCACATGACCGCACCTGTTCCGGACCCCGCACCCGCTCAGAACCAGTTCGGCAAGCCGACCGCGGCCTTCATCGGCGCGGGGTGGGCCGCGCTCGCCCTCGGCATCGTCATCCACTTCATCGGCCTATGGCGCGCCGACATGGAGACCTTCGAGAAGGGCTTCTACTTCGCCACCTTCCTGTTCGGCCTGCTGAGCGCGGTGTCGCTGCAGAAGTCGGTGCGGGATCGCCACGAGGGTGTTCCCGTGACCAGCATCTACCTCGGCGTCGCCTGGATCGGCCTCGGCCTGTCGCTGGCGATGCTCGCCTGGAGCCTGTGGAACAGCGACATCCTGCCGAGCGAGAAGGGCTTCTACGCCCTCGGCTTCGCCCTCTCGGTATTCGCGGTGATCGTGGTGCAGAAGAACGTGCGAGATCAGATCGCCTACAAGGCGCAGCATCCGGAGCTCTATGGCGCGGATACGATCCAGGCCCGTAGGCAGACGGCCCAGCGTGAAGACCTCCGCTAACCCGTGAGCCGAGTGGATCCGGGCCGCTGGCGGAATCTTCGTTGATGACGTAGACTTTTATGGTTTGCGCCTGTTGCGCCCTTTCGAGGCGTGCTCGCGCGGACGCGCACCGCACCCGGGAGAGGCCCGGGCCGCGGGAGAGACCGGTGCTCCGTCTATTCGGAGCGCAGCCCGGTTTCGAGGAAAGGAAGAGGAACATGGCAAAGGCGAAGAAGGTCGCCGGTCTGATCAAGCTTCAGATCGCGGCAGGCGCCGCCAACCCGGCACCCCCCGTGGGTCCGGCGCTTGGTCAGCACGGCGTCAACATCATGGAGTTCTGCAAGGCCTACAACGCGGCCACGGAGAGCCAGCGGGGCAACATCATCCCCGTCGAGATCACCGTCTACGAGGATCGCTCGTTCGACTTCATCCTGAAGACCCCGCCGGCCGCGGAGCTGCTCAAGAAGGCCGCCGGCGTGCAGAAGGGCTCGGGTACCCCGCACACCGTGAAGGTGGCGAAGGTGACCGCCGACCAGGTGCGCCAGATCGCCGAGCAGAAGCAGGCCGATCTCAACGCCAACGACATCGACGCGGCGGCGAAGATCATCGCGGGCACCGCCCGCTCCATGGGCATCACGGTCGAGTAAGGGGCAACGCAAATGGCACAGAAGTCGAAGGCATACCGCGCCGCCGCCGAGAAGATCGAGGCCGGCAAGTTCTACTCTCCCGCCGAGGCCGTCGCCCTGGCGAAGGAGACCGGCTCGGCGAAGACCGACAGCACCGTCGAGGTCGCCGTGAAGCTGGGCGTCGACCCGCGCAAGGCCGACCAGATGGTGCGCGGCACCGTCAGCCTGCCCCACGGCACCGGCAAGACCGCACGTGTGATCGTGTTCGCGACCGGCCCCGCGGCCGAGGCGGCCCTCGCGGCCGGTGCCGACGAGGTCGGCGGCGACGAGCTCATCGAGAAGGTCGCCGGCGGCTACACCGATTTCGATTCGGCCGTCTCGACCCCCGAGCTCATGGGCAAGGTGGGTCGTCTGGGCAAGGTCCTGGGCCCCCGCGGTCTCATGCCGAACCCGAAGACCGGCACCGTCACCCCCGATCCGGCCAAGGCCGTGACCGACATCAAGGGCGGCAAGATCGAGTTCCGCGTCGACAAGCACTCGAACGTGCACTTCATCGTCGGCAAGGCGTCGTTCTCGGCCGATCAGCTGAACGACAACATCAGCGCCGTGCTCGAGGAGATCGTGCGTCTGAAGCCGAGCTCGTCGAAGGGCAAGTACGTTCAGAAGGGCGCCGTGTCGACCACGTTCGGCCCGGGCATCCCGCTCGACGTCAGCGCGATCTGAGTCTCGCGCTCTGAATACGAAACCCCCGGTCTCCGTGCCTCGCACGGGCCGGGGGTTTCGTCTTGCCCGGCCTCGCGCGTCGGCGGTTCGGCGGCCCCGGTAGTTGGGGGGGGGTGTGAGCGTGAGGTTCGAGGCCGGCAGTGCGGGCCACGCTCACCCCCGCGGTTCCGGTGCGCCCTCGAACGCACCGCCCTGCAGGAATACACCTGATCCCTGGGGATTGCGGTGCAATATTGCGGATCGGTGCGTTTGTGCAGGTGGTAGGGAAAGCAACGCGCGGGCCGACCGAGGCGATCCGGCCGGCTCCGAGCGGCTCAGCCCTCGGCGAGGGGCAGTTGCACGGTGAGCGGCCTCCCGTGCTCGACGAAGATGCCGCGTCCCTCGGGGAACTCGTGCCGCTGCACCTTGGGGAACGGGGTCTTGAAGAGGGTGTCGCCGTCGAAGGTCTCGGGCCGCAGCGCGATGCCGTGGCGGCTGGCCTTCAGCTCGCCGATCAGCCCGTAACCGCTGCCGAGCTGCGCGATGTCGCCGTCGGCGATGAGCAGCTGGTCGCTGCGGTTGACCGCTTGGAACAGCTCCTTCAGTGCGCGATCCGCGTCGGTATCCGAATACTCGATCAGATTCTCGAGCACGATCAGCACCCGTGTGGTCTCGCTCTCGTCGGAGACCAGCTCGGTCAGATCCTTCGCGAGCGCGCGCACGTCTTCGATGCGGCTCGCTCGCCGCTTCCACGGCCGATAGCCCGCGAGCGCCGCCCGGCGACCGCCGATGTGGTACATCTCGGTGCCGGAATCGAAGCGCTCCATTGCCCGCACGATGCCGCGCAGAGCGGTGCTCTTGCCGCTCAGCGGCGGGCCGGCGACGAGGAAGGTGCCGATGGGCTCGAAGGCGACGGGGCCGAGCGTGTGCTCGCCGATGCCGAGGGCGGGGGAGCCGCCGACGTGGTCGGGCAGATTCTGCTGCGGATACGAGACGGGCAGCGCGCCGATCGTCTCGGCCACGGCGACTCCGTGCCTGCTGAAGCGCTCGCCGAGCGCGATGGCGGCCGCGTTCTGCTCGGCGACGTTCGGAGTGCCGCCGATCACCGCGATCTGGGTCTCGAGGCCGTCGACGATGCCCCTGCCGGGTGCGCTGCGCTCGCTCAGCACGTCGCGCGGCACGCCGAGGATGCCGTACGAGTTCTCGTCGGAGAGCCGCAGGACCACCCGCTTGGTGATGTTCGCGCTCACTGCGGTGGGCACGGCGCCGTAGCGGTCGGCCGTTGCGACGATGTGGACGCCGAGGGGGCGGCCCTCGCCGAGCACGCGCATGAACGTCGCGTAGGTCTCCACCCGGTTCGCTCCGCTCTCCCACTCCTGGCGGAAGGTGCCGAAGCCGTCGAGCAGCAGCAGCACGCACGGCTCGTCGTGGTCGCCGGTGATCTCGCGGTACTCGCCGAGGGTCGAGGCGTTCACCTCGCTGAAGCGCTGCGCGCGCGAGTCGAGCGTGTCTCTGAGCGTGCGGAACAGCCGCTGAATGCGTTCGACATCGTCGCCGGTCACGATCGTGCCGACGTGGGGCAGCGCCTCGAGCGAGCGCAGCGCACCCGTGCCGAAGTCGATGCCGTAGACGGTCGTCGCGCCGAGGGTGCGCCCGGCACCGGCCGCGATGGCGAGGGTGCGCAGCGTCACCGTCTTGCCTGCGCCGCTCGTGCCGTAGACCAGCATGTGTCCCTCGCGGTCGGGTGCGAACGAGACGGTCTGCTGCAGCTGTTGCTCGGGCACGTCGGCGAGGCCGATCGGCAACTCGCCGGTGATGCTACCTGCGCTGCCCCCTGCGCTGCCCTCGGCGTCGGCACTGCTCTCGATCTGATCGAGTAGACCGAGTAGATCGAGTAGATCGAGCAGGTCGACGGCGGTCGGCAGCTCATCGAGCCAGGGGCGCCGCGGAACCGGAATGCCCGCCTCCTGCGCCGCCAGCACGAAGTTGCGCACGATGCGCTCCTGGTCGTTGGGGCCCGTCTCGCCGGTCTCGGGGCCGCCGGCCGCAGCACCCGCACCCGCCGCGCCACTAGCACCACCCCCAGCACCCGCACCCTCGGCGTCGACCTCCGACTCCCAGGTGACCACGGTGCCGAAGCGCAGCTCGGCCACCGACACCTGCGCCGCATCCGGCCTGTCGGTGGTCCAGCCCCCGGCATAACCCGATTGGAACGGCACGAGCCGCCCCGGCCCGGTCTTCGCGATGGCGCGGCCGGGCAGCGAAGGATCGAAGCTCGCCGCGATCGGGTCTCCCACCACATCGCTCGAATCGGATTCGTCTGCCATGCGCAGCGCCACGCGCAAGTTGGTATTGGCACGCAGATTGTCTTTGATCACGCCGGCCGGCCGCTGGGTCGCCATGATCAGGTGGATGCCGAGCGAGCGGCCGCGCTGGGCGATGTCGACCACGCCGTCCACGAACTCGGGCACCTCGGTGGCGAGCGCGGCGAACTCGTCGATCACGAGCACCAGGGTGGGAGGTGCATCGGGATCCTGCCGCTTCTCGAGCTCGATGATGTCTTTCGCGTTCTTTCGGTTGAAGAGGTGCTCGCGGTGGTGCAGTTCGGCGCGCAGGCTGGTGAGTGCGCGGCGCACGAGGTGCGGGCTGAGGTCGGTGACGAGACCGACGCAGTGCGGCAGCTTCACGCAGTCGGCGAAGGCGGAGCCGCCCTTGTAGTCGACGAAGAGGAAGGTCACACGATCGGGGCTGTACTCGGCCGCGAGCCCCAGCACCCAGGCCTGCAAGAACTCGGACTTGCCCGAGCCGGTGGTGCCTCCGACGAGCGCATGCGGCCCCTGTGTGCGGAGGTCGAGCGACATCGCGTCGGGGGATCGCTGGCCGACGAAGGCTTTGAGCGTGCCGGCGCGCTTCAGCCGTTCGCGGTGCGGCGAGTGGCGGTCGATGATCGAGTTGTTCTGCTGCCAGCGCTCGACTACCGTGCCCGGCTCTTCGGCGAGGTCGGTGCCGACGACCCGCAGCAGCGATACCTGCCGGGGGAGGTCGGAGGAATCGGGTGCGACCGAGCTCGAATCGACCACCGGTGCCAGGCGCCTGGCGAAGTACTCGGCGTAGTCTCGCGAGACGCCTTCGACGGCCACCGGGCGGCTCTGCTCGCCGAGTCGCACCCAGCCGATGCTCGCCTGCTCGAGACCGGCGGAGACGTCGATGAAGGTACGGCAGGCCGCGGGCAGCGCCTCGACGCTGGGGGCGACGCATATCGTGTAGATGCCCACATCGGGGCCGCGTTCGATCAGCTGGGTCAGCCGCGCGCGGTCGACGGGCGCATTGCTGCTCACGAACAGCACGAGCGAGACGTCGCGCGCCGCCTTGTGCTTGCCGCCGCGGGCCTCGTCGATGTACTTGCCGAGCTGCATCGAGCTGTCCCTCTCGGGCAGCGGCCCCAGGTGGGTGGGGCTGCCCGAGAGCCGTTCGAGGATCGTCTCTTCGAGCGCGTTCAGCAGCACGGTGCCGGCGGCCTGGCTGTCGGCGAGCGCGATGTCGGCGAAGTCGGATTGCGGGCTGGTGACGTGGGGCAGCCACCGCAGCCACTCGAGTTCGGAGCTCCAGTCGGGGGCGAGGATCGCTGCGGTGACCACCTCGTTCGGCGCATGCAGGCCGAAGAGCTGCACCCCGAGCCCGCGCAGCGCGTCTGCCGCGAGCTCGGGGGGGCCAGCGATGCCGAGGGCGCCCGCGGCGGGCAGCAACTCGACCAGCGGCACGTCGTCGATGGTCTCGAAACGGTCGCGCAGCTCGTCGATCCGTTTCGCATATTTCACGATGCCGCGGCTCTCCTCGGAGCGTTGCAGGGTGTTGCGGCTCTTCGCGGTGCCCGATCCGAGGCGCAGCGAGAGGAAGTTCCAGTGCTCGGGCCTGCGCGTCCACAGCAGTGGCCCGAGCTTCACCGCCTGCTCGTAGATCTCGGCCGTCGGGGGCGCTTCGTGCCGTCGGCGCTCGCGTTCGAGCTCCTCCTCTTCGAGCAGCGTGTCCTCGAGTTCATTCATGCGCGATTCGAAGCTCTCGATCTCCTCGCGCAGCTTCTTGCCCTGCTGCGTGCGCTGGCCGATGAAGTTGCCGAGCATCATCAGCGGCGACATGACCACCATCAGCAGCGATGTGGCGCGGCCGGTAAGGGCGAAGAGCGAGAAGCCGAGGATGACGGGCGCCACGATCATCGGCCACGGGAACAGGCGCGGTTCGGTCTCGCTCGGGATCGCGGGGTGCTTGCGGTCCTCGCCCGTGTACCGCTGCTCGACCCGGGGCGAGCGATTGAACAGAAGCGAGCCGCCGCGCTCGAGCACTCGGTCCGCCGGTGTTTCGACGATGCCCTCGGCGAGGGGTGTGAACGAGAGATCGGTGCCGCCGATCGACACCACCTGCCCGGGGAGGATCTGCGCGCGCTGCACGTAGTCGCCGTCGATGACGATGCCGTTCGCCGAGTTGAGGTCGACGATCTCGATGTGCGCTCCGATCTCGAGGCGCGCGTGCCGGCGCGAGACGAGCGGATCGTCGAGCCGGAGTTCGGCGGGCTCGCTGCGGCCGATCACGGTCGTGCCGCGGTGCACCGGCACCTTGAGCCCCGCCTGCGGGCCGGTGTGGATGCGCATGATCGCCCCGACCGCGTCGTTGTGGCGGTAGGCCTCGGCCGTGGCGTTGACCGTGGCGGCGTCGAAGCCCGAGCCGAGCGGGGCCTCGCCGAGGGGGGCAGTGGGGTCGAGCTGGTAGGAGTCGCCGCCGGGAGGGCGCACTTCGAGCGTGGGGTTCGGCAGCCGTGCCGCGCCTTCGCCCGCCTGCAGCGCGCGGGCGACATCCTCCACCTTCGCCGTCGCATCGGCGGTGATCAGCACGTCGACGGGGGGCTGGGCCTGCCGGTGCAGGGCGAGCTTGATCCTCATGCGCGCTGATCCTCTCTCTCACCGCTGAACGCTCTGCCGCCGATCACCGAGGCCGAGGATCGGCGGTTGTCGACTGCGAGCCGGGGCCCGACTCCGCTGCTCGACAGCACGGGGAGGCGCTCGGAGGTGTCGCGGAACTGCTCCGCGTAGTTCCGCCGCGCCTTGCGCAGTGCGTTCTCGTCGTTCGGGTCGAGGCCGCCGCGCACGTCGATCAGCCAGCAGCTCGCGGCGCGGTCGAGCACGCTGCGCCGCCGGCCGCTCACATCCCAGTAGCTCGAGGCGAACATCAGCACCGGGCCCGCCAACGGCACGATGTTGCTGAGCGAGAGCAGCAGCGCGCGCAGCACGATGCGCCAGAACCCCGGGGCTGCGAGGCCCGGCAGCGAGACGCTGCGCAGGCGCATCGCCGCCTTGCCGAGGGTCACCCCGCGTCGGCCGTGCAGGATCAGCTGCACCAGGCAGAACAGCGAACCCAGCACCTGCCCCGAGATGACGAGCACGAGCGGCCACAGCGTGAAGCCCGCGGTGAGGCCCAGCCAAGCGCCGACCGCGGCCGGGCTCACGAGGATCGCCCAGACGAGTGCGTCGATCATGAAGGCCGCGATGCGGGCACCTACCGGGGCGGCCTTGATGCCCAGCGCCTCGGCGATGATGTGGTCCGGAGCGCCCGGCTCGGTGGTCGGGACGGCGTCGATCAAGAGGGCTCCCAACGGGTGCGGCGGGTGGAGGAGTTCCGACTCTCCATTCTGCCCTGCCCGGGCGACCCTTGGCGCGCTTTCAGCCAGCTTGATAGATTGGGCGGCGGGGTCGGATGGCCCTGTCGCTGTCGATATCGGATCGTCAGGTCGTGAACCGGGAGGTTAGTGAGTCGTGAGTCGTATTCTTTCTACCGAGGATGCCAAGTCGGCGATTCGTCAGATCCAGTCGATCATCAACGGCGGGCTCACCGATCAGATCTCGGAGTTGGATTCGCAGGGTCGCATCCTCTCCGACCAGAACGTGTGGGACGGCCCGCTCGCCTCCACGTTCCGCAGCTCGACCTGGCCCGAGACGAAGGCCGCGCTCGACAAGGCGAAGACCGAGCTCGAAGAGCTGCGCGTGCAGCTCGACAAGATCGCCGAAGACATCTTCACCGCCGGCGGCGCCTGAACCGCACGGTCGCGAGGTTCGGCTGCCGCGTGATGCCGGTCGCCGAACCTGTTCGTTCGGCGTGCGCCGGGCGCGGTGAACGTTTCGGAAGAGTGGAGTGAGTGGGAGCATGGCCGACGTCTATGGAATGGCCGATGTCGATTTCGATTTCGGCGCTGCCGAGACCCTCGCCCAGGTGGCGAGCGACTCCGCGACGTCGGTCAGGGGCCTGGAGCGGGAGCGCGCGGCGCGTGCCGTGACGGCGCAGGCGGACTTCCGCGGCTACTTCGCTCTGCTCTTCGCCGACAACGTTGCGACCGGCTCCACCGACGCCGCGAATCTCGCCACCTGCCTCGACCGCATTGCGAGTTACACGCGGGAGCTCATCACCGCTGCCGAAGAGGAGAACGTTCGCAGGCAGCAGGCCCGCGAGTGGGCCGAGCGGCAACGGCAGCGCGAAGAGAACCTGCTCGTCGACATCTACTACAACCTCGCCTTCTGGGAGTCGAAGGATCCGCCGCCCACGACTCGCAGCGATCCTCCCAGCTATTCGGCCGGCGACGTCAACCTGGCGAGGCATGACCTGCCCGCTCGCGGCGGCGGCAGCGGCGGCGGGGTGTCCTCCGCGAACCCCTCGCACTTGCGCGCGTTCAGCCTGCCGCCGAGCTTCTACGGCAGTTTCGAGAGCGACGGCCCGGCGAGGCTGCGGCGGGCCTGGAACGACTTCGTCTCGGGGTGCAAGTGGGGCACGCTCGACGCGAGCGGCACTGTCGACGCCCTCGATCAGTGGGTCGAGGCGAACAAGGACGAGCGCAGCTGGGTGAACGCGGTCGCCGCGGCCTTCGAGGCCGCCGGCACTTCGGGCGGCACGGCGTCGCTCTCCGATGCATCGCTGCTCGAGGCGCTCGCGCAGGCCGGGCTCGATCCGGTGCGCGGCACGCTCGCGCTCGATCCGCCCGAGCTCTACGGCATCAACCCGACCACCGGCTACAGCAACGACCCGGTGAACACCGTGACGGGCAACTTCATTGAGCCCGAGACCGATCTCGGTTTCGGCGGGGCGGCCGCTGCGCTGAGCCTGACCCGCATGTACAACTCGCAGAGCACCGCGCGCGGCCTGTTCGGCCTGGGGTGGACGAGCTCGCTCGAGACGCGGCTGCGGCTCGACGGCGCTCCGTGCCTCGTGCTGCCCGACGGCCGTGAGGTGCGCTTCGCGCGGTTGCCCGGCGAGGAGGCGGCGGCCGAGCCGGTGCGGGCCGAATCGGAGAACTTCTGGCTTGCCCGGGCGCACGGCTCGGGGCCCTGGCTGCCGGCCGAGACCGAGCTGCTGGTGAGCGACAACCGGGGCACGCGCTGGGCCTTCACGGCCGCGGGCGTGTGGGTCGCTGTGAGCTCCGGCGCGGGCACCACGGTCACCGCTCGTCGCGATGCGGCGGGCCGTGTCGCGGAGCTGGTGCACGCGCGCGGCCGCAGCATCGAGATTCGCTACGACGGCGATCTGGTCGCGACGGCGCAGGGTTCGGACGGGCGCCGGGTCGACTACTCGTACGACGCCGGGGGGCGGCTCTGCGAGGCGCGCGACGCGGTCGGGGCGCGCGTGTACCGCTGGAACGACGACGATCTCATCGTCGCGGTGACCAGCGCGGCGGGTGTGGTCGAGGCCGAGAACGTCTATGACGCCGAGGGCCGCGTGGTGCGGCAGATCACCGAGTTCGGCCGCGAGGTGCGCTTTGCCTACCTGCCGGGTCGCGTGACCGCGGTCTCCGACCTCGACGGTACGAACAGCAACACCTGGATCGCGGATCGCCGTGGGCGCTTGATCGGCGTGATCGACGGCGACGACAACCGTGTGTCGATGGCCTACGACCGGTACGGCAACCGCACGAAGGTGGTGGATCGCGACGGCTCGGTGACCGAGCAGGTCTACGATGAGCGCGGTCGTCTGACGCAGACCAGGCTGCCGGACGGCGGCGAGGTCACCACGGCCTACGACGAGTTCGACCGCGTGGTGACGGTGGTCGCGAGCAGCGGCGGCGTGGTCGAGTACGGCTACGCGAGCGAAGAGGATCGCAATCCGTCGGTCATTCGGGACGCCGCGGGCGGCGAGACCGCGCTGACCTGGCGGAACGGCCTGTTGACCGAGGTGGTCGACCCGGTCGGGGTGCGTCTGCGGATGGCCTACGATGAGCACGGCGAGCTGGTCTCTACCACCAACGGCGCCGGCGATGTGGCGCGGCTGGAGCGCGACGGGATGGGCCGCGTATCGGTGGCGAGTTCGCCTTCGGGGCATCGCACCGAGTTCGGCTATGACGAGGCCACCGGGCTGCTCGCCGAGCGTGTCGATGCCGACGGCGCCCGGTGGCGTTTCGAGCACACGGCGGCGGGCAGACTCGCTGCGGTGACCGATCCTCTCGGCGGTCGCACCGTGCTCGAATACGGCCTGCACGGCGAGCTGGTGAAGACGGTGGACCCGCTGGGCCGGGAGGTGTCGCGCGAGTTCGACCTGATGGGCAATGTGTCGAAGCTGCATCTGCCCGATGGCGCGTCTTGGATCTACGAGCACGACGCGCTCTCCCGAGTGCGCGGCGTTACCGACCCCGGGGGCAGTCGCTGGTCTGCCGACTACGACGAGCTGGGCAGGCTCAGCGAGCGAGTCTCGCCCGCGGGCGTTGCCGAGTCGTTCGAGTATTCCCGGGCGAAGAACCGTGCCACCGCGGCCGTCGCCGGGAGCGAGTTCGGCCTGCAGCTCGATGAGTTCGGGCGTCCCCGTTCGTCGCAGTCCTTCGACGGCGGCGAGAGCGTGGTCAGCTATGACGCGGCGGGCAGAATCGTCGAGGTGGTCGACGCCGAGGGAGGCCTGACGACCATCGGCTATGACCTCGCGGGTCGCATCGTGCAGGTGCGCAGCGCAGCCGGGCGGGTGACGGGCTACGAGTACGACGCATGCGGCCGGCTCGCGCGCTCGATCGACCCGGCCGGCGCCGTGACGCAGTACGAGTACGACGCCGACTCGCTGGTCTCCGCGGTGGTATCGCCCTCCGGGGAGACGACTCGCTTCGCATACGATCCGATGGGCCGACTGGTGCGCCGCGAGGCTCCCGGTGAGGGTGTTGCGCGCATCTCCTACGATGCGCTGGGTCGCGTGGTCTTCAGCCAGGATGCCCGGTGGGGGCAGCGGCGCTTCGGTTACGATGCCGCCGGGCAGTTGACCAGCGCCACGAACGGCATGGGCGGGGTGACTCGCTTCGCATACGATCTGCGCGGCCGCCTGGTGAGCGTGACCGATCCGCTGGGCGGGGTGACGCGGCGCGAGTACGACGATCTCGATCGGGTGGTCTCGGTCACCGATCCTCTCGGCCGGGCGACGACGGCGAGCTACGATGCAGACGGCAGGCAGCTCACCCGGACCGACCCCGATGGACACGTCACCGAGTGGCGTTACGACGAGTACGGCCGGCATGCTGCCACCCTTCTGGACGGCGTCGAGGTCGCTGCGATCCACCGGGATCTTTCGCAGCGCGTGGTCACGGTGCGCGAGCCCGGGGGCGGTGCGCATACGCTGCGCTACGACGCCCTCGGCCGCCTCGTCGAACGCGTTCGCGGCGGGCAGGCGATGCGCTGGGAGTACGATGCCGACGGCGCGCGCAGCGCGATGGTGGGGCCGGACGGCGCGCGGATCGAGTACGAGCGCGATGCGGTGGGCCGCTTGCTAGCGGTGCGGCATCCGGTGCTGGGCGAGGCGCGATACGAGTACGATGCGTTCGGGCGTATGGTGCTGGCGCGCGCCGGTGACGGTGCGGAGTACGCCGAGCAGCGCTGGGAGTACGCGGACGGCGCGCCGGTGCGGCACACGCTGATCGACCCGAGTGGGGTCAGCGAGACGCGCATCTCGCGCGATGCCGACGGCCGGGTGCGCCGCATTGAAAGCGGCGATCGCTGGGTCGAGTACGCCTACGACGACGCCTGTCAGCTGGTGTCGGCGCGCGACGAGCGGGGCCGCGAGACGCGGTGGAGCTACGACGAGGCCGGTCGTCTCGTCGAGGAGCAGCAGGGGGACGAGGCCCGCGGCTTCAGCTACGATGCCGCGGGTCAGCTGCTCGCGGTGAACGCGACTGAAGGATCCGCTCGGTTCTCATATGACGGATGCGGCAGGCGTCTCGTCGAACGATACGAGGATCGTACGGTCGGCTATGCGTGGAGTCCGTCGGGCTGGCTGACATCGGTGGCGACCAGCACACCTGGGGGCGAGCAGGTGCTCGAGGTGCGTGTCGACGCGCTGGGCGAGCTCGCCGAGGTGGACGGCACGCAGCTCTGGTGGGACACGGCCTCGCCGGTTCCCGCGACCGTGGCGATCGGACCCTCGGCGACGCTTGCCGTTCCCGGGTTCACCGGGGTCGGCGGGGTCGGCTGGGCGGCTGCCGGATGGCGTGCTGCGCGCAGCACGAGCCCGACGGATCCGTGGTCTGCGAGCGCCGACGCAGTACAGGTGGTGGGTGCGGTGCAGGTGACCGCGTCGGGCGGTGTGGTGCTCGCCGGGCTCGAATGGCTCGACGCCCGCGTCTACGATCCTGCCGTGCGGGGCTTCCTGACGACCGACCCGTTGCCCGCGGTTGTCGGCGCCGGGTGGGCGGGCAACCCGTACTCGTATGCGGGCAACGATCCGCTGCACGCGGTCGATCCGTATGGCCTGCGGCCGATGACGGACGCGGAGTTGCATGCGTACGCTGATTCGCGTGTCGGCGCGTTTGCGCAGACGGGTGCGGCGATCGGGCACTGGTGGAGCGAGAACTGGGAGTATGTCGCCGCCGGGGCGATGATCGTCGCCGGTGTCGCGCTGATGTTCACGGGCGTCGGTGGGCCCGTGGGTATCGCGTTGATGGCAGGCAGCGGTGCGCTGCTCGCGGCCGGTGCATCGACGGCGGTGCAGAAGTTCCAGAAGGGCGAGGTCGACTGGGGTGAGGTAGGCGTGAACGCCCTCATCGGTGGCGCGACGGGCGCGGCGACCGCGGGGGCGACGGTGCTGCTCTCGAGCGCTACTGGTCCAGCGGCTACGCAGGCGATCAGCGCTGGTGCGAGCCGTGTGGGTTCTGCGGTGACGAGCGGAGTATCGCAGGTGTCTGCCGGCGCGGGGCAATTGCTCAGTGCGGCCGGTAGTAAAATCGCGACTGCGGCAGGAAGCCAGTTCGGGCGCACTGTGATCTCCAATGGTGTGGTCGGCGGATTCGGAAACGTAGGTTTCTATGCGGTGAATCCGAATACTGATTTCACGCTTCAAGGAGCAGCTTCTGCGTTCGGTGGCGGGTTCGTGTCTGGTGCGGCGGTGGGATCGGCCAGTTCGGCTACCCAGGGGATTTCTTCTGCGTGGCTTCGGGTTGGCTCTCAGCTCTCGATTGCTGGCGGTGGCAATGTGGCGGGTAGTGCATTGCAGACCTCGCTTCAGGGCGGAACCTATAATGTGGCGCAAGGATTCTGGGATTTCACGGTCGGAGCGGGGGCGTCGTATCTCCCGACGGCTGATCAGATCAGTGCCGGAAAACCGACCTCGGTAGATCACTGGGGTGTCGCGGGTGCTGGGCAGATGGTCGATTGGGGTGTGGGCGACAGCGGCACTTTGGTCATGCAGCACTTCGGGTTGGTCGAATGAGTGGCTCATCAGAAACCCCTGACGGCGGCGAGAACGCTCCTGAATCGGTATCGAAGTGGAAAGCGCTGATCGATGCCGATGATCCGAGATTGGCGCGTTTTCGCAAGTTGAGCCGTCGCCTGGCCATCATCGCTTTCTCGATCGTGATTCTGTTAGCGGTATGGGTATTCGTCTCGGTGCCGTGGGACACAACGATTGAATTTCGTGAAAGAAACTCAGGAGCTCCTTTCAGGGTTCCGACTGTCTTCATGCTCGCATTACCACTGGTGATGACGCCCATGATGGTGGCCGGTTTGCGCGAGAAACCAAAGTCTTTGCCGTACTGGGAATATCGTCTTGGGCTGTCAATCATCTCGATCGGTCTTGTTGCGATTGTGTTCTTTCAGTGTGTTGGCGCCTATGGGTATCTTGATGCTGCGGATCAGCTGCGCTTTCTTCCTTCGGGCTTGTTTCAGTAGGGTCCCGAGCGGGAGCGGGAGAATCTTGAGTCGGCATCGAGGAAAGGACGCGCCTCGCTGGACGACGTAGGTAACTGTGCAGGAATGAGGATCCGATCATGAGTGTCGCCGACCACGCCAACCGGGTGACATAGAAATATGTCGACCAGTTCCCCGCTGAGGGGGAGCGTAAGGTACTCGAAGCGTCGGAGGAGGTAGTTCTCGCTGTATTCGCGACCGCAGGATTCATACTCTTGATTCCCGCTCTCGATCAAGTCGGGGTTAAGACAGTGCGCTGTGCTCTCTCTGCTGCTGAGCCCGGCAAGAGTTCTGGTGGTCCCAGCGCAACGCTTCCGGTCGTGATTCTGTACACGACCGATTGCGGAGACCTGGGGTGGCAAGAGGGCGTCACGTTCGACAATCGTTCCGAGACGGCCGCGTCTTTCTCGCCGGGAACGTACGAGTTGAGATCGGCTGGTTCTCAAGAGTCATCATGCCGCTCCTGCCCGACGGCCTCCCCACCGTGCACAGCTACGACCTGTCGGAATAGGAGTCGAGCGTGCTCACTACGGTCCGGGGAGTGGCTCAGAGACCGGATCAAGGCGCGTTTCGGGTGAATTCTCGCAAAAACATCGGATGAATAGTACTTTCGGCACCTCAGCGGCCCTGCGCGCGTGTTGGGAATGTCTATGATGGAAGTGTGATTCTGTTCAGCGACGTAGCCATGCGAAGCGCTCCGATATTCTTCGGTGCCCCGCACGGCCCCGACCCTGCACAGATGCATGGCTAGCCCCGCGCCGCCCCCTCCGCCGCAGATCACCGGTTTCGGTTACGTCCGACCGCTGGGGTCCGGCGGATTCGCGCATGTCTACCAGTACGAGCAGGACATGCCCCGCCGTGTCGTCGCGGTGAAGGTGCTTGAGACGCCGCTGAGCGGCCCTCGCGACCGCAGCGACTTCGAATCCGAGGCCGACACGATGGCCCGTCTCTCGAGCCATCCCTCGATCGTCTCCATCTACTCGGCGGGTGTCGCGGCCGACGGGCGACCGTACATTGCCATGGAGTACTGCCCCGATTCGATGCGCACCCGCACGCGCAACAACCCGGCCCCGCTGCAGGTGGTGCTCGACGCGGGCGTACGCCTCGCGGGCGCGCTCGAGACCGCGCACCGTTCGGGCGTGCTGCACCGCGACATCAAGCCGTCGAACGTGCTCGTGTCGACGACCGGTCGCCCCACGCTCACCGACTTCGGCATCTCGTCGCTCCAGGGCCTCAGCCCGTCGGGCGATAAGGCGCAGGCCATGTCGATTCCGTGGGCCGCGCCCGAGGTCGTCTCGGGGGCCACGAGCGGCACGGTCGCCAGCGAGATCTGGGCGCTCGGCGCCACCATCTACACCTTCGCCGCGGGCCGTTCGCCGTTCGAGCACGCGGATCGCCAGCAGAACACGCAGTCGAAGATGATCGATCGCATCTCCCGCGCGCGCTACACCCCGGTGCCCGGGGCGCAGGGCTACGGCCCCTTCGACCAGGCGATGGCCCGTTCGATGGCGCTGCGGGCCGACCAGCGCTTCGCGTCGATGCGGGAGTTCGGCGAGACGCTGCAGCAGCTGCAGCGCAGCTACGGCTTCGATGTCACCCCGTTCGACCTGGTCGAGGCCGGATGGGTCGCCCCCGCGCCCGATGCGCAGGCGTCGCGCGGGCCCGTCGTCACCAGCGTTCGCTCGAGCACCCGCGCCCAGCAGCGGGCGGAGCTGGCGGTGGATCGCGACGGCCTCGTCGTCGAGGAGCCCCGCGGGGCCTCGCCGTTGCGTGCGGCCCTGATCGGTGCGGGCATCGCCGTGGTGGTGATCGGAGGCCTCGCGGCAGCCGCATTCGGGTTGGGGTGGATATGAACGCCGCGAAACGCGCGACGCGCAGGTCGCCAGCAGCGGCATCCCGGCCGGGAAGGCGCTGGGCGAAGTGGGTCGCAGGCGGCGCGGTCGCCGCGCTGGTGGTGACGGTCGCCGTGGTCGTGAGCGGCTTCGACTCACGGGAGACGCCGCGAGAGGATCCCTCGGTGTGGGTCGTCAGGACCGCGGGGCAGTACGCCCGGGTCAACACGGAGACGGCCGAGATCGACACGGTCCGCCAGATCGAGGGCCCGAGCGGGGTCGTGCAGTCGGGCAGCTTCGGGTTGTTGCTGAGCCAGGGAGACGGCCGGGCCTGGACGATCGACCAGGCCGCACCGCAGGACATCCGCGATGGCGGCGGCGCTGCGGCCGATGGCGCCGAGGCTGATGGCGCCGAGATTGATGGCGCCGAGGTCGAAGATGCTGAGGCAGACGGCGCCGAGGCGGCCGCTGCCGAGGATCCGAGCGCCGACGCTGTGGAAGAGGCGGCGACGGCTGATGACGATACGACGGGCCCGTCGGCGATCCGCACCCCCGGGGGCACCCGCCAGGTGATCGCGGCGGGCGACGCGGTGCTCTTCTTCACGGAGGCCGGGGAGACCCACCTCGCGGGGATCGACCATCGCGCCGGGGCGTCGACGCTCGGCGCACCCGTGCTGCTCGATCCCTTCGCAGAGGAGAACGCCGAGGTCGAGAACGCCGAGGATCGCAAGGAGTACCGCGCCGACGCTGCTGCGATCGACTCGAGCGGCCTGGTCGCGCTCTACTCTAGCTCCGAGCGTTCGGTGCGCTGGTACGACATCGGCGCCGGCGAGTTCAAGCGGGCCACGAGCGACGTGCCGGAGGGTGCTCCCGGCGAGGGCGCGCAGCTCGCCATCGTCGGCGGCCGCTGGGTGCTGCTCGACACCGAGACCGGCACACTCTGGCGCGACGGCAGGAGTGCCGTCGAGATCGATCTCGTGGGCACCGCGCTGCTGCAGGGCTCCGGTGCCGATGCCGAAGCCGTGCTGGTCGCCGACGAGGCCGGCCTGTGGTCGGTCGACGGCAGTGCCGAGCGAGTCGCCGATGCGGAGGGCGTCCCGGCACGGCCCGAGCAGGTCGGCGACGACGTCGTCGCCGCTTGGATCGGATCGACCTCGGCCGCGATGTGGACCGCATCCGGCGGTGAGACCGTTCTCGATCTCGACGGGGCGGTCGAAGACACCGCCGATCCTTCCCCTGTGATCCGCACGAGCGGGGGCCGTGGCCTCGTCACCGACATGCGCTCGGGCATGATGTGGACGGTGCCCGACGGGCGCCTCATCCCGGTGGAGCAGTGGACGCTGATCGACCCGCCGAAGCAGGAGACGGGTACGGTCATCACACAAGACGTCACCGAGCAGGAGCCCCCCGTCGCCGTCGACGACTCCTTCGGTGTTCGGGCGGGCGAACCGGCCCTGCTGCCGGTGCTGCTGAACGACTACGATCCCAACCGATCAGACGTGCTGACCGTGGTTCTCGAGGGGCTTGGCGAAGGGCTCTCGGCCGACTTCGGCACCGTCGAGGCGCTCTCCGACGGCCAGGGACTCATGGTGCAGCCGGGCGCCGCCGCCACCGGCGCGACCAGTTTCAGCTACCGCATCACCGATGGTGTGAACGTTTCGCCCCCGGCGACCGTCACGCTCACCGTCGTGCCCGAATCGGTGAACACGGCACCGCAGTGGTGCCCCGTCGACGGCTGCCAGCGCAGTTGGCCGAGCCCGGAGCTGGCTCCCGGCGGCACGCTGGTGCTGCCGATCCTCGAGGGCTGGGTCGATCCCGAGGGCGACCCGATGATGCTGGCCGAGGCGACCCCGGTGAATGCGGAGGATCCGGTTCGTGCGCTCGTCACCGCCGACGGCCGCCTCGCCGTGCGCCACACCGACTCGAATGCTTCCGACGGCGACATCGGCGTGCGCGTGCGCATCGTCGATTCGCGGGGAGAGGCGACCGAGCGCGAACTGCGGATCCGGGTGCGCCCCGGCGCCGCTGCGGAGTTCGCGCCTATCGCCACGACCGTGAAGATCGGCGAGCCCGTCGTGCTGCGCCCGCTGGAGCGGGTGTCTGGAGGCTCGGGATCCTATGCGCTCGTCGACGCGGTCGTGCAGAGCGGCAACGCGAGTGCGACGGTGAACCAGGGTGCCGGAACGATCGAGTTCGCCGCAGACACCGCCGGCGGCTCGCTCGTCACGGTGACCGTGCGCGACACGATCACCGAGCTCGAGATCTCCGGAGTGGTGCGCGTGACCGCGGTGGAGAAGAGGGCCGCGCTCGCGGTGCCGCCGCTGCGCGCCTTCCTGCGCCCGCTCAGCGACACCACCATCGAGGTGCTCGATGCGATTCCGGGCGCGAACAGCCGCTCCCTCGTCGTGCAGTCGGCCGCCGCCGTCGACGGCGAGCTGCGGGTCGACGTGATCGAGCACGCCCGTCTGCGGCTCTCCGGCAGCACGGCCGACGGGCAGCCCGGCCGGATCGGTTCGGCCGACGTGGTGATCGCAGAGGGCGAGCTCACCGCGACCGGTCGTGTCACGGTGTTCCAGGTGCCCGAGACGAGCGTCGGCGGTGCGATCGCCGTCGCCGACTCGGTGACGGTGCGCGCCGGCTCCATCGTCGACATCCCGGTGCTCGACAACGACGTCGCCCCTCCCGGCGAGCGCCTGGTGCTGCACCCCGAGGTCGGCGCGCCTGGAGCCGAGGGCGAACTCGCCTTCGCCTCGGGCAGCCGCGTGCGTTATCTGGCCCCTGATGAGCCGGGCAGCTACGTGCTGAGTTACACCACCTACGGGGTGTCGAGCCCCGAGAACAGCGATGTGGGCCAGGTGCGGGTCACGGTGCTGCCCACCGGCACGAACCGTGACCCTCAACCCCCGAACGTCACCGTGCGCCTCGCGCCCGGAGAGAGCGTCACCTCGTCGATTCCCGTCTCGCGGGCGGATCCCGACGGCGACCGGGTGCGGCTGGTCACCGTCGGGGCGCCGAGCGATCCGCAACTCTCGGTCTCGATCCTGCCGCGTTCCGGCACCGTTCAGGTCGCGGCATCGACCAGCGCGGCGCGCGGCACCCACTACGTCGATTACACTGTGCGCGATGACTTCGGCGGCGAGGCGACCGGCCGCCTCCGCATCATCGTCACCGACCCCGACCCGGGCGGAGGAGCCCCGGTCGTCTACAGCGACTACGTGCGCATCGCGCGCGGTACAGCGGAGCCCGCGGTCGTGCGACCCCTCGACAACGACATCGACCCGTCGGGCGGCACGCTCACGATCGTCGAGGTCGTGCCCAACGTGCCCGGCGGCGAGGAGTCGCCGCTCTACGCAGACCTCGCGGCCCGGCTCGATACGAGCGCACTGGAGCAGGGCGTCGTCAGCATCGCGGGCGGCGACGAACTGGGGGCATTCTCATACCGCTATACCGTTCGTTCCAGCAAGACGAAGAGCACGGCCGACGGCCTGATCGTCGTGCAGGTGAGCGACCGGATCGGCCGGCAGGCTCCGACCGTGCAAGACACGGTGCTGTCGGTGCGCGACCGCGCCGAGCTGAAGAGTTCGGGCGTCGACGTGGTCACCGGCCGCGTGAGGTGGGCCACCGGCGATATCTCGAAGCTCGAGCTCTCGCTGTGGAGCGGGGCCGAGAACAGCTACCAGGTGAGCGGGTCGAGCATCGTCGGCAGTTACCGTGCCGAGGGCGATCTCGTGCCCTTCAAGCTCACCGGCCCCGACGCGAGCGGCGAGCAGGTCGAGACCTACGGCTTCTTGATCGTGCCGCCGCTCGACGAGATGCGACTCGGGCTCAAGCCGGGGGCCGGAGCGCTCGCCGTCGATGAGAACAAGACCGTCGACGCCGATCTGCGGGAGCTGCTCGACCTCGGGCCGGGCGACCAGATCGAGCTCGCCGACGGCCCCTTCGGCGTGCAGCGCTCGCAGGCTTCGTGCGTCGCGACCGGGCAGACGACTATCCGGTACAGTGCGGGCAAGGAAGCCCCGTGGGGCGACTCGTGCACCGTGCAGGTGCGACTGACCGAGCAGAACACCTACACTTCCCTGCCCATCCCGATCGAGATCAAGCCCGACTCGCCGGTCGTCATGCTGAACCCGCTGACGCGCACGATCGCTCCGGGCGAGGGCGAGACGATCGACCTCACCGACATGGTCGACTGGCAGGGCGGCCGCGAGGGCAAGATCGACCAGTTGCGCTGGCAGACGGGCGCAGGATCGGCACCCTTCGAGGTGACCTCCTCGGGCTCGCAGGTGCAGGTGCAGGTGCGAGCCGACGGCGCGCCGGGCTCGCAGCAGGTGCTCGCGGTGAGCGTCTCGGGCGAGGGGGAGAGCCAGGCGGTGCTCACTCTGCGAGTGGGGGCCGCGGCGCAGGACGCGCCCCGCGGCGGCACCGTGTCGCTGCAGTGCACCGTCGACTCGAACTGCACGGCTCCGCTCGTCGGAGTCGGCGGGGAATACGATCCGTTCGCCGGTAAGAGCGGCGGCGGCCTGCACCTGGTCTCCGTCGATTCGGCCGGATGCCAGTTCGGCGACATGCAGGCCTCCGGTGACAGCGTGGTGGTCTCCTGGCCGAAGCAGCGCGGCCCGGGAGGCAGATGCACGGCGAGTTTCACGGTGCGCGACGCGCAGGATCGCACGGGCACCGGGCAGATCGAGTTCGATGCCCAGGGCGTGCCGCCGAAGCCCGACGAGATCGTTCTGGTCTCGGCCGAGGCGAACAGTGTGACGCTCCAGGTCAAGCTCGGCGAGGCCGCGAGTGCGCACCCGAGCGTGACGGGCGTCGTCGTGAACATGGACGGCGGAGGGTCGGTCGGATCCTGCACGCCGTCGGGCGACACCTATCGCTGCGTCGTCGGGTCGCTCAATGTCGGAGAATCGCACCGCTTCGTGGCGCGCGCGGTCAACGGTGTCGGCGAATCCGACCCCACCGAGCCCGTCGACGCCTGGGCCTTTCGCCAGCCCGAGCTGAGTCTCGGCCAGATCGATGCGGTGCAGCGGTCGGCCGAGTCCACCGCCACCGGAACGGTGCGCGTGACGGTCAACGGCACCGACCCCACCGTCAAGCACTTCAAGGTCGTTGTCGGCGGGATCTCGGGAGTGATCGACGGAGCCAGCGGCCATATCGACATCGCCGGTGTGGCCGTGGGGTCCGCCGCGTACACGGTCACCCCGGTGAGCCAATTCGCCCCTCCCAGCACCGGCGGCTCCAGCGAGGGCTCGACGGTCGGCGACAGCCTCACCGTCGGAGGCCTTCCCACCGTGACGATCGCCGCGACCTCGGCTCAGGGCAGCAGCACGGCGGACGTGACGGTGACGCTCGACGCGAACGGCGGTGGTGATCCCGAGGTCGGCTCATCGGTGGGCGCCGCTGCCTGCGCACCTGCTGAGGGCGGCACGAGCTTCACCTTCAGCCACGCGGGATCGGCCCACACTGAGATGACGGTGAACGGCTGCGGCAGCAACGAGTGGGGTGCGGCGGCCCCCGTGAGTACCGCGGTGCTCGTCGGCGACCGCCCGTCGCCGCCGACCGTCACCGAGGGGTGGAGCGTCGCGACGAACTACTCCATCGCAGGTTCTTCTGCGGTCTACGGTCTGGTCAGCGGGCCCACGGTGGCGGCGGACTACACCCTGCAGTTCACGGTCAACGGCGCGGTCTCGGGCGCATTCCCCGGTGGCCTCGACCCGAACGTCTCGACGACGGCGAGCGTCGTGCAGTGCGTCGGCTCCGTCTGCTCCGATCCCGTCGCCATCACCGGCAACGCGCCCACGACCGTCGAGGTGGTGCTCCCCGCCTGCATCGCAGAGGGCGCTACACCCGCCGAGCTGCTGCCCTACGTGTCAGCCGCCGCGCGATCCTATGCCGCGCCCTCGTACGTCGGCGGTGTGTTCACCGTCGGCTGGGCCACCCCCTTCAACAACCTGCAGCAGCTCGATCAGGCGATCGCGCCGTGCCCCTAGCCGGGCTCCGAACCCGACCCCTCCCCAGAGAAAGAAGCGCCACATGACGACCGCACCCGCGCAGCCCAGCCCGCTCTCAGAAGACCGCGCGCGTTGGGCGGGAGAGTCGATCCGCACCACGGCCGATGCCATGGAGCAGGTGATCCACGGCAAGCGCCGCGTGATCGAGCTGGTGCTCGCGACGCAGATCGCCGGCGGCCACGTGCTGCTTGAAGACGTGCCCGGCACGGGCAAGACTGCGCTGGCGCGCACGCTCGCGCAAGTGATGCAGGGCAGCGCGTCGCGCATCCAGTTCACGCCCGACCTGCTGCCGGGCGACGTCACCGGCATCACCGTCTACGA
>JBFXIT010000003.1:0-6389 GCA_050175655.1 Leucobacter sp.
GAGGTCGACCTGCGCGGCAAGCGCGAGCCGTTCGAGGTCGTCGCCCTCCCCTTCTACCATCGGGATCGCTGAGACGATCCTCTTCCACGCCATTCGCAACCCATCACCACAGGAGACATCATGAGCAAGGTGCAAGCAGGCCTCAGGTATTCGATCGAGCACGAGTGGACCGACGGCGGCAGCCCGGCCACGATCGGCGTCAGCCAGGTCGCCGCAGACGCCCTCGGCGAGGTGGTCTACGTCGAGCTGCCCGAGGTCGGCGCGGCCCTCACCGCGGGCCAGGTGTGCGGCGAGATCGAGTCGACGAAGTCGGTCTCCGAGCTCTTCTCGCCCGTGACCGGCGAGGTCGTCGAGGTCAACACCGCGGTGGTCGACGACCCGGCCCTGGTGAACAGCGACCCCTACGGCGGGGCCTGGCTGTTCCGAGTCGCCGTCTCGGAGGAGGGCCCGCTGCTCTCGGCCGAGGAGTACGCGGCCGAGAACGACGCCGAGGTGGCATAGCCGCCCTCCCGCGACATCGCAGGAGCTCTCATGGCGATCAGCGTCTTCGACCTCTTCACGATCGGCATCGGTCCTTCGAGCTCACACACCGTGGGGCCGATGCGCGCCGCCCTGGCCTTCGCGAGCGGTCTGCACCAGCGAGGATGGCTCGAGGGCGCGGTCGCCGGGCTGCGGGTCGACCTGTACGGCTCCCTCGCTGCGACGGGCCGCGGCCACGGCACGTTCACCGCGGTGCTGCTCGGCCTCGAGGGCTGCGATCCCGAGACGATCCTTCCCGATGAGATCGACCGAGCGCTCGAACGCATCGAGTCGAGCGGCGAGCTGCGTCTGGGGGAGCGCCTCGCGGGGCGCGCCGGGAGACCGGCGACCCTCCGTTTCGGAGCCGGCGACATCGCGCTGCATCCGCTCACGGTGCTGCCCAGGCACAGCAACGGCATGCGCTTCGCGGCGCTGGACGCGGCGGGGGAGATCCTCGACGAACTGACCTGCTATTCCGTCGGCGGCGGGTTCATCGTGCGTGAGGGCTCCGAGGGTGCGATCCTCGACCGCCTGGAGCAGGCGCTCGCGCAGCAGCCGTATCCGTTCGTCACCGCGGAGCAGCTGCTCTCGCACTGCGAGCGGAGCGGCCTGAGCGTGGCCGACGTGATGCTGGCGAACGAGCTGGCATCGCGCGACGAGGCGGATGTGCGCGACGGCCTCGCCCGGATCTGGGGCGTGATGGAGGCCTGCAAGGATTCGGCCCTCGCCCGCACCGGTGTGCTGCCGGGCGGGCTGAACGTGCGTCGCCGCGCGCCGGAGTGGCATCGGCGCCTCAGCGAGCAGGATCCCGATCGCGATCCGGCCTTCTGGCAGGAGTGGGTCAACCTGGTCGCGCTCGCGGTGAACGAGGAGAACGCGTCGGGCGGCCGAGTGGTGACGGCGCCGACCAACGGGGCGGCGGGGATCGTCCCGGCCGTGCTCTTCTACGCGCTCCACTACTCACCGGGTGCGCGGGAGTGGGACGGGGGTCGGCGGCTGCGCGTCGTCGCCGACTTCCTCCTCGCCGCCGCCGCGGTGGGGGTGCTCTACAAGGAGCAGGCGTCGATCTCGGGCGCCGAGGTCGGCTGCCAGGGCGAGGTGGGCTCCGCCTCGTCGATGGCGGCGGCGGGCCTGGCGCAGATCCTCGGGGGCACGCCCCGGCAGGTGGAGAACGCGGCCGAGATCGCGATGGAGCACAATCTCGGCCTCACCTGCGACCCGATCGGCGGGCTCGTGCAGATCCCGTGCATCGAGCGCAACGCGATCGCCGCGTCGAAGGCGATCAACGCGGCGAAGATGGCGCTCATGGGCGACGGCTCGCACCATGTGAGCCTCGACGAGGTCATCGTCACGATGCGGGAGACCGGGCGCGACATGAGCGAGAAGTACAAGGAGACCGCCCTCGGAGGCCTGGCCGTGAACGTCGTCGAGTGCTGAGAAGGAGACAGGATCCCTCACAGCCGTGAGCGCTAATCTGACCGGGTGACTGACGTGCTGCTCTACCTGCTCGGCATCCTGATCATCGTGATCGGGCTCGCCGTGTCCATCGGGCTGCACGAGATCGGGCACCTCATCCCGGCCAAGCTCTTCGGGGTGAAGGTCACGCAGTACATGATCGGCTTCGGCAAGACGCTGTGGTCCCGGCGCAAGGGCGAGACCGAGTACGGCGTCAAGGCGATCCCGCTCGGCGGATACGTCGCCATGATCGGCATGTACCCGCCCCGCAAGCCGGGCGAGGCGCCCCGGGCCTCGACGACCGGGTTCCTCAACACCGTCGTGCAAGAGGGCTCGACGCGGACCAGATCGGAGACCGAGCTGATCGAGCTGGAGCTCGAGCGCATCGGCGACCCGGATGCCGGAATCCCGGATGACGCGGCGGGGGATGAGACCCGGCGCCGCGGCCTCGCGGGCATGGTCGACGAGGCGCGTCAGGCGAGCGCCGAGACCATCGCCGAGGGCGAGGACGCGCGCACCTTCTACCGGCTGCCGGTCTGGAAGAAGGTCGTCGTCATGCTCGGCGGGCCCATCATGAACCTGGTGCTCGCCTTCGTGTTCTTCGCGATCGTGCTCACGGGATTCGGCGTCTCGCAGTACAGCACCGAGGTCGCAGCCGTGAGCGAGTGCCTCATCCCGGCCTCGAGCGAGGCGACCGACTGCACCGCCGGCGACCCGGCGGCACCGGGGGCCGCGGCGGGCATCGTGCCCGGAGACCGCGTCGTGGCCATCGACGGCGTGCCGGTGACCGAGTGGCAGCAGCTGCGCGACACCGTCAGCGCCTCACCGGGGCAGCCGCTCTCGTTCACCATCGAGCGCGGCGGCGCTGCTACCGGAGGTGCTGCCGGGGGCGCTACCGAGCTGACCGTGACGGTGACGCCCGCCGAGAATCAGCGCTGGGCGACCGACGAGTACGGTCGCGTCATCGAGGGCGCCGACGGCGAGCCGGTCGTCGAGACGGTCGGCATGATCGGGATCTCGCCCGGCGTCGAGACGGTGCAGCGGCCGATCACCGAGGTGCCGGCATTCGTGGGCGAGAACGTCGAGCGGGTCGCGGGTGTGATCCTGAACCTGCCGCAGCGCATGGTCGGCGTCTGGAACGCGGCCTTCGGCGCCGAGGAGCGCGACATCGACAGCCCGATGAGCGTGGTCGGCGTCGGCCGCATCGCCGGTGAGATCGTCAGCATGGACGAGGCGCCTGTCGCGGAGCGGGCGCAGACCGTTATCGCCCTGCTCGGCTCGCTCAACGTGGCGCTCTTCGTCTTCAACCTCGTGCCGCTGATGCCGCTGGACGGCGGGCACATCGCGGGCGCCCTCTACGAGGGGCTGAAGCGGGGATGGGCGAAGATCCGCCGGAAGCCCGACCCGGGCCCCATCGACACGGCGAAGATGGTGCCGGTCACGTTCGTGGTCGTGATCGCGCTCGGCGCGATGAGCCTGCTGCTGATGTACGCCGATATCGTGAAGCCGATCAGCCTCGGCTGATCGGTCAGAGGTGCCGCGCCGATCAGCCTCGGCTGATCGGTCGTCCCGCACTGTGCCGATCAGCCTCGGCTGGCCGGCATCAGTACGTCGGTGCGGCGGGCAGCCCGAAGTACTCCTCGAGGTTGATGATGCCCTTCTCGTGCATGTCGGTGGCGACCTCGACGCCGACGTAGCGGAAGTGCCACGGTTCGTAGACGTAGCCGACGACCGGCTCCTCGCCCCGGTTGTAGCGGAGGATGAAGCCGAATCGGTAGGCGTTCTCGCCCGCCCAGATGCCCTGGGGCGTCGAGGCGAACTCCTCGCTGAGGCCGCATCCTCCGCACTCGGTGATGTCTACGGCGAGGCCGGTCTGGTGCTCGGAGTGCCCCGGCCTGGCCGAGACCTGCTCGGCGACCTCCAGGCCGTTGCTGGCGACGAAGCCGTTGAAGAGCCCCGCCTGCATGGCGTAGTCGCGGTAGCCGCTGAGCATCACGAACGGCACGCCGGCGGCGGTGGCCTCGGCGTGCATCTGCTCGAGCGCCAGCGCGGCCTCCTGCCGCAGCGGCTGGCCGTTGGTGTTCGGTATCTCGGGCCAGACCAGATCGTCGGGCGCCCACTCGATGGGGTTCAGCGGGCGCTGCTTGTTCACCACGACCGTGATCGAGCCGGGGGAGTCGAGATCCCATTGGGGCTCGGGCGCGGGCTCCGGTTCGGGCTCGGGAGTCGGCGTGGGGGTCGGCTTCGGCTTCGGCGCCGCGGTCGTCTCCTCGACGGGAGCGTCGGCCTTCGAGGCGAGCGAGGCCCAGGCGATCCCGCCGCCGCCCAGCACGAGCAGGGCCGCGAGCGCGCTGGCGATCACGATCCGCCGCCTGCGCAGCATTGCAGCCCGGGCCGGCCTGCGGCGCAGCTCGGGATCGGGAGGAATGTCGCTCATCGCACCTATTCTGGCATGGGCCGAACGCTCAGCAGGGTTGTCAGCACCGGCCAGTAGACTCGTGCTGTGGCAGCAATCAATCTGGGAATGCCGAAGGTGCCCGAGGTCCTCGCCCCCCGGCGCAAGTCGCGGGAGATCAAGGTCGGATCCGTGAGCGTCGGCGGCAACGCCCCGGTGTCGGTGCAGTCGATGACCACGACGCCCACGACCGATATCAACGCGACCCTGCAGCAGATCGCGGAGCTCACGGCATCCGGCTGCGACATCGTGCGCGTCGCCTGCCCCTCGCGCGACGACGCGGAGGCGCTGCCGATCATCGCGATGAAGAGCCAGATCCCGGTCATCGCCGACATCCACTTCCAGCCCAACTACGTCTACGCGGCGATCGACGCCGGCTGCGCCGCGGTGCGCGTCAATCCGGGCAACATCCGCAAGTTCGACGACCAGGTCGGCGAGATCGCGAAGCGCGCGAAGGCCGCCGGAGTCTCGATCCGCATCGGCGTGAACGCCGGCTCGCTCGATCCGCGCCTGCTGCAGAAGTACGGCAAGGCGACCCCGGAGGCGCTCGTCGAGAGCGCAGTGTGGGAGGCGTCGTTGTTCGAGGAGCACGACTTCCACGACTTCAAGATCTCGGTCAAGCACAACGATCCGATCGTCATGGTGAAGGCCTACCGCCTGCTCGCCGAGCGCGGCGACTGGCCGCTGCACCTCGGAGTCACCGAGGCCGGGCCCGCCTTCCAGGGCACCATCAAGAGCGCCACCGCGTTCGGCATCCTGCTCTCGGAGGGCATCGGCGACACGATCCGCGTCTCGCTCTCGGCCCCTCCGGTCGAGGAGGTGAAGGTGGGCCTGCAGATCCTGCAGTCCCTCAACCTGCGCGAGCGCAAGCTCGAGATCGTCTCGTGCCCGTCGTGCGGGCGCGCCCAGGTCGACGTCTACACGCTGGCCGAGCAGGTCACGAAGGGGCTCGAGGGCATGAGCGTGCCGCTGCGGGTGGCCGTGATGGGCTGCGTCGTGAACGGGCCGGGCGAGGCGCGCGAGGCCGATCTCGGCGTCGCCTCGGGCAACGGCAAGGGGCAGATCTTCGTGAAGGGCGAGGTCATCAAGACCGTGCCCGAGTCTGAGATCGTGCAGACCCTCATCGAGGAGGCCAACCGCATCGCCGCCGACATGCCGGCGAGCGAGTCGGGCGCCCCCGAGGTCATCACCGTCTAGGGCTGGGGCGCGGCTCCGTAGCGCGGGGCCGCAGCTCGGGCGGCTGCGCGTTCTGCGCGCCTCTGCCGCACATAGGCGTTCGAGGCGGGGAGCCAGGCGAAGACCACGCCCGCGGTGTGCAGCGCGATGAGCACGAGCCCGATGTGGTTCGCCCAGAGCGCGTCGACGGGCAGCCAGGAGAGTGCCGCGAAGCCCTGCCAGATCAGGAACACGAGCGGCGTCGAGAGGCAGGCGAGCACCGTCGCGGTGATGCGCGCCCAGTTGTCGCCGAGCGCGGTGCGGCGGCCGAGCAGGATGTAGCCGGTGAGCGAGACCGCTGCGAAGAGCAGATAGAGGATCAGGGCGGGCACGAGCACCCAGGCCGAGGCGTCGACCACGATCGCCTCGATCCGCTCGAACTCGGCGAGGTAGTGCTCGATCTGCAGCAGATCGTCGGCGTCGAAGGAGTCGGCCAGGCCCGCGAGTCGCACGGCCTGGCGCCGCAGCGAGGCGTATTGCGCCCAGAGCAGCAGCACGCTCAGCAACGGGCCGAGGGCGAAGAGCGCGCCCGAGGCCGCCCAAAGCCACCCCGAGAGCTTCAGCGACCAGGCGGAAGCCCGCGGTGTGCAGTACCGCGGGTCGGGGCTCGGTTGCGACACGGCGGGCAGGGGTTCGCTCACGCTTCCCAAGCCTAATCGCCCACCGGCTCGCGCGGTTCGGCCGCCGTTCATCCCGCCTCCGTAGACTGGGGGCATGGAGCCGGACAAGATCGCTGAGCAGCCCC
>JBFXIT010000003.1:6489-31704 GCA_050175655.1 Leucobacter sp.
CACCGACGCCGCGGCCAGCGGCGTCGTGGCGGGTACTGCGCCTGTCGATGGTCTCAACGAGATCATCGACCTGATGCTCGCCGAGGCGGGCATCAGGGAGCAGCGCGGGCTGATCCGCCGTCTGCTGCGCACGGGCGTCGGTCTCGGTCAGGACGGCACGAGTCGGCTCAACCTCAAGATCAGCGCGGCGGCGCTCGAGGAGATGCGAGCCGCGTTCAACCTCTTCGCGCCCTACGACGGCACGCCGAAGGTCACCATCTTCGGGTCGGCGCGCACCCAGTCCCACGATCCGCTGTGGATCGAGGCCGAGGCCGTCTCCCGGCGCCTGGCCGAGCAGGGGTGGATCGTCGTGACGGGTGCCGGGCCGGGCATCATGGAGGCGGCCGCCACGGGCGCCGGCCCCGAGCAGTCCCTGGGCGTATCGATCCGGCTGCCCTTCGAGCAGGTGCCCGAGCATCTGCGGGTCGCGGGAGCCCGCCTGGTCTCGATGAAGTACTTCTTCACCCGCAAACTCATGCTCGTGAAGGAGTCGCGGGGCTTCGTCTGCCTGCCCGGTGGCTTCGGCACCATGGACGAGACCTTCGAGCTGCTCACCCTGCAGCAGACCGGCAAGATGACGCCGGTGCCGATGGTGCTGCTCGATCGGCCGGGGGGCGACTTCTGGGGCGGTTTCGAGCGCTTCGTCGTCGAGCAGCTGGAGGGCACCGGCATGATCGCGCGCGGGGATCTCGACCGGGTGCTCATCACCGATTCCGTCGAGGCCGCCGCGAACGAGATCACCGGATTCTGGCGCAACTACGACTCGCTGCGCTGGGTCGATCATCAGCTGGTGATGCGCCTGCGCTCCGCGCCTTCGGACGAGGAGATCGATGAGCTGAACGTGCGCTTCGCAGGCATGATCGAGGAGGGCAGGATCGAGCGCACCGACCCTCTGCCTCCCGAGCGCGGCGACCGCGACGCGCTCGAGCTGCCGCGCATCGTGTTCGTGCCGAAGCAGCGCGCGGTCGGCGATCTGTACCGTCTGATCGGCGCCCTCAACGAGCTGCCGAGCGCGCCCTCCGTGTCGGAGGCCCCGCCTCTGCCCAGCGAGTGATCTCCGCACCTCTGTAAACTGTTGCTTCCGAACGGTGCAGGAGCCGCGTCGGCGACAGTGCAGGCAGGCGATCGTGCCGCGGGAAGGGATCGAAGTGTCGTACATCCCTCGACTGCGGGGCAGGGTCAGCATGTACTCGGTCGCGACCGCGCTGCTCCTCGCGGTGTTCTGCGTGCTGTTGCTCGTGGACGGCTGGCTGAACCAGGAGTCCAGGCTCGGCTTCGCGATCACCTCGGTGCTGGCCCTGACCATCGCCGCCGCGGCCGTCGCCAGTCTCTTCCTGGGCGATCGGGCGGGGCCCCTGCCCGCGCTGCTGCTCGTGTTCTCTCATGCCGTGCTCGCGATCCTCTTCCTCACCGTGCTGGAGACGCCGTTGAGCGTGGTGGGGATCATGCTGCAGATGCCGGTGCTGGCGCTCTACACAGGGGCGTTCCTCTCGCCGACGCTCGCTCGCGTCGCGCAGGCGATCGTGCTGCTCTCCTTCAGCGTCACCGTGCTCTGGGATCCCTACGACGCGCTCGATGAGACGGCCAACGGCAGGAACCTGCCCAACCTCGTGCTGTTCACCTGGATCTGCCTCGAGGCCGGCATCTTCGTGCAGAAGCGGTTCAAGAAGACCACTCACATCGATGAGCTCACGGGAGTCTACAACCGCCGCGGTTTCATCGATCGCGGCGACATCGAACGTGCGCGGGCCGACCGCAGCGGCCGGCCGATCACCATCGTGGTCATCGACCTCGACGGCTTCAAGCGCGTCAACGACACACTCGGGCACACGGCGGGGGATCGCGTGCTGCGCGACCTCGCCCGCGAGTGGAGGGCCCGTCTCCGCGAGACCGATGTCGTGGCGCGCCTGGGCGGAGACGAGTTCATCCTCCTGCTGCCCGAGACCGATCTCGATGGCGCGAGGCGGGTGCTCGAGGAGCTGCGAGAGGACCCGGTGCACCCCTGGTCGTGGGGCGCGGCGGAATGGAACGCGGGCGAGCTGCTCTCGATTCCGATCGCCCAGGCCGACGAGGAGATGTACCGGGAGAAGATCGCGCGCAAGCGGGACGACTACCCGCTCACGTAGCCGGCGAGGTGCTCGCCCGTCAGCGTCGACTTCGCCGCGACGATCTCGGCCGGCGTGCCCTCGAACACGATGCGCCCGCCCTGCTGGCCGGCGCCGGGCCCGATGTCGACGATCCAGTCCGCGTGCGCCATGACCGCCTGATGGTGCTCGATCACGATGACGCTCTTGCCCTCGTCGACCAGCCGGTCGAGCAGCGAGAGCAGGTTCTCGACGTCGGCGAGATGCAGCCCCGTCGTGGGCTCGTCGAGCACGTACACCTCGGCGTCCTCGAGCATGCGGATGGCGAGCTTCAGCCGCTGGCGCTCGCCGCCGGAGAGCGTCGAGAGCGGCTGGCCGAGCTTGATGTAGCCGATGCCCACGTCGACGAGCCGGTCGAGGATCTTCACGGCCTTCGGCACCTTGGCCTCCGCCCCGGCGTCAGAGGCGCCCGCGAAGAAGTCGCGGGCTTCGCTCATCGAGAGGTCGAGCACCTCGGCGATGTTCTTGCCGCCGAACGTGTAGTCGAGCACCTCCGCCGCGAATCGCTTGCCCTCGCATACCTCGCACACGCTCTCCATGGTGGCCATCATGCCGAGATCGGTGTAGATGACGCCGGCGCCCTTGCACTCGGGGCAGGCGCCCTCCGAGTTCGCGCTGAAGAGCGCGGGCTTCACGCCGTTGGCCTTCGCGAAGGCGGTGCGCACCGGGTCGAGCAGTCCGGTGTAGGTGGCGGGGTTGGATCGGCGCGATCCCTTGATCGCCCCCTGATCCACGGCGACCACGCCGTCCCGCTTCGAGACGTAACCGTGGATCAGCGAGCTCTTGCCCGATCCCGCGACTCCGGTGATCACGCAGAGCACGCCGAGCGGCAGGTCCACGTCGACGCCGCGCAGGTTGTTCAGATCGGCGCCTCGCACCTCGATCGCACCGGAGGGCTCGCGCACCGAGTCCTTCAGCCGCGCCCGGTCGTCCAGATGCCTGCCGGTGAGCGTGCTCGAGGATCGGAGCCCGTCCACCCCGCCCTCGAAGCAGATCTCGCCGCCGTCTGCCCCGGCGCCCGGCCCCAGATCGATGACATGGTCTGCGATGGCGATCATCTCGGGCTTGTGCTCCACCACGAGCACCGTGTTGCCCTTGTCGCGCAGCTTGAGGAGCAGCTGGTTCATGCGCTGGATGTCGTGCGGGTGCAGGCCGATCGACGGCTCGTCGAAGACGTAGGTCGCGTCGGTGATGGGGGAGCCGAGGTGCCGGATCATCTTCGTGCGCTGAGACTCGCCGCCCGAGAGCGTGCCCGTCGGGCGCTCGAGCGAGAGGTAGCCGAGGCCGATCTGCACGAAGGAGTCGAGGGTCTCCACGAGCTTGCCGATGAGCGGCGCCAGGCCCGGGTCGTCGATGCCGCGCACCCACTCGGCCAGATCGCTGATCTGCATCGCGCAGGCATCGGCGATCGAGAGGCCTGCGATCTTCGACGAGCGGGCGGTCTCGTTCAGGCGCGTGCCGGCGCAGTCGGGGCAGGTCTTGAACACGATGGCGCGGTCGACGAATGCGCCGATGTGGGGCTGCATGGCCTCGCGATCCTTCGAGAGCATCGACTTCTGGATGCGCAGGATCAGGCCCTCATAGGTGAGGTTGGTACCGTCGACCTTGATCTTGGTCGGCGCCTTGTAGAGCAGATCGTCGAGCTCCTTCTCGCTGAAGTCGCGGATCGGCTTCTCCATCGGCAGCACGGCCCCGAAGAGCCGCCCGTACCAGCCGTCCATGCTGAAACCGGGCACCTTGAGCGCGCCCTCTGCGAGCGACTTGTCGGCGTCGTAGAGCTCTTCGAGCGCGAAGTCGCTGATCGAGCCGCGACCCTCGCAGGCCGGGCACATGCCGCCGAGGATCTCGAAGCTGCGGCGCTCCTTCACCGTGCGGCCGCCCTTCTCGAGCGTGACCGCCCCCGCGCCGCTGATCGACGCGACGTTGAAGGAGAACGCGTTCGGCGACCCGATGCGCGGCGAGCCGAGACGGGAGAACACGATCCTCAGCATCGCGTTGACGTCGGTCGCGGTGCCGACCGTCGAGCGGGGGTTGGCCCCCATCCGCTCCTGATCGACCACGATCGCAGTGGTCAGCCCCTCGAGCACGTCGACGTCGGGTCGCGACTGGGACGGCATGAAGCCCTGCACGAAGGCGCTGTAGGTCTCGTTGATGAGCCGCTGCGATTCGGCCGCGATCGTGGCGAAGACGAGCGAGCTCTTGCCCGAACCCGACACTCCGGTGAAGGCGGTGAGGCGCCGCTTCGGGATCTCGACGCTGACGTTCTTGAGATTGTGCTCGCGCGCGCCGGAGACGCGGATGCGGTCGTGCGAGTCGGCGGGGTGGGTGCTGGTCGGTTCGGGCATGGGGAAAGCGTACTGCGGACCGCCGGCATCCGACTTCTCCGATCCTGATCCGATGCCCCGGGCCGATGCGCGCGCGCCCCGATGCGGGCCGGCGATGCCGCTAGCCTGGGTAGGGTGCAGCTCGAACGCCCCGCGAGACTCAGCGTGAAGCCGTGGCCGACCATCGCGGCCGTGCTCACGGTGCTCGCCGCCCCCGCGTTCTTCGTCTTCGAGGATCTGCTCTCGGGCATCGTGCTGCTCGTGCTCGGGCTCGCCGCGGCCTGGAAGGCGGACCGCGGCGGCTGCGATGTGAACGCGGTGCCGATCCTGGCGCACGGCGCCGAGCGATCCTCGCAGGCCGCCCGCACGCCGTCGCTGCTGCGCGACCTCTCGCTCATCGCCATCGGCCTCGGCATCGTGCGCCTCATCCCGCTCGCCGCGGAGCTCGACAACTGGGCGATGCTGCGCTTCAGCCTCGCCCTCGGCGGTGCGGTGGCGGCGCCCTACCTCCTATCGCGCTTCGTCTACAGGGACCGGGCCACCGGCTTCCCGTGGCGCGGCGGCGGCAGGTGGGGGCCGCTGCACTGGGGCTGGCTCGCCGGGGTGCTCGTGCTCGGCTGGCTGATCCTGCCCTTCTACTTCATCAGTTCGGGCGTCTATCGGAACTGGCCCGCGGTCGACACGCCCGACGCGATCGCCCGGCTCTTCGTCGGCGTGGGTGCGGTGGGCATCTGGGACGAGCTCTTCTTCATCTGCACCGTCTTCGCGGTGCTCCTCAGGCACTTCCCGGTCTGGCTCGCCAACGTGCTGCAGGCGACGGTGTTCGTGTCGTTCCTCTGGGAGCTGGGCTATCGGGCCTGGGGGCCGCTGCTCACGATCCCGTTCGCCCTGGTGCAGGGGGCCATCTTCCTGCGCACCCGGTCGCTCGGCTACGTCGTGACGGTGCATCTGCTGTTCGACGCGGTCGTCTTCGCCGTGCTGGTCCACGCCCACAACCCCGGGCTGTTCGATATCTTCCCGACCGTTCCGGGGTAGAGGTGCCGCGCCCTGCCTCGGGCGGATCGGGCGGATCAGGCGGGGAGGATGGCCGCGATCCTGCGCACCGCGAACTCGTAGCCCTGGATGCCCGCACCTGCGATCACGAACTCCGCGATGGGGGAGACGTAGGAGTGATGCCTGAACTCCTCGCGGGCGTGCACGTTGCTCAGGTGCACCTCGGCGACCGGCAGCGCGACTCCGGCGAGGGCGTCGCGCAGGGCGATCGAGGTGTGGGTGAACGCGCCCGGGTTGATGACGACGGCCTCGCAGTCGGTGCGGGCCGCGTGCACCGCGTCGATCAGCACGCCCTCGTGGTTCGACTGCACGGCGCGGATCTCGAAGCCGAGCTCCGATGCCGTCTCCGACGCGAGCGCGACGACGTCTTCGAGGGTGTCGCGGCCGTAGACCTCGGGCTCTCGCACGCCGAGCAGGTTGAGATTGGGGCCGTTCACGAGCAGGATCCGACGTGTCATGCACCCATGGTAGTGCGGTGCGCCGGAGATGCCCGGTTAGGCTATCGGGGTGCCCGAGACCACGAAGCCGCGAGCGGCGAAAGAAGACGCAGTGCCGACCGACAGCCCCCAGCAGCCGCTCCCGCCGAAGAGCTTCGATCCGCGCACCTTCCGAGACAGGCCGGTCTCGTTCGTGCGGCGCAGCGGGCGCATGACGCCCTCGCAGGAGCGGGCATGGGACGATCTCGGCCCCCGCTTCCTGCTCGAGCTGCCGAGGGGGCACGCCGCGACGAGCATCGCCGACGACGCGGCCCTCGACCCCGCGGCCGTGTTCGGGCGAGAGGCTCGGCTCACCGTCGAGGTGGGCTCGGGCCAGGGGCATGCGATCGTGCACGCCGCCTCCGAGCACCGCGACCGCGACTTCCTGGCGATCGAGGTGTTCCGGGCGGGGCTCGCGCGCACCATGATCCGCGCCGACTGGGCCGAGGCGACGAACCTGCGCCTCATCGAGGCCAATGCGCCCGAGGTGCTCGAGCGGGCGCTGCCCGCGGGCTCGGTCGACGAGCTGTGGGTGTTCTTCCCCGATCCGTGGAAGAAGGCGCGGCACACGAAGCGGCGTCTGGTGTCGGAGCACTTCGCCGGCATCGCGGCGCGCGCCCTGCGCCCGGGCGGCGTGCTGCGCCTCGCCACCGACTGGCAGGACTACGCCGAGCAGATGCGCGAGGTGATTGATGCCGCAGGCGGCTTCGAGCGCGCCTTCGAGGGGGAGTGGGCGCCCCGCTTCGAGGGCCGGGTGCTCACAGCGTTCGAGCAGAAGGGCATCGACAAGGGGCGCGCGATCCGCGATCTCTCATATCGCCGCGTCTGACAACCGGTCTGGGGATCCTGCCCCCGTTGTGCGCTCAAACCAGTTCGTTGCACGCACAACGGGGGCAGGATCTGTAAACGGCGGCAGGATGCGTCTCAGGATCGGCCGAGCCCTGCGTAGGCCTCGGCGACGGCGGCCCGCAGCTCCCGGGCGAGCACCGGGGCGCCGGCGATGAGCAGCTCATCGCCCGGAAGCGACGCGTCGTCGCGGCCCAGCACGACCGCCCCCGCCTCCCTGGCGATGAGCACCCCCGCCGCGTAGTCCCAGGGCTGCAACCCGCGCTCGTAGTAGGCGTCCAGGCGGCCCGCGGCGAGCAGGCACAGGTCGGTCGCGGCCGACCCGATGCGGCGGATGTCGCGCACGCGCGGGATCACCTGCCGCACCACCTCGGCCTGCTCGGTGCGCCGCTCGACGGTGTAGCCGAAGCCCGTTCCGACGAGAGCGCCCCCGAGAGGCGCCTCCGCGGGGCCCGACAGCGGCACGCCGTTCAGCTCGGCCCCGCCGCCCTCCCACGCAGTGAAGAGCTCATCGGCGACGGGCAGGTAGACGGCGCCCGCGACCGCGCGGCGCCCGTCCGCGGTGTTGCCCGCGGCCGCCGTCGCCGGCGAGTCGTCGAGCACGGTCGCCGCGACGCTCACCGCGTAGGCGGGCAGCCCGTAGAGATAGTTCACCGTGCCGTCGATCGGATCGACCACCCAGGTGATGCCGGTGCTGCCCTCCACGCTCGCGCCCTCCTCGCCGAGGATCCCGTCGTCGGGCCGGGCGATCCTCAGCCCCTCGGTGAGCAGCCGCTCGGCCTCACGGTCCGCTGCGGTCACGACGTCGTTGGCGCTCGTCTTCGTGTCGGCGACGTCGACCCCGGCCTCCCGCAGCGAGCGGATCACGCCGCCGACGCTCCGAGCGAGTTCGGCGGCGGTGCCGGCGAGGGCGAGGAGTTCTGCACGATGTTCCGCGGAGGAGCCGGGAGAGGAGGTCATGACCTCCAGGCTAGCGGGGCGGAGACGGAAAAGAAGGGGCGGACCCGGTTAACGGCATCCGGATCCGCCCCAGTCTGGGGGTGCCTGCGGCACTGCCTACCTGAGGGCGAGGCGCTCCTGCGCGGCTGCTGCCGCCACATCGGTCTCGTCGAGGGCGTAGGCCTCCTCGCCGTGGGCGACCGAGTCGATGCCGCTCTCCTCGACCTCGACCGGTACCCGCAGGCCCGTGGTGAGCTTCACCGCGAAGGCGATGAGCAGCGAGACCACGAAGGAGTAGATCAGCACGCTGAAGGATGCGATCGCCTGAACCAGCAGCAGCCCGCCGTCGCCGCCCGTGAAGAGGCCGTCGCCGATGGCGAAGAAGCCGAGGTAGAGCGAGCCGATGAGGCCGGCGACCAGGTGCAGGCCCACCACGTCGAGCGAGTCGTCGTAGCCCAGCCGGTACTTCAGGTCGATGGCGTAGGCGCAGGCGGCGCCGGCGATCAGACCGAGCAGCAGTGCCCACATCGGCTCGAGGTTGAGCGCCGAGGGCGTGATGGCGACGAGACCGCCGATCGCGCCCGAGGCGGCGCCGATCACGCCGGGCTTCTTGCCGCGGATCACGTCGACGATGATCCAGCCGATGATCGCCGCCGCGGGAGCGCCGAGGGTGTTGACCAGGATCAGGCCGGCGTCGGCGACCTCGGTCGCGAGACCGGCGTTGAAGCCGATCCATCCGAACCACAGCAGGGCGGCGCCGATGGTGACGAGGGGAACGCTGTGGGGCTTGTGCGAGCCGGGGGCGAAGCCGACGCGCTTGCCGGCGACGAGTGCGAGTGCGAGCGCCGCTGCGCCGGCGTTGATGTGGATCGCCGTGCCGCCGGCGAGGTCGATCACGTCGGGGGTGCCGAGCCAGGTGCCGAGCTGCATGATCCAGCCGCCGCCCCAGACCCACGAGGCCACCGGGAAGTAGACGAGGGTCGCCCAGACGCCCGCGAAGAGCACCCAGGAGCCGAGGCCGACGCGATCGGCGATGGCGCCCGAGATCAGGGCGGTGGTGATCATGGCGAAGACGGCGCCGAAGCCGACTCCGATGAAGGTCGCCGGATCAGTGCCGAGAAGGCCGAAATCCTTGAACGGGCTGCCTGCGAAGCCGCTCTCGCCCTCGGCGAAGTAGCTCATGCTGTATCCGAACAGTATCCAGAGCACGCCGACCACGCCCATCGCGCTCACGCTGAAGAGCATCATGTTGACCACGGAGCGCACGCGTACGAGCCCGCCGTAGAAGAGGGCGAGCCCCGGTGTCATGATGAGAACGAGCGCGCTGCTCGCGAGTGTCCATACGTCTGTGGCTTCCATGTGCTGGGCCATCCTCTCTTTCGGTGCCGAACCCGAATCGGGTGAACGCCCGCCTCGTCACGGTGCTCGAGCATCGCAGTGCTTGAGCGGCCGTGCCGGGATGGCGCGTGGGAACAGTCTGCGCGCTCGCTGTTTCGCCACCGCTTCGACCGGATGAAGCCGACGTCACGATCCTGTTTCCGCTCGGTTTCGGCGACGCGGCGGGGGCGCCTCCCGGGCCGATCGCCGTCTCGGGCTCCGAGATGCTAGGATATGAAGGTTGCCGTCGAACGGCCGCGGATACAGAGAGCCCCAGCACCCTGCTGGCGGCGCCGCGCAGCAACAGGAAGGGGAGCCCTATGGCACTGGAAGCAGAGGTCAAGAAGGCGATCATCGAAGAGTACGCGACCACCCCCGGTGACACCGGTTCCCCCGAGGTTCAGGTCGCGCTGCTCACCCAGCGCATCAAGGATCTGACCGAGCACCTCAAGGAGCACAAGCACGACCACCACTCGCGTCGCGGCCTGCTGCTGCTCGTGGGTCAGCGTCGCCGCCTGCTCGGTTACCTGCAGCAGGTCGACATCACCCGCTACCGCTCGCTGATCGAGCGTCTGGGCCTGCGCCGCTAGCGCAGGCCGTCGGGCAGCACGGTCCGTTCCCGAAGCCGAAGGCTTCGGGAGGCGCCGCTAGACGATATCGTCTGAGACCTCGAAGCGCCCCTCCTCCTCCGGGAGAGGGGCGCTTCGCCGTTCCCGCACCTGTTGCCGCGGTGCCTGCGCGCGTACGCTGGACGTGACGGCGGTGCACGAACCGGCGGTGCGATCGGAGGCAGGGATGAGTGGGAGCGGCGGGCCCCAGTCGGTCGAGGATCTCGATCTCGAGCGCTACCTCGGCCTGTGGTTCGAGATCGGGCGCCTTCCCCTGCGGTTCGAGGACGACGGCGCGCGCGACGTGACGGCGCACTACTCGCTGAACGACGACGGCAGCGTGCGGGTCGACAACCGCTGCATCGACGCGGAGGGCGAGCCGACGCAGGCCCTCGGCCAGGCGGAGCCCGATCCCGAGCATGCGGGCCGGCTGCGGGTGAGCTTCCTGCCCGAGGCGCTGCGCTGGATCCCCTTCACTCGCGCCGACTACTGGGTGCTGAGGATCGATGCCGGCTACCGGCATGCACTGGTGGGGACGCCGGATCTGAAGCACCTGTGGCTGCTGGCGCGGGATCCGAGAATCGACGCCGCAGTGGAGGACGAGTATCTGACCGCTGCGCGCGAGCAGGGCTACGATCTCGCGGAGTGGATCCGGCCAGCCCAGTCCGGCGGCCGGGTGCGCGGGGACGAAGCGCGCTAGGAGAGCCTGCCGCCGTAGAGCGCGACGTCGCCGATCATCGTCTGGACGATCCACATGGTCCAGACGGTCACGATGATGAGGTAGACGCCATAGGCGATGAGGTGCGCCCACAGCGGCCAGCCGGGGGTGCGCAGCACCTTGCGGAGCACGACATGGCGGCCGATCAGGTAGACGGTCGTCCCGAGGAAGGCGAACGCCCAGTGGAAGGGCCGTTCCACTCCGAGGGAGAGCAGCCGCTTGTAGTCGCGATAGGCGGCGACGATGCAGAAGGCGGTCACGCCCCATCCCACGATGGTGATGAGGAGCAGCGTCATGAAGTAGGCGATGATGCCGGACGGATCGCCGGTCATCAGCGAGTTCATGTAGCCGCGCATGTCGATGAGGAAGATCATCGGCGCGGTGACGAAGCTGACGAGCGCGATCAGCCAGACCCAGAAGTTGTCGACGGGGGTGGTGTCGGGCAGGCGCCGCCGCACCGGGGCGGTCGCCGGTGCGCCCGCGGCCGCCTGGACGTGCGCCGTCCATTGCGTGCCGTCCCACCATCGCAGCGCCCCCGATCCGTCGGGGTACCAACCGGGTGCGGGCTGCTGTGCGCTGATGCTCGGATCGCTCATGATGTCTCCATGCTATTGGAATCCGGCCGTGGAACAGGCCGAAGCAGCAGGCAGGGCCCGCCTCGCGCGATGCGAGACGGGCCCTGCCGCGACGGTCGGGATCAGATCTTCGACGAAGCGTCCTTCAGCACGCTGCGGAGGATCCCGCCGATCTCCGCGAACTCGGCCGGCCCGATGGTGAGCGGCGGCGCGAGCTGGATCACGGGGTCTCCACGGTCGTCGGCGCGGCAGTAGAGGCCGGCGTCCCACAGCGCGGGCGACAGGTAGTCGCGCAGCAGACGATCCGACTCCTGCTCGTTGAAGGTCTCCTTCGTGGCCTTGTCCTTCACCAGCTCGATGCCGAAGAAGTAGCCTTCGCCGCGGACGTCGCCGACGATGTCGATGTCGAGCAACTTCTCGAGTTCGGCGCGGAAGAGGGGGCTGTTCTCGCGGACGCGGCCGTTGAGATCCTCCTCCTCGAAGATGTCGAAGTTCGCCAGGGCCGCTGCCGCCGCGGCGGGGTGGCCCGCGAAGGTGAAACCGTGGTAGAAGGTGTTCTCGGTCGAGTTGAACGGCTCCGACACCTTGTCCGACACGATCATCGCGCCCAGCGGGACGTACCCGGAGGTGATGCCCTTGGCCGAGGTGATGATGTCGGGCTCGTAGCCGAGCGCCTTCGAGGCGAAGAAGTCGCCGATGCGGCCGTAGGCGCAGATGACCTCGTCGCTCACCAGCAGCACGTCGTACTCGTCGCAGATCTCGCGCACGCGCTTGAAGTAGCCGGGGGGAGGCGGGAAGCAGCCGCCCGAGTTCTGGACCGGCTCGAGGAACACGGCCGCGACGGTCTCGGGGCCCTCGAAGAGGATCGCCTCCTCGATGCGGTTCGCGGCCCACTGGCCGAACGCCTCGAGGTCGTCGGAGGGCGCGCCCATCTCCTCGGCACGGTAGAAGTTGGTGTTCGGCACGCGATGACCGCCGGGGGTCAGCGGCTCGTAGAACTTCTTCATGTCGGGGATGCCGGTGATGGCCAGCGCGCCCTGCGGGGTGCCGTGGTAGGCGACCGCGCGCGAGATGACCTTGTGCTTCATCGGCTGGCCCTTGATCTTCCAGAAGTGCTTCGCCAGCTTGAAGGCCGACTCGACGGCCTCGCCGCCGCCAGTGGTGAAGAACACCTTGTTCATTTGGCCCGGGGCGTAGGAGGCGAGGCGCTCGGAGAGCTCGATCGCGGCGGGGTGGGCGTAGGACCAGAGCGGCATGAAGTCGAGCTGGCGCATCTGCTTGGCCGCGGCCTCGACGATGCGCTCGCGACCGTGGCCGGCGTTCACGACGAACAGGCCTGCGAGGCCGTCGATGTACTGCTTGCCCGCGGCGTCGTAGATGTGGTGGCCCTCGGCGCGGGTGATGACGGGGATGCCGTCGTTCAGCACCTTGCGGTTGGTGAAGTGCGGCCACATGTGGCGTTTGGCCGAGGCCTGAAGAGCGGCGGTGTCGACCGCTGCGGTCGGATCGAAAGACATGGTTATCTTGTTCCCCAGTCGTATTTTTGTTTTTTCAGTTGGAGGTAGAGGAAAGTCTCGGTCGAAGAGACCCCGTCGATCTCGCGGATCTGCCGGTTGAGCAGTTCGATGAGCGCATCGTCGTCTTCGCAGACGACCTCGGCGAGGACGTCGAACGAGCCCGCGCTGAGGACGACGTAGTCGACCTCGGGGATCTCGGCGAGCCGATCGGCGACGACCCTGGTGTCGCCGTTGACGCGGATGCCGAGCATGGCCTGCCTGCTGAATCCCAGGCGCAGCGGGTCGGTGACCGCCACGATCTGCAGCACCCCGGCATCCGTGAGCTTCTGCACGCGCTGGCGCACGGCGGCCTCGCTGAGGCCGACGACCTTGCCGATCTCGGCGTACGAGCGGCGACCGTCGAGCTGAAGCTGCTCGATGATCGCCTTCGACGTCGCGTCGAGGTTCGGTGTGGTGCGAATGGTGCTCACGCTATCGATCTTGACACTGGCCGGACTAAAAAGCAAAGGATTCCGTTGTCGATGTATGAAATTGTGAGGATATCGAGAGTCATGATCCCGATCTTGCCGGGCGTCTGCGCCTCGGGCGCGGCCCCGGTGCGGTTCCCCGCGATCGGCCGGCTTCCGGCGACTGAACTCGCAGGGCTTTGTGTGAATGAGTGATGAAAACGGCAGTCGAAGCAGGTTTATGTAACTGTTTCATGAAGAATTCCGGTTCTTGACATCGGGCTGCTTGGCAGTGGCGGCGCGTCTGCGCCATACTCGTTTCAAAGCGGCGCCGACGATGAAGCCCTGAGCGATTCGCATGGTGTCGAAGTTCCGTACTTGAATCCAAGGAGTCCCGCCGTGGTAGCCCGAATGCCTGAAGATCCCATCGTCCGCAACATGATCAGCATGATCCGACAGCAGCAGTTCAACCGCCGCCAGCTGCTCCGCGGCGCGGCGATCGCCGGCGCCGGCGCCGGCACGCTCGGCCTCGCCTCCTGCGCCGGAGGCGGCGGCGGTGGGGACGGCATCGTCTGGGGCAACTGGACCTACTACCTCGACTACAACGAGGAGACGGGCTCATGGGACTCGCTCGACGCCTTCACAGATGAGACCGGCATCAGCGTGCAGTACATCGAGGACATCGACGACAACAACACATTCTACGGCAAGATCAAGGATCAGCTCGAGCTCGGCCAGCACACCGGCTACGACGTGATCACCTTCACCGACTGGATGAACGCCCGCCTCATCCAGGCCGAGCAGGTGCAGGAGTTCGACTACGCCAACCTGCCCAACGTGAAGGCGAACATGGTCGACGCGCAGTGGGACGCCCTCGACGTCGACCCCGGCCGCAAGTTCTCGATCCCGTGGCAGCTGCCCGCCTCGTGCTGGCTGTGGGACACCGAGGCCGTGCCGAACGGCATCAAGACCCTCGACGACTTCCTCGATCCCGCGCTGAAGGGCAAGGTGGGCGTGCTCACCGAGATGCGCGACACGATGGGCATGATCCTCGCCGGTCTCGGCTACGACCCGGCGGGCGACTGGGGCGACAAGGAGTGGGACGAGGCGATCGGGTGGCTCGACGACGCGATCCAGAGCGGCCAGATCACGCAGGTGAAGGGCAACTCCTACACGCAGGATCTCGAGCGCGGCGACACCCTCGCGGCGATGGTATGGACCGGCGACGTCGTGATGATGAACGCCGAGTCGCCCACGGGCCCGCGCTGGACCATCGAGGTGCCCGAGTCGGGCGGCATGATCGCCGCCGACTCGTTCACCGTGCCGAACGGCACCTCGGAAGAGGCGAAGGCCATGGTCGAGCAGATGATCGACTACTACTACGACCCGGTCGTCATGGCCCAGGTGGCGAACGTGGTGAGCTTCGTGCCGCCGGTCAAGGGCACGCAGGAGGCGATGCGCGAGATCAACCCCGAGAACGCCGACAACCCCCTCATCTTCCCGACCGAGAGCGACTGGGAGCACCTGCACTCCTTCCGCACCCTGAGCCCGGAAGAGGACAAGAAGTACTCGGCGGCGTTCCAGAGCGTGCTGGGGCTGTGACCGTGGCGGAGCACAGCGCCTTCGCAGAGGCGGGGGCTGACCTCGAGCTGGTCGGCATCCAGAAGCGCTTCCCCGGTTTCACCGCGGTCGAGAACCTCGACCTCCACATCCCGGCGGGCTCGTTCTTCGCCCTGCTCGGCCCCTCGGGCTGCGGCAAGACGACGACGCTGCGCCTGGTCGCGGGTCTCGAGGATCCGACCGAGGGCAGGATCCTGATCGGCGGTCGCGACGTGACCGCGCTGAAGCCGCACAAGCGCCCCGTCAACACGGTGTTCCAGTCCTACGCGCTCTTCCCGCACATGAGCATCCTCGAGAACGTCGCCTTCGGCCTGCGCCGCCGCAAGGTGGCCGGCGCGACCGAGAAGGCGCACGAGGCGCTGCGCCTCGTGGAGCTGGATCACGTCGCGGATCGCAAGCCGGCTCAGCTCTCGGGCGGCCAGCAGCAGCGCGTCGCCCTGGCCCGCGCGGTGGTGAACCGCCCGGCGCTGCTGCTGCTCGACGAGCCGCTCGGCGCGCTCGACCTGAAGCTGCGCCGCCAGATGCAGCAGGAGCTCAAGCAGATCCAGCAAGAGGTCGGCCTGACCTTCCTGCACGTCACGCACGACCAGGAGGAGGCCATGACCATGGCCGACACCGTCGCGGTGATGAACAAGGGCCGCATCGAGCAGATGGGTGCGCCCGAAGAGCTGTACGAGCTGCCGAAGACGGTGTTCGTGGCGAACTTCCTCGGCCAGTCGAACCTGTTCAAGGTCGAGGTGGTCGGCGGCAACGACCAGGCGATCCAGACGTCGTTCGAGGGCGCCAGGATCACGGTGCCCCGATCGCGCACCGAGCGCGACAGCGGGGTCATCACCGTCGGCGTGCGCCCCGAGAAGCTGAGGCTGCACGCCGAGGCGCCCGCCGAGGATGCGGCGCTCAACGTGATCGGCCCCGGCCGCATCGTCGACGTCTCGTTCATCGGCGTGAGCACGCAGTACACTGTCGAGGTGCCGGGCGCCGGCCCCGTGCAGGTGTTCGCCCAGAACGTCGAAGCCGGTCCGGCCGCGCGGCAGGGCGACGACGTCTGGCTCAGCTGGCTGGCCGAGCACACCTTCGGCCTCGCCGACGACCGACTCGAGACCGGCGCGCTGACCGCAGACTTCTCGACGCAGGCGATCGCCGCCCACGCGGCGCTCAGCGAGTAGGAGCCGACGATGGCATTCACCGCTTTCTCGGCCAGCGCGAAGGCTGTCGAACAGGCGCCCCGCAAGAGGGGCTGGATCGCCCTGCTGCTGCTCGCGCCCGGCATTGCCTACATGCTGCTCTTCTTCGTGGCGCCGTTCATCCAGCTGGCGATCACCTCGCTGCAGGCGCCCGCGGAGAGCGGGGGCATCGGGCAGTATGTGGCCGCGCTGCAGTTCTCGAACTACTGGGCCGCGCTGCAGGAGTACTGGCCGCAGCTGATCCGCTCCTTCATCTACTCGGTCGTGGCGACCATCATCGGCCTGATCATCAGCTACCCGCTGGCCTATCTGATCGGCGTGAAGGCGCGCAGCAAGCCGATGCTGCAGGGCATCCTGCTCATCCTCGTGGTCGCCCCGTTCTTCATCAGCTTCCTGCTCCGCACCCTCGCATGGAAGTCGATCCTGCCGAGCGATTTCGTGGGCACCCACTACTCGGTGATCTTCGGCCTCGTCTACAACTTCATCCCGTTCATGGTGCTGCCCATGTTCGCGTCGCTGCAGGCGCTCGACCTCCGGCTGGTCGAGGCGGGCTCCGATCTCTACGCGTCGCCGGTGACGGTGTTCCGCAAGGTCACGCTGCCGCTGTCGATGCCGGGAGTCGTCTCCGGCACGCTGCTGAGCTTCATCCCCATGTCGGGCGACTACGTGAACGCGTCGAGGGAGTTCCTGGGCGGCACGGGAACGGCTATGATCGGTAACGTCATCGAGTCGAACTTCTTGCAGACGCAGAACTATCCGATGGCCGCCGCGCTGTCGATCATCCTCATGGTCATCATCCTGATCATCGTCGCCACCTATGTGCGCAAGAGCGGGGCGGAGGATCTGCTGTGAACAAGTTCAGCTTCGGCAAGCTGCTCGTGCCGGTCGTCGGCACCATCGCGCTCATCTACCTGCTGCTGCCGATCGCGCACGTCATCCTCTTCTCGTTCAACCAGAAGCGCGGGCGCAACAACATCATCTGGAACGGGTTCTCGCTCGCCAACTGGCAGAACCCCTGCGGGGCTCCCCAGGTGTGCACGGCCTTCGGCAACAGCATCCTGGTCGGCGTCGTCGCCACCGTGATCGCCACCGTGCTCGGCACGATGATCGCGATCGCGCTGGTGCGGTACAAGTTCAAGGGCCGCTCCACCGTGAGCCTGCTGCTGTTCACCCCGATGGCGACGCCCGAGGTCGTGCTCGGCGCCGGCCTCGCCGCGCAGTTCCTGCTCGCAGGCGTCGAGAAGGGCATCGGCACCATCATCCTGGCGCACACGATGTTCTGCATCTCGTACGTCGTGGTGGCGGTGAAGGCGCGCGTGGCATCGCTGAACCCGGCGATCGAGGAGGCGGGCAGAGACCTCTACGCGTCCCCCGGCCAGGTGTTCTGGCGGATCACGATGCCCATGCTGATGCCCGGCATCATCGGTGCGGCCCTGCTGTCGTTCGCGCTGTCGTTCGACGACTTCATCATCACGAACTTCAACTCGGGCACCGCGACCACGTTCCCCAAGTTCATCTACGTCTCGGCGCTCAAGGGCGTGCCGGCGCAGGCGAACGTGCTGGCCTCGATCGTGTTCATCGGCGCACTGCTGCTGGTGATCATCGTGCAGATGATCAACATCAACCGTCAGAAGAAGCTCTCCCGGGCGTGAAAGCGCCTGCCGGGGCGATGAGGCCCGACCTCATCACCCCGGCACCCGCGCCGGACGGTAGGATGAGGGATCATGCTCGATCTCGATCTCGGCGGCCGCATCAAGGCCGTGCGCGCAACATTCGCCGACATTGCCACTGTGATGGATCTCCCCGGCCTCGAACGGGAGATCGTCGAACTCGAGGAGCAGGCGGCCGCTCCCGGCCTCTGGGATGATCCGGAGGCCGCCCAGAAGGTGACGAGCGGCCTCAGCCACCGCAAGTCGCGCGTCAACAAGCTGCGCACGGTGGAGCGCAGGCTCGACGATCTCGACGTGCTGATCGAGCTCGCGCAGGAGGTCGACGACGAGGCCTCGGCCGAGGAGGCGAAGACCGAGCTGGCCGACATCGAGTCGGTGGTGAGCGAGCTCGAGGTGCAGACGATGCTCTCGGGCGAGTACGACGAGCGCCCTGCCGTGATCACGATCCGCTCGGGCGCGGGCGGCGACGACGCCACCGACTTCGCCGAGATGCTGCTGCGCATGTACCTGCGCTGGGCCGAGCAGCACGACTACCCGACGAAGGTGCTCGACACCTCCTACGCCGAGGGCGCGGGCATCAAGTCCGCGACCTTCGAGATCGATGCGCCCTACGCCTTCGGCACCATCTCGGTCGAGGCGGGCACGCACCGCCTAGCCCGCATCAGCCCCTTCGGCTCGGCAGACAAGCGGCAGACCAGCTTCGCCGGCGTCGAGGTGATCCCGCTCCTCGAGGAGGCGACCGAGGTCGACATCCCCGAGAGCGACATCCGCGTCGACGTGTTCCGATCCTCGGGCCCCGGCGGCCAGTCGGTGAACACGACCGACTCCGCGGTGCGCATCACCCACCTGCCCACGGGCATCGTCATCTCCATGCAGAACGAGAAGTCGCAGATCCAGAACCGTGCCGCGGCCATGCGCGTGCTGCAGACCCGCCTGCTGCTGCTGCAGCGCGAGGAGGAGGCCGCGAAGAAGAAGGAGCTCGCCGGCAGCATCACCGCGAGCTGGGGGGATCAGATCCGCTCCTACTTCCTCTACGGCCAGCAGCTGGTAAAGGATCTGCGCACCGGGCACGAGTCGTCGCAGCCCGACGCGGTCTTCGATGGCGCCCTCGACGGCTTCATCGCCGCGGGCATCCGCTGGCGATCCCTCAACAAGTGATCGCCCGCCCGGTTCGCGCAACCTGAGAAGGCCGCGTTTCTCAGCGCGTCGCGTCGGCGCCGCGCGACGAGCGGCGTAGGGTCGAACGCGTCATGATCCTCTTTGAAAACGTCACCAAGAAGTACCGGGGCACTCAGCGCCCGGCGCTCGACGGCGTCAGCATGAACATCGACCGCGGCGAATTCGTGTTCATCGTCGGCGCGTCGGGTTCGGGCAAGTCGTCGTGCCTGCGTCTCATTCTGCGCGAGGACGTGCCGAGCAGCGGCAGCGTGCACGTGCTCGGCCAGGATCTGAGCAAGATCTCGAGTCGCAAGGTTCCCTATTTCAGGCGCAACCTCGGCGTCGTCTTCCAGGACTTCCGCCTGCTCAGCAACAAGACCGTCTACGACAACGTCGCCTTCTCCCTGCAGGTGATCGGCAAGTCGCGGGGCTTCATCCAGGAGGCCGTGCCCGACACGCTCCGCATGGTGGGCCTCGACGGCAAGGCGAAGCGCTACCCGCACGAGCTCTCGGGCGGCGAGCAGCAGCGCGTCGCCATCGCTCGCGCGATCGTGAACAAGCCGGCGATCCTCCTCGCCGACGAGCCGACGGGCAACCTCGACCCCGCGACGAGCCTCGGCATCATGCAGTTGCTGCGGGCCATCAACGCGGCCGGCACGACGGTCGTGATGGCGACCCACGAGGCGACCTTCGTCGACATCATGCAGCAGCGCGTGGTCGAGCTCTCGCAGGGCGTGGTCGTCCGCGACGAGCAGGGCGGCGGCTACGGAGAGACCGCGTCGATCCCGGTGCAGGATCTCACCGAGGCCGGGGTGCAGGTGCTGCGCACGAGCGAGGACGTGGTGCGCGCGACGCTGACGCAGGATCTGCAGGCCGGTGCGGCCCAGGCGCAAGGGGAGATCCCGCCCGTGCAACCGCAGGCGGTGCAGCCCACGGCTGCGGCGGCTGAGACCGCCTCGGCGACCGCGCCGGACCGGGCCGCGCCCGCTCAGACCCCGCCCGCTGCCGGCGGCGACGCCGAGGACGACGCGGATAAGACCGTGCGGACCGATCGCGATGGGAAGCAGGCGCAGATCCCCGCGTTCCTGAGGCCGGCCGACGTCGACCCCGTGACGCTCGCAGAGGGCAACGGGAGCCTGGCCGAGCGGCTCGGCCTGTCGGGAGACGACGACCAGACGGATGTGGGGCCGGTGCGATGAGGTTCGGACTCGTTCTCGGAGAGGTCTGGAGCGGCCTGCGCCGCAATCTCTCGGTGGTGATCTCGGTCATCCTGGTGACCTTCGTCTCGCTCACCTTCGTGGGCGCGGCGATCCTGATGCAGCTGCAGGTGCAGCAGATGAAGACCTTCTGGTACGACCGGGCCCAGGTGGCGATCTACCTGTGCACCGAGTTCGATCAGAGCGCGACCTGCGCGGGGGAGGATGCGACGGAGGATCAGATCGCCGCCGTCGAGGAGGCGCTGCGATCCGACACCCTCGCGCCCTACATCGAGGACTTCTTCTTCGTCGACCACGATCAGGCCTATGCCGAGTTCACGAAGCAGTTCGCGGGCAACCCGATCGTCGACATCACGCGGCCGGAGCAGCTGAACCAGACCTTCTGGGTGAAGCTCGAGGATCCGTCGCGCTCTGCGGTGATCCAGGAGACCTTCACAGGCATCCCCGGCGTGCAGAGCATCTCGGATCAGCGCAGCCTGCTCGACCGGATCTTCCTCTTCCTCGGGGTCGCGAGCTACACCGCGATCGCCATCGCCGGCCTGATGCTCGTCGCGGCCATGCTGCTCATCTCGACCACCATCCGCCTCTCGGCGTTCTCGAGACGCCGGGAGATCGGGATCATGCGACTGGTGGGCGCATCGAACCGCTTCATCCAGACGCCGTTCATCGTCGAGGGCATCATCGCCGCGCTCATCGGCGCGGTGCTCGCCGGCGTCGCGTCGGTCGCCATCGTGCAGTTCTTCGTGCAGGGCTTCCTGGCCGAGAACGTGCCGTTCACGAGCTACATCACGGTGGAGCAGTCTCTCATCGTGCCGCCGGTGCTGCTGCTCGTCGGCGTAGTGCTCTCCGCGATCGCCGCGAAGATCGCGATCAGCCGCTACCTGCGGGTCTGACCGGGCCGCGTCTGCGGTAGGCTGGTCGTTCGCCCGTGACCGAGCCAGAGGAGGTGCGCCATGCCCAGAGAGACCGGTGAGAAGCTCATCGCCTCGAACAAGAAGGCGCGCCACGACTACCACATCCTCGACACCTACGAGGCCGGGATGGTGCTGAGCGGCAGCGAGGTCAAGTCCCTGCGCATGGGCCGCGCCTCGCTGGTCGACGGCTACGTCTTCATCGAGAACGGCGAGGCCTGGCTCGACGCCGCCTACATCCCCGAGTATCTGAACGGCTCGTGGACCAATCATGCGCCGCGCCGCAAGCGCAAGCTGCTCCTGCACCGGCAGCAGATCGACAAGCTCTTCCAGAAGACCCGCGAGGGCGGCATGACGATCGTGCCGCTGCGGCTCTACTTCAAGGACGGCCGGGCGAAGGTCGAGATCGCACTCGCCAAGGGCAAGAAGGAGTACGACAAGCGGCAGACCCTGCGGGAGAAGCAGGACCGTCGCGAAGCCGATCGGGCGATCGCCTCCCGCAAGCGGCTCGGCGAGTAGCCGAGAGGTGCGGGAACGGAAGCGGCCCGGGGCGATTGCCCCGGGCCGCGATCCTTCCGCCGTTCAGCCGGCGGCTCAGCCCGCGAAGCGGAAGAGCTTCTTGTTGGCGAACTCGAGCATGCCGACCTTGCCCAGCTCGCGACCGTAGCCCGACTTCTTCACCCCTCCGAAGGGCACGTCGGCGCCCTCGAGGCCGGCCGCGCCGATGAACACCATGCCCACGTCGAGCTGGTTGCCGACGCGCTCGGCGCGCTCCAGATCGTCGCAGATCACGACCGAGCCGAGGCCGTAGGGCGAGCTGTTGGCGAGCTCGATCGCCTCCTCGTCGCTCGAGACCTTGTAGAGCTGAGCGACGGGCCCGAACAGCTCCTGGCTGTACACGTCCATCGCCGGGGTCACGCCGCCGATGACGGTCGGAGTGAACACGTTGCCGTCGGGGGTCGCGTCGCCCACGAGCACCTCGGCGCCCTGCGAGATGGCGCCCTGCACCTGAGCCGTGAGGGTCTTGGTCGCGCCCGCCGACGAGAGGGGGCCGAAGTCGTCGCCGTACGACTGGCCGCCGATCGCGGCGAGGAACTTCTGCGAGAACTCGTCGTAGTGCTTGTCCATCACCACGATGCGCTTGGAGCCGTTGCAGGCCTGGCCGGTGTTCTCCATGCGACCGCCCACCGCGTGCTCGACCGCGTGATCGATGTCGGCGGTGTCGAGCACGAGGAACACGTCGGATCCGCCCAGCTCGAGCACGCACTTCTTGAGGTGCTTGCCGGCCTGCTCGGCGACGATCGCGCCGGCCCGCTCCGAGCCGGTGAGGGAGACGCCCTGCACGCGGTCGTCGGCAATGATGTCGGCGATCTGGTCATGGGTGGCGAACACGTTGACGTAGGCGCCCTCGGGGAAGCCGGCGTCCTTGAAGAGCTGCGCGAGGGCGAGCGCCGACTCGGGGCACTGCGCGGCGTGCTTGAGGATCACGGTGTTGCCGAGGATCAGGTTGGGCACCGCGAAGCGGGCGACCTGGTAGTAGGGGTAGTTCCAGGGCATGATGCCCAGGATCACGCCGATGCCCTGGAAGCGGAAGAAGCTGCGCAGGCCGTCTTCGACCTCGAGCTGCTCGTCGGCCAGCCACTTCTCTGCGTTGTCTGCGAATGCCTTCGCGATCGCGCCGGAGAACTCGGCCTCGCCGACGGCCTGGTCGAGGGGCTTGCCCATCTCGCGGTTGATGATCGCGCCGAGCTCGTCCTGGCGCTCGTCGAAGAGCTCTGCGAGGCGGTGCGCGAGCGCGGCGCGCTCGGCGACGGTCGTCTTGCGCGCCCAATCCTGGTAGGCCTGCTGAGCCGAGGAAAGCGCGTTCTCGATGTCTGCGGCGGTGGCATCAGGGTACTCGGCAAGGGTCTCGCCGGTGGCCGGGTTGATGACGGCGAAGGTGGCCATGGGTCACTCACTCCTTTATGAATCTCATCGTCGGGGGTCGACTCCAACGCGGGGTCGAAGCCAGTCTGACACACCTCGCTGAACGCCGCCATCTATTCGGAAAACGCACCGAGGATTCGTCTCGACCGCGATTATCGTCAGAGAATCGAGCGAACTCGTGTGGAATCAGTCGCGGGGTATCGGTGGTGCCGGGAAGCGCGTCACGGGAGGGGGATGGTCATCGTCCCGGTCTCCGCAGGCGGCTCGATGACGCGGCCCTTGAGGTCCGGCAGCCAGCGCATGGCGACGGCCGCGCAGAGGGCGCTGACGGCGAGCAGCCCGGCGGATACCGCGATCGCTCCGGGGGCGTCGAAGTGGTCGATGGCGACACCGCCCAGCGCCGAGCCCATCGCGACGCCGACCAGCTGGCCGGTACCGATCCAGCCATAGGCTTCGGTCATCTCCGACATCTTCACGGTCGCCGCGACGATGCTCGAGATCGCGGCGAAGACCGGCGCCGTTCCCAGGCCGCCGATGAAGAGCACCGCGCTCATCCACCACATGTCGAGGCTGATCAGGCAGGCGAGCGTGCCGGCCAGCACGATGAGCATGCGCAGCAGCAGCGACCAGGGCCTCATGGTGCGATGCCCGAACACGAGGCCTCCGACGAGCGAGCCGCCGGCGAAGATCGCGAGCACGATGCCCGACTCCATGCTGCCGTGCCCGGATTCGCCGGTGCTGAAGGCCGCGACGATGCCCGTCTCGATCGCGGCGAAGGCGGCGACGAAGAAGAAGCTGATGACCGTGGAGATGACGACGGTCGGATGGCGCAGCACCGCCCCGAGGCCTCTCCTGGGCTTGGGGATGCGGATCGAGCCGAGCGCGGGGCTCAGCACGAACCAGGCGCCGCCGAACACCATGAAGGCCGCCGCGACCGCGAGGCCCGCTGCCGTGCCGAACTGCGACGACACGAACACGGCGACGACGGGGCCGATCACCCAGATGATCTCCTGCGCGGCCGCGTCGAGAGAGAACAGCGCGGGGAGCTGCGTGCCGGGGACCAGCTTGGGGTAGATGGTGCGCACGGCGGGAGTGACCGGCGGGGTCGAGAGGCCCACGAGGAACGCGACCGCGACCACGACGAGGATCGGCGGGCGCGTGAACGCGATCGTGAGCAGCAGGCCGGCGCACAGCACGGAGGTCGCTCCGAGCACCGGGCGCATGCCGAGCCGGCCCATGAGGCGGCTGGAGAGCGGGCCCGAGATGGCCTGACCGGTGCTCTGGGCGGCGAGCACGATGCCCGCCGAAGTGTAGTCGCCGTACCCCAGCTGGATGTGCAGCAGCATGATGATCGAGAGCATGCCGAAGGGGAATCGCGCCGTGAGTTGAGAGACGAGAACGCGGTAGACGCCGGGGTACCTGCCCAGGCCGCTGTAGATGCCCACCAGCAGAGTCTAGTCAGGTTCGGCTCGCTGAGCAGCCGTGTCGCGTCGGCATGCCCGGGCGCAGGCGGTCGCCCCGGCGGTGGCGTCGGATCGCGCGGTCAGGATCCCGGCGAGAGCGCCTTCTGCAGGCGGGGCAGGGAGACGGGCTCGGCGGTGCGCAGCTGCTGGGCGAAGAGGCTGACGCGGAGCTCCTCGAGCATCCACCGGGCGCGCACCAGATGCTCGGGGGCGTCCGGCGGCAGCGGGATGGCGCCCCCGGCCTCGGAGAAGAGCGCGAGGGCGCGATCCGACTCGTTCTGCCAGGCGCGATCGCGGCCCGGATTCTCGATGAGGCCCTGCATGCGCACGCGGACCGCCTCGAGGTAGACGGGCAGGCGCTCCAGCCGGTCGAGGCCGGTGCGCGACACGAAGCCCTCGCCCGTGCCGGTCGCCCACACGAGGCCGTTGATCTGCGACTGGGCGTCCGTCACCTGGCCGAGCACCTGCAGCGACTTCGCGCCGTCGACCGCTTTGCGGGCGAGGCGCGCCCCGTCGAGCACGCGCGCGGTCAGCGCGATGCCGCGGTAGATCTCGTCGATCAGCGCGCCGGCGTAGTCGTTCGCGACCGCCTCGAAGTCGGCGGCTCGCCAGATCAGGCCGTCGGGGGAGTGGCGGCGGATCACGCGGTCGGCGACCGCGAGCGAGACGTCGGCGATGGCGTCGTCGAGAGTGCGGTAGGGCCCGGCACCCAGCAGCAGCTTCTCCTGGTTCGAGAGGTGGTCGCGGATGTAGCTCGCCGGGCTCGGGCTCGACAGCGCGAGCAGGCGCCGGATGCCGCGTCGGCCGAGACGGGCCTGCTCCTCCCGGTCGGCGACCAGCACGAGGTCGACGGAGGTGCGCCGGTCGGCGATGGCGGGGTAGGCCCGCACCACGCCGCCGCCGCTTCCCCGCCCGCCGGCGTAGCTCGAGTCGACGTGTCCCGGCAGATCGCCGAAGGTCCAGGCCGTGAGGCCCTGCTGCTCGAGGTCGTGCTTCGGCAGCGC
>JBFXIT010000003.1:31804-34162 GCA_050175655.1 Leucobacter sp.
TGGCGGATGAACATCTCGCGCGCCAGCTCCGCGTCGAAGCGGGCGAGCTGCACGCGCCGCCCTCCGACGATGGGCACGCCGTAGAGGGTGACCCGCTCGGTGGCGACCGCGGCGCCCTGCGACTTCTCCCAGCGCGGCTCGCTCAGCTGCCGCTTGGCGAGCGGACCGGCGAGCTCCTCCGCCCAGGCCGGGTCGATCGCCGCGTTGCCGCGTGCGAAGAGCCTGCTCGTCTCGACCAGTTCGACGCTCATCACGACCTCGGGAGGCCGCTTCGCCAGCACGGATCCCGGATGCAGCGCGAAGCGCGTGCCGCGGGAGCCGAGGTACTCCTGCACCGGCTTGCGCTTCGCCGCCCCCGGGGCGCTGCGACCGCCCGGCGCTCGACGATCCTGCGTGCGCCGATCCTGAATGTCGTCGCGCGCGCCCAGATGCGAGAGCAGGCCGGCGAGGATCGAACGGTGGATCGCCTCGGCCGATCCGCTCGACGCGGTCTCGAGGTCGGAAGCGCGCGAAGACTCGTTCCGCCCCGAACGCTGCGCGCGAGAGAGCTGCCGCACGAGATCCATCCACTCGCGCACGCGCAGGAAGTTCAGGAACTCCGCCTTGCACAGCCGTCGGAACGCGCTCGACGAGAGAGCGGCCTGCTGCTCCTGCAGATAGTTCCACAGGTTCAGCAGCGTCATCAGGTCGCCCATCGGATCGGCGAATCGCGCGTGCAGCTCGTCGGCGCGCCCGCGCTGCTCCGCCGGCCGCTCGCGCACGTCCTGGATCGTGAGACCCGCAACGATCGCGATCACCTCGGCGGTCGTGCCTCGTCGCCGCGATTCGACCACCATGCGGGCGAAGCGCGGCTCGATGGGCAGGCGCGCGAGCTCGCTGCCCGTCTTCGTGATGCGGTGCTCCCTGCCCGCGGTGCGCACGGCCCCCAGCTCCTCCAGCAGGCCGAGGCCGTCGCGGATGCCCCGAGGATCAGGGGGCGTGAGGAAGGGGAACTCCGCGATCTCGCCGAGGCCGAGCGAGAGCATCTGCAGGATCACGGACGCGAGCCCCGTGCGCAGGATCTCGGGCTCCGTGAAGGCGGGCCGGCTCTCGTAGTCCTCCTCGGCGTAGAGGCGGATCGCGATACCCGGGCTCGTGCGGCCCGATCGGCCCGACCGCTGCTTCGCGCTCGCCTGCGAGATCGCCTCGATCGGGAGCCGCTGCACCTTGCTGCGCGCGCTGTAGCGCGAGATGCGGGCCGTGCCGGCGTCGATCACATAGCGGATCCCGGGCACCGTGAGGCTGGTCTCTGCGACGTTCGTGGCGAGCACGATCCGGCGCGCCCCGGCGTTCGCGCCGCCCGGTCTCTCGAAGACGCGATGCTGCTCGGCAGAGCTCAGACGCCCGTAGAGGGGGAGGATCTCCAGGGGCCTGGCGCGATCCTTCGCCCTGCTTTTCAACGCATCGGCCGCATCCCTGATCTCGGCCTCGCCGCTCAGGAACACCAGCACGTCGCCCCGCTCCTCGCGGCCGATCTCGTCGACTGCCTCGCCGATCGCGTCGAAGAGGTCGCGCTCGATCCTGCGGGTCCGCAGCGCGCCGGTCTTCGGATCCTTCGCCTCCGATTCCTCGATCAGCGGCCGATAGCGGATCTCGACGGGGTAGGTGCGGCCCGACACCTCGATGATCGGCGCCGGCCGTTTCGTGCGAGGGTCGGCGAAATGACGCGCGAACGACTCGGGGTCGATCGTCGCGCTCGTGACGATGACCTTGAGATCGGGGCGGCGGGGGAGCAGCGTCTTCAGATACCCGAGCAGGAAGTCGATGTTGAGGCTGCGCTCGTGCGCCTCGTCGATGATGATCGTGTCGTATGCCCGCAGGTCGCGGTCGCGATGGATCGCGTTCAGCAGGATGCCGTCGGTCATGAGGCGGATCTTCGTGTTCGCCCCCGCCTTGTCGGTGAACCGCACCTGGTAGCCGACGAGCCCGCCCAACTCGGCGCCGAGCTCCTCGGCGACGCGCTCGGCGATGGTGCGCGCCGCGATGCGCCGCGGCTGTGTGTGGGCGATGCGCTCGCGACCGAGGGCCAGGGCGATCTTCGGCAGCTGGGTCGTCTTGCCGCTGCCCGTCTCGCCGGCGACGATGACCACCTGATGGTCGCGGATCGCCGCCGCGATCTCGTCGCGCCGCTGCGAGACCGGGAGATCCTCGGGGAACTCGATACGGGGCTGCGGCTGCGTCATGACCCGCCCATTCTCTCACCCGCATCCTAGACTGGAGCCATGAGCCGACTGCAGATTCCGAGCCTCACCCTGAACGACGGGCATGAGATCCCGCAGCTGGGGGTCGGGGTGTTCCTCGTGAAGCCGGGAGAGGCTC
>JBFXIT010000004.1:0-16511 GCA_050175655.1 Leucobacter sp.
GCGAGCAGGCCGAAGACATCAGCGACAAGATCCTCGGCGGCGCCGCGGATCTTGCGAACAAGGTCACCGGCGGCAAGTTCAAGGATCAGATCGACGGCGCCCGCGACGCCGCCGACAAGCACATCGGCAATGAATAGCTCTCGATCGAGCTGCTCGCGACTCTCGACCGATCGATTCTAGACGCCGAGAGACGAAGAACCCCCGGGAGGAATCCTCCCGGGGGTTCTTCTATCGGTAATCGAAGATTACTCGACGAGGTGTTTACTCGACGACCTTGGTCACCGTGCCGGCGCCGACGGTGCGGCCACCCTCACGGATCGCGAAGCCGAGGCCCTCCTCCATGGCGATCGGCTGGATCAGCTCGACCGTCATGTCGGTGGTGTCGCCGGGCATGACCATCGGCTTGTCCTCGGGCAGGGTGATGACACCGGTCACGTCAGTCGTACGGAAGTAGAACTGCGGACGGTAGTTCGTCTCGAACGGGTTGTGGCGGCCGCCCTCTTCCTTCTTGAGGATGTAGGCGGTGCCCTCGAACTTGGTGTGCGGGGTGATCGAGCCGGGGGCCACGACGACCTGGCCGCGCTCGACGTCCTCGCGCTTGGTGCCGCGGAGCAGCAGGCCACAGTTCTCGCCGGCCCAGGCCTCGTCGAGCTGCTTGTGGAACATCTCGATGCCGGTGACGGTGGTCTTCTGCGTCGGGCGCAGACCCACGATCTCGACCTCGGAGTTGATCTTCAGCGTGCCGCGCTCGGCGCGACCGGTGACCACGGTGCCGCGGCCGGTGATGGTGAAGACGTCCTCGACGGGCATGAGGAACGGCTTATCCTTGTCACGCACGGGATCGGGGATCGACTCGTCGACGGCCTCCATGAGCTCGAGGATCGAGTTGACCCACTTCTCCTCGCCCTGCAGCGCCTGGTAGCCCGAGACGCGCACGACGGGAGCGTTGTCGCCGTCGAAGCCGTTCTTGGTGAGCTCCTCGCGGACCTCCATCTCGACGAGCTCGAGGATCTCCTCGTCGTCGACCTGGTCGCACTTATTGAGAGCGACGAGCAGGTAGGGGACGCCGACCTGCTTGGCGAGGAGGATGTGCTCCTTCGACTGCGCCATCAGACCGTCGGTCGCGGCGACCACGAGGATCGCGCCGTCCATCTGGGCGGCACCGGTGATCATGTTCTTGATGTAGTCGGCGTGGCCGGGGGCATCAACGTGAGCGTAGTGACGCTTCGGGGTCTCGTACTCGACGTGCGAGATGTTGATGGTGATGCCGCGCTGGCGCTCCTCGGGAGCGGAGTCGATCGTGTCGAAGTCGCGCTGCACGTTGGTGTCCGACGGGTACTTGTCGGCAAGCGTCTTCGAGATGGCAGCGGTAAGAGTGGTCTTACCGTGATCGACGTGACCGATCGTTCCGATGTTCACGTGCGGCTTGGTCCGCTCGAACTTGGCCTTCGCCACTATGGTCCTCCTCAGGACGTCGAGTGCCGCTTCCCGCCGAAGGTGTTCCCGGCGGGCACGAGCACAGGGGTTGTGTCTATATGTTACTTGTTCGGGCCGCTCAGTGCGAACCGAAGTGTTGCCGGCTCGGACCGCGCGAAGCGGCCAGAGCCGGCCGGGAGCGGTCGCCCGCCCCCGACCGTCGGGCGGTGTTACGCGCCCTGAGCCTTCTGAACGATCTCATCGGCCACAGCCTTCGGCACCTCTGCATAGGAGTCGAAGGTCATCGAGAACACCGCGCGACCGCTGGTCTTCGACCGGAGGTCGCCGATGTACCCGAACATCTCGGAGAGCGGGACGAGGGCGCGGACGACCTTGACGCCGCTCGCGTCCTCCATGCTCTGGATCTGACCGCGACGGCTGTTGAGGTCGCCGATCACATCGCCCATGTACTCCTCGGGCGTGCGGACCTCGACGGCCATCATCGGCTCGAGCAGCACGGGCTGGGCCTTGCGCGCGGCCTCCTTGAACGCCATCGAGCCGGCGATCTTGAACGCCATCTCCGAGGAGTCGACGTCGTGGTACTGGCCGTCGAGCAGGGTGGCCTTGACGCCCACCACGGGGAAGCCGGCCAGGATGCCGTACTGCATCGCATCCTGGATGCCCGCGTCGACCGAGGGGATGTACTCGCGGGGCACGCGGCCGCCGGTCACCTTGTCCTCGAACTCGTAGGTCTTCTCGGCGTCGCTCTCGAGCGGCGCGAGCGCGATCTGCACCTTCGCGAACTGACCGGAGCCACCGGTCTGCTTCTTGTGGGTGTAGTCGTGCTTCTCGACCGTACGGCGGATGGTCTCGCGGTAGGCGACCTGGGGCTTGCCCACGTTCGCCTCGACCTTGAACTCGCGCTTCATGCGATCCACGAGGATGTCGAGGTGAAGCTCGCCCATGCCGGCGATCACGGTCTGGCCGGTCTCGGCGTTGAGGCTGACGCGGAACGTCGGATCCTCTTCGGCGAGCTTCTGGATCGCGGTCGACAGCTTCTCCTGGTCGCCCTTGGTCTTCGGCTCGATGGCCACCTCGATCACGGGCTCGGGGAAGGTCATCGACTCGAGCACGACCTGGTTGTTCGGGTCGCAGAGGGTGTCACCGGTGGTGGTGTCCTTCAGGCCGATCACGGCGTAGATGTTGCCGGCGGTCACCTCGTCGACCGGGTTCTCCTTGTTGGCGTGCATCTGGAAGATCTTGCCGATGCGCTCCTTGCGGCCCTTGGTCGAGTTGATGACCTGGGCGCCGGAGTCGAGGTGGCCCGAGTAGACGCGCACGTAGGTGAGGCGGCCGAAGAACGGGTGCACGGCAACCTTGAACGCGAGCGCCGAGAACGGATCCTCGCGGGTGGGCTTCCGCTCGATGATGACCGACTCGTCGCGCGGGTCGTGCGCCTCGATGGCGCCCACGTCGAGCGGGTTCGGCAGGAAGTCGACGACCGCATCGAGCATCGGCTGGATGCCGCGGTTCTTGAAGGCCGAGCCGCAGAACACGGGGTAGATCTCATTGGCCACCACGAGCTTGCGGATGCCCGCCTTGAGCTCGTCGACGGTGAGCTCCTCGCCGCCGAAGAACTTCTCGAGCAGCTCGTCGTCGGTCTCGGCGACGGTCTCGACCAGCTGGGCGCGGTACTCCTCGGCCTTGGCCTGGAGGTCGGCCGGGATCTCCTGGGTCTCGTAGTTGGCGCCCAGGGTCACGTCGCCCTTGGAGTCGCCCTCCCAGACGAACGCCTTCATGGTGAGCAGGTCGACGACGCCGACGAAGTCGCTCTCCGAGCCGATGGGCAGCTGCATCACGAGCGGCTTGGCACCGAGGCGGCCCACGATAGTGTCGACCGTGAAGTAGAAGTCGGCACCCATCTTGTCCATCTTGTTGACGAAGCAGATGCGGGGCACGCCGTACTTGTCGGCCTGGCGCCACACGGTCTCGGACTGGGGCTCCACGCCCTCCTTGCCGTCGAACACCGCGACCGCGCCGTCGAGCACGCGGAGCGAGCGCTCCACCTCGACGGTGAAGTCGACGTGGCCCGGCGTATCGATGATGTTGATCTGGTTGTTGTTCCAGAAGCAGGTCACCGCGGCACTGGTGATCGTGATGCCGCGCTCCTTCTCCTGCTCCATCCAGTCGGTGGTCGAGGCGCCGTCGTGGGTCTCGCCCAGCTTGTGGTTGACACCCGTGTAGAACAGGATGCGCTCGGTCGTAGTGGTCTTGCCGGCATCGATGTGCGCCATGATGCCGATGTTGCGGACCTTGCTCAGGTCGGTGAGCACGTCTTGTGCCACAGGTGTCTCCTCCGTATGGGGGTGAAAGATCGGATCGCGGGGTCTCGCCCCGCAGGCGGCGGGCCGGATCGCGCAGCGACCCGACCCGCTCACCCGGGTCTACCGGACTGTTACCAGCGGTAGTGAGCGAACGCGCGGTTCGACTCGGCCATCTTGTGGGTGTCCTCGCGGCGCTTCACCGCGGCGCCGAGGCCGTTCGAAGCGTCGAGGATCTCGTTGGTGAGGCGCTCGGTCATGGTGTTCTCGCGACGAGCCTTCGCGTAGCTGGTCAGCCAGCGCAGCGCGAGGGTGTTGGCGCGGTGCGGCTTGACCTCGACGGGCACCTGGTAGGTGCTGCCGCCGACGCGGCGCGAACGCACCTCGAGAGTGGGGCGCACGTTGTCGAGCGCCTTCTTGAGCACCGTCACGGCGTCCTGGCCCGACTTGTCGGCGACGTTCTCGAGCGCACCGTAGACGATGCGCTCGGCGAGGCCCTTCTTGCCGTCGAGCAGGATCTTGTTGACGAGCTGGCTCACCACGGGCGAGCCGTACACCGGATCGGCGACGACGGGGCGCTTCGGAGCAGGTCCCTTGCGAGGCATTACTTCTTCTCCTTCTTCGCACCGTAACGGCTGCGCGCCTGCTGACGATCCTTGACCGCCTGCGTGTCGAGCGCGCCGCGCACGATCTTGTAGCGCACGCCGGGGAGGTCCTTCACACGACCGCCGCGCACGAGCACCATCGAGTGCTCCTGCAGGTTGTGGCCCTCGCCGGGGATGTACGCGGTGACCTCGGTCCCGTTCGAGAGCTTCACACGGGCGACCTTGCGCATCGCCGAGTTCGGCTTCTTCGGGGTGGTCGTGTACACACGGGTGCACACGCCGCGCTGCTGGGGGTTCGCCTTCAGGGCGGGCGCCTTGGTCTTCGAGACCTTGGGCGTCCGGCCCTTGCGAACCAGCTGCTGAATAGTAGGCACTGATTCTCCTCTGGTTCCTGCACGGTGACAGGAATGCTTACATGAACAAGCATGCGCGGTCGCTCTCGCGGCCGCTGACCTGCTGTCGCCTGCCGACTCGACGGTGCCGATCCGACGCTGCGACGGGTGCAGGTATGCCGTGGGGGTATCGGGCTGCGTTCGCACCGCGCATGCGGCGATCGCCCAGACCGAGTGACCCTGTGGCGGCTCCCCCTTCGTCTCCCGTTTGCACGGCAAACCACGGTGGAACACACCAACAGTCAACTATACGCGCCCGCGGTCACATTCCGCAATGTCGTGTCGCGCCGGATCCCGCGCTTCCGCGTCTCCCGCGCTCCATCACTGCGGGGGCTCGAGATTGCGCGAGAGCTCGTCGAGCATGGCCTGGATCTGCGGCTCGACGAAGCGCTCCACCGCTGCCCGGATGCGCTCGCGATGCTCGGTCAGCGCGAAGCACAGCTGCTGCCCGGCGTCCTCGGCGAAGTGATCCGCCAGCTCGATCTCTCGCATCAGCCGGCGCTTCTCGTCGGGGCTCAGTGGCGGGCGCGGCAGCGGCGGCTCGGGCCGGGACTGCTCGGCGAGCTCTGCGAGGGTGAAGAGGAACGGCTGCTCGTCGTCGGCCTCGGGATCGAGGTCGAGCCCGTCGTACTCGGGATCGAGCCCCGCGGCGGGCTCGAACCCCCCGGTATGCCAGAGTTGCTCCCCCGTCAGCTCGGCGTGGAGGGTCGGCAGCTCGCGCTCGGTGTAGTCGTCGACCGCGCGGTCGATGATCCTCTGCATGCGGCTCGTGAGCGCGTGCGCGACCTGATGCGGCACGTCACCCGCGATCCCGGCCGCCGTGAGCACGGGAGACCCCGTGCAGCGACGGCACATGCGCGAGCGGCCGCGATGCGTGCCGGGCTGCCAGGTGGGCACCCAGCGCAGCCAGGCGTCGACGGCCGCGGAGACGCGATCCTCGATCGAAGCCGGCCGGCTCACTCATCACCGCCGAGATCCTCGGGCGTCTTCCAGTCGGGCCCCTGCTCGCCCCGCCGTTCCCACGGCCACCGCGGCGTGGGGCGGTCGGTGTAGACGCGCCTCGCCAGCACCGCCCAGAAGAGCAGCGAGCAGAGCGCCCACGCGAGCCCGAGCGCGAGCGCGAACGGGCTGAGCCAGGTCTCGTCGATGCCGAGGCCGAAGAGGATCCCGCCGAGGCACCACACGAGATACGCCCCGACCGCGATCGCCAGCGTGTGCGCCCAGGGCGGGGTCCGGCGCCCGCGCAGAAGCGCGATCGCCTGCCGCCACAGGCCCCACGCGAGCAGTGCCAGGCAGACCAGGACGATCAGCTCGCCGGCGAGGATCCAGACGCCCTCGGTGGCGACGGGCGACAGCCCCGTGAGCACGGAGATGAGCCCCCAACTCGCCACGACCAGGGCGAGACCGACGATGGTCAGAGCGGCGACCAGGCCCGCGACGTAGCCGCGGGTGACCCCGCGACGCTGCTCGTGGGGGCCGCCGCCGGTCACGGCTGCTTCGCCTGTGCCTCGGCCAGGGACTCCTCGTACTCGGCGATCGCCTCGGCGTTGCGGCGGGTGACGCGGCGACCGCGGGAGCCGATCCACGCGCCGAACCAGACCGAGGCCTCGCGAGCGACGACCGCGGCCGCGATGGCCGGCACCGAGAACCCGATCGCCTGGATCAGCCCGACGGGGTTCTGCCCCAGCCCCTGACGAAGCTCGGCGCCTGTCGCGTCGGGCGAGCCCATCAGCGCCAGGGCGCCGATCACGGCCGCCCACACCAGAAGCGCCACCAGGAATCCGCCGAGCACGTAGGCCCACCATCCGGCGCGGCCCACGATCAGCACGAGTATCGCCATGCCGACGAAGAACGCCACGGCGGCGGCTGCGAAGGCCCACGAGGTCAGCCACGGCAGCAGGCCGTGCGCGAGGAAGGTGGACGGCGGGTAGTCGGGCGCCAGCCAGAGGGCCAGCACGCCCGCGTAGACGACGGCGAAACCGAGGGTGGCGAGCAGCGAGATCAGCACGCCGGCGCCGCGGTTGCCCTTGAGGTCGGGCGGCATCGGGGTCTGCATGTACAGGGCCGCCATCGGGTGGTCGGCGCTGACGAGCATCTGCCCCTGCGGAACCGCCGGGCCGGCCGCCACGACGCCGGCATCGGCACCGATGGGCGCCACCGCGGGGCCCGCGCTCGGCAGCTCGTCCGCGACGGCGATCGTCGCGCGCTCGGGGAGCGCGACGGCCTCCTCGACCACCACGGCTTCCGCCTCAACCGGGATGTCGGCTGCAGGGGTCGCGATCACGACCGGCGCGGAGCCGCCATCCGCCGCATCCGCGGGCAGCGCACCGGCCCGGTCGAGCGCGGCGAGCACCTCGGTGTCGGAGGGCACGGCCTCTTCGACGGGTGCACCCGCCGCGACCGCGGGCTCCTCGGCCACGACCCCGCGGGCGGGCGCCGGGGCCTGATCTTCGGCCGGAGCCGAAGCGACCTCGGCGGCCACCGCGGCCTCCGTCGTCTCGGACGTCTCCGCCGCTGGTGTCGTGGCCGCGGCCGGAGTCTCCGCTGCATCCGGTGCGGGCGCACCCGCCTGCGTGTCGCGCTCTTCGCTCATCGCTTCGCCCTCTCGTCGTGCCGCGGCACAGTTGCGGCCATCGCCGTCACATTACCGCTTGCGGCCGGCATTGCGACGCTGCCTCGCCACTGTCTCCGAAAAGAAACCGGTCTCCAAGAAGGAACACGGCCCCCGCGAGCACGGCAGTCGCAGGGAACCCGGAGAGGGCGGCAGGGACGAGAAAAGGCGGGGCGCCGCATCTCAGCACCCCGCCTTTTCTCGGACGAGCGGACTAGGAGTAGTCGCTCGGGTTGAACTCGTCTGCCGTGAAGCTGTCGAAGTCCACGAACGACAGATCGTTCTCGTCGAAGCCACCCTCGGTGGCGAACAGGCGGTTCGGGTAGCGCTCCGCCTTGGCCTCCTCGGTGGGGTTCACGTCGACGTCGCGGTAGGTGCCCAGGCCGGTGCCGGCCGGGATGAGCTTACCGATGATGACGTTCTCCTTGAGGCCGATGAGCGGATCCTTCGATCCCTCCATCGCGGCCTGCGTGAGCACGCGGGTCGTCTCCTGGAACGACGCGGCCGACAGCCACGACTCGGTCGCCAGCGAGGCCTTGGTGATGCCCATGACCTCGGGGCGGGCCGTCGCGGCGCGCTTGCCCTCGAGCAGCGCCTCGCGGTTGATCCGCTGGTAGCGCGCGCGGTCGACGAGCTCGCCGGGAAGCAGCTCGGTCTCGCCGTGGTCGACCACGGTGACCTTGCGCAGCATCTGGCGCACGATGACCTCGATGTGCTTGTCGTGGATCGGCACGCCCTGCGAACGGTACACGCCCTGCACGCCCTCGACGAGGTACTTCTGCACTGCGCGCTCGCCCGGGATGTGCTTGCCCGACTCGGTCGAGCCGACCTGCAGGATGTCCTTCGGGTCGAGCGTGCCCTGCAGGAACGGCTGGCCGAGCTCGACGTGATCGCCGTCCTCGACGATCAGCGTCGCGCGCTTCAGCACCGGGTAGGCCTTCTCCTCGCTGCCGTCGTCGGGCGTGAGGATGATGCGACGGCTCTTCTCGGTGTCCTCGATCACGACGCGGCCCGCGGCCTCGGCGATGGGCGAGGCGCCCTTCGGGGTGCGAGCCTCGAAGAGCTCCTGCACGCGGGGCAGACCCTGCGTGATGTCGTCGGCCGAGGCCGAGCCGCCGGTGTGGAAGGTGCGCATCGTCAGCTGGGTGCCGGGCTCGCCGATCGACTGGGCCGCGATGATGCCGACGGCCTCGCCGATGTCGACGCGCTGGCCGGTGGCCAGCGAACGGCCGTAGCAGGTGGCGCACACGCCGACCGCCGACTCGCAGGTGAGCACGGAGCGCACCTTGATCTCGGTCACGCCCGCCGCCACCAGGGTGTCGATGAGCACGTCGCCCACGTCGCTGCCGGCGTCGGCGATGACCGAGCCGTCGGCGCCGACCACTGCCTCGGCGAGCGTGCGGGCGTACACCGAGTTCTCGACGTTGTCGTCGCGGACCAGCGTGCCATCGGCATCGGCGGTCGCGATCGGCAGCTCGAGGCCTCGACGGGTGCCGCAATCCTCCTCGCGGATGATGACATCCTGCGAGACGTCGACCAGACGACGCGTCAGGTAGCCCGAGTCGGCCGTGCGGAGCGCGGTGTCGGCGAGGCCCTTGCGGGCGCCGTGGGTGGCGATGAAGTACTCGGCCACCGACAGGCCCTCGCGGTACGAGTTGATGATCGGGCGCGGGATGATCTCGCCCTTCGGGTCGCTCACCAGGCCTCGCATGCCCGCGATGTTGCGGATCTGCAGCCAGTTGCCTCGGGCGCCCGACGACACCATGCGGAAGATGGTGTTGTCGGCCGGGAACGCGTCGCGCATGGCGGCGGCCACCTCGTCGGTCGCCTCCGTCCAGATCTCGACGAGCTCGGCATGGCGCTCGGCGTCGGTGATGAGACCGCGCTCGAACTTCTTCTGCACGGCGGCCGCGGCCTTCTCGTGCTCGGCGAGGATCTCGGCCTTGTTCGACGGGGTCACGATGTCGCTGAGCGCCACGGTGACACCCGAGCGCGTGGCCCAGTGGAAGCCGGCGTCCTTGATCCGGTCGAGGGTCGCGGCGACCTCCACCTTCGGGTAGCGCTCGGCGAGGTCGTTCACCAGACCCGAGAGGCTGCCCTTGTCGGCCACCCGCTCGAAGTAGGGGTAGTCGACCGGCAGCGCCTCGTTGAAGAGGGCACGGCCGAGGGTCGTCTCGACCAGCACCGGCTTCTCCGAGGTGACGCCGCTCTCATCGGTGTAGCCGATGAGACGGATCTTCACCTTCGCACCGAGGTCGAGCGAGCCCTCGTCCTTCGCCAGGATCGCCTCGGCGACCGAGCCGAACGCGCGGCCCTCGCCGGGCACGCCCTCCTTGACCGTGGTCAGGTGGTGCAGGCCGATGATCATGTCCTGCGAGGGCAGGGTCACCGGTCGGCCGTCCGACGGCTTCAGGATGTTGTTCGAGGCGAGCATCAGCACGCGGGCCTCGGCCTGGGCCTCGACCGACAGCGGCAGGTGCACGGCCATCTGGTCGCCGTCGAAGTCGGCGTTGAAGGCGGTGCAGACCAGCGGGTGCAGCTGGATCGCCTTGCCCTCGACGAGCTGCGGCTCGAAGGCCTGGATGCCCAGGCGGTGCAGGGTCGGGGCGCGGTTCAGCAGCACGGGGCGCTCGCGGATGATCTCCTCGAGCACGTCCCACACCTCGCTGCGCGCGCGCTCGACCATGCGCTTGGCGGCCTTGATGTTCTGCGCGTGCGACAGGTCGATGAGGCGCTTGATGACGAACGGCTTGAAGAGCTCGAGCGCCATGTCCTTGGGCAGGCCGCACTGGTGCAGCTTGAGCTGCGGGCCGACCACGATGACCGAACGGCCCGAGTAGTCGACGCGCTTGCCGAGCAGGTTCTGGCGGAACCGGCCCTGCTTGCCCTTGAGCATGTCGGAGAGCGACTTCAGCGCGCGGTTGCCGGTGCCCGTGACGGGGCGGCCGCGGCGGCCGTTGTCGAACAGGGCGTCGACTGCCTCCTGCAGCATGCGCTTCTCGTTGTTCACGATGATCTCGGGGGCGCCGAGATCGAGCAGGCGGCGCAGGCGGTTGTTGCGGTTGATGACGCGGCGGTACAGGTCGTTGAGATCGGAGGTCGCGAAGCGGCCGCCGTCGAGCTGGACCATGGGGCGCAGCTCCGGCGGGATCACCGGCACCACGTCGAGCACCATGGCAGCCGGGCTCGCACCGGTCTGCAGGAACGAGTTGACGACCTTCAGACGCTTGATGGCGCGGATCTTCTTCTGACCCTTGCCCTCGGCGATCTGCAGGTGCAGCGCGTCGCTCTCGGCCGCGAGGTCGAAGCTCTCGAGACGCTTCTTGATGGCCTCGGCGCCCATGTGGGCCTCGAAGTACTCGCCGTAGCGATCCTGCAGCTCGGCGAAGGTCGCGTCCTCGGGCTTGAGGTCGCCGACCTTCAGGCTCAGGAAGTCGTCCCACACGCGGCGCAGCATGGCGATGTCGTCGTCGAAGCCCTTGCGGATCTGCTCGAGATCCTTCTTGACCGAGGCCTCGGCGCGACGGCGCTGATCGGCCTTCGCGCCCTCGGCCTCGAGCGCGGCCAGGTCGGCCTCGCCCTGCTGCTGGCGCTGGGCGATGGCGAGGTCGCGCTGCTTCTCGAGCGAGCCGATCTCGAGCTGCAGCTCGCTCTCGAGCGAGCTGCGATCCTCGTGACGGCCCTCCTCGTCGACGTCGATCACCATGTAGGCGGCGAAGTAGATGACCTTCTCCAGGTCCTTCGGCGCCATGTCGAGCAGGTAGCCGAGACGGCTCGGCACGCCCTTGAAGTACCAGATGTGCGTGACGGGCGCGGCCAGCTCGATGTGGCCCATGCGCTCGCGGCGCACGCTCGACTTCGTCACCTCGACGCCGCAGCGCTCGCAGACGATGCCCTTGTAGCGCACGCGCTTGTACTTGCCGCAGGCGCACTCCCAGTCGCGGCTGGGGCCGAAGATCTGCTCGCCGAAGAGCCCGTCCTTCTCGGGCTTCAGCGTGCGGTAGTTGATGGTCTCGGGCTTCTTGACCTCGCCGAACGACCAGCCGCGGATGTCATCGGCGGTCGCCAGGCGGATCTGAAGCTCGTTGAAACTCGTACCCTCGAGCAATTTGTCTCCTTGGGGTGGAAAGTAATTCTGAAGTGTCGGGAACCGATGCGCGCATCATCCTCGGATGCGCGCATCGACTCAGATCTCGGCCGGTTTAGATCTCATCCACCGACGAGGTCTCGAAGCGGGTCGAGAGGTTGATGCCGAGCTCCTCCGCGGTGCGGTGGGCCTCGTCGTCGTTGTCGCGCAGGTTGACGGCCTGGCCGTCGGCGCCGAGCACCTCGACGTTCAGGCAGAGCGACTGCATCTCCTTCATCAGCACGCGGAACGACTCCGGCACGCCGGGCTCGGGGATGTTCTCGCCGCGGACGATCGCCTCGTACACCTTCACGCGCCCGAGGATGTCGTCGGACTTCACGGTGAGCAGCTCCTGCAGGGCATAGGCGGCGCCGTACGCCTCGAGGGCCCACACCTCCATCTCGCCGAAGCGCTGACCGCCGAACTGCGCCTTGCCGCCCAGCGGCTGCTGGGTGATCATCGAGTACGGGCCCGTCGAGCGCGCGTGGATCTTGTCGTCGACGAGGTGGTGCAGCTTCAGGATGTACATGTAGCCGACCGAGACCGGGTACGGGAACGGCTCGCCCGAGCGACCGTCGAACAGGCGGGTCTTGCCGCTGCGGTCGATCAGCCGCTCGCCGTCGCGCGTCACGAGCGTCGAGTCGAGGAGGCCCTCGATCTCGCTCTCCGAGGCGCCGTCGAACACCGGGGTCGCGACCTTGGTGTTCGGTGCGGCCTCGAGCGCCTCCGGCTTGAGCTTCGCGGCCCACTCCGGGCTGCCCTCGACCTTCCAGCCCTGCTTCGCGATCCACCCGAGGTGGGTCTCGAGCACCTGGCCGAAGTTCATGCGACCGGGGATGCCGAGCGGGTTCAGGATCACGTCGACCGGCGTGCCGTCGGCGAGGAACGGCATGTCCTCGATCGGCAGGATCTTCGAGATGACGCCCTTGTTGCCGTGGCGGCCGGCGAGCTTGTCGCCCTCGGTGATCTTGCGCTTCTGGGCGATGTAGACCACGACGCGCTGGTTGACGCCCGAGCCGAGCTCGTCGTCGTTGTCGTTCTCGGCGTCGAACACCTTGACGGCGGTGACGGTGCCCGAGACGCCGTGCGGCACCTTGAGCGACGTGTCGCGCACCTCGCGGCTCTTCTCGTTGAAGATCGCGCGCAGCAGGCGCTCCTCGGCGGAGAGCTCGGTCTCGCCCTTCGGCGTGACCTTGCCGACGAGGATGTCGCCGGGGCGGACCTCGGCGCCGATGCGGATGATGCCGCGCTCGTCGAGATCCTTCAGCGCCTCCATGCTGGCGTTGGGGAGGTCGCGGGTGATCTCCTCCTTGCCGAGCTTGGTGTCGCGGGCGTCGACGTCGTACTCCTCGATGTGGATCGACGAGAGCGTGTCGTCCTTCACCAGGTTCTGGCTCAGGATGATCGCGTCCTCGAAGTTGTGACCCTCCCACGGCATGAACGCGACGAGCAGGTTCTTGCCGAGTGCGAGCTCGCCGTTCTCCGTCGCGGGGCCGTCGGCGATGACCTCGCCGGCCTCGATCCGCTCGCCCGCCTTCACGATGACGCGGTGGTTGTAGTTCGTGCCCTGATTCGAGCGGTCGAACTTGCGCAGGTAGTAGTTCTGCGTGCCGCCCTCGTCGAGCTGCACGGTGACCACGTCGGCCGAGACTTCGGCGATGACGCCCGACTTCTCGGCGGTGACGACGTCGCCCGCGTCGATGGCCGCGTAGCCTTCCATGCCGGTGCCGACGAGCGGCGACTCGCTGCGCACGAGGGGCACGGCCTGGCGCTGCATGTTCGCCCCCATGAGGGCGCGGTTCGCGTCGTCGTGCTCGAGGAACGGGATGAGCGAGGTCGCGACCGACACCATCTGGCGCGGCGACACGTCCATGTACTCGACCGAGCTCGCGTCGACGAGCTGCACCTCGGAGCCGCGGGGGCGGGCGAGGATCTGCTTCTCGGCGAACTTGCCGTCCTTGGTCAGCGGGGCGCCGGCCTGCGCGATGAGGAACTCGTCCTCCTCGTGCGCGGTCAGGTAGTCGACCTGATCGGTGACCTTGCCGTCGACCACGCGACGGTAGGGGGTCTCGATGAAGCCGAAGGCGTTGATGCGCGCGAAGGTCGCGAGCGCGCCGATCAGGCCGATGTTCGGGCCCTCAGGGGTCTCGATGGGGCACATGCGGCCGTAGTGCGACGGGTGCACGTCTCGCACCTCGACGCCGGCGCGGTCGCGGCTGAGGCCGCCCGGGCCGAGGGCCGAGAGGCGGCGCTTGTTGGTCAGGCCCGCGAGCGGGTTGTTCTGATCCATGAACTGCGACAGCTGCGAGGTGCCGAAGAACTCCTTGATCGCAGCCAGCACGGGGCGGGTGTTGATCAGGGTGTTCGGGGTGATGGCCTCGATGTCCTGCGTGGTCATGCGCTCGCGCACCACGCGCTCCATGCGGCTGAGGCCGGTGCGCACCTGGTTCTGGATCAGCTCGCCCACCGCGCGGATGCGGCGGTTGCCGAAGTGGTCGATGTCGTCCGTGTCGAGGCGGATCTCGACGGCCTTGCCGTCGCGGACGCCCGGCAGGGTCTCGGTGCCCGCGTGCAGGCCGACGAGGTACTTGATCGTCGCGACGATGTCCTCAAGCGACAGCACCGAGTCGGTGATGGGCGCGTCGACGCCGAGCTTGCGGTTGATCTTGTAGCGGCCGACCTTGGCGAGGTCGTAGCGCTTCGGGTTGAAGTAGCTGTTGTCGAGCAGGGCGCGAGCGGCCTCGATGGCCACCTGCTCGCCCGGGCGCTGCTTGCGGTAGATGTCCTTCAGCGCCTCCTCCTGCGACTCGATGCCGTCCTTCTCGAGGGTGAGGGCGATCGACTCGTAGCCGGCGAACTCCTCGAGGATCTCAGGCGTAGTCATGCCGAGCGCCTTCAGGAACACGGTGACGGACTGCTTGCGCTTGCGGTCGATGCGCACGCCGACCTGGTCGCGCTTGTCGATCTCGAACTCGAGCCAGGCGCCGCGGCTCGGGATCACGCGCGCGGTGAAGACGTCCTTGTCGCTCGTCTTCTCCTGTGCGCGCTCGAAGTACACGCCGGGGCTGCGGACGAGCTGCGACACGATGACGCGCTCGGTGCCGTTGATGATGAAGGTGCCCTTGTCGGTCATGATGGGGAAGTCGCCCATGTAGACCGTCTGGCTCTTCAGCACCTGGGTCTCGGTGTTGTAGAAGGCGGCCTCGACGTAGAGGGGCGCGGAGTAGGTCTTGCCGCGCTCCTTGCACTCGTCGATGCTGTACTTCTGCTCATCGAGGATCGGGTTCTCGAACGAGAGCTGCATGGTGCCCGCGTTGTCCTCGATGGGCGAGATCTCGTCGAAGATCTCCTCGAGGCCGCTCTTGAGGGCGATGTCGTCGCGCCCCTCGGCCTGTGCCTGCTTGACGCGTTCCTTCCACGCGTCATTGCCGACGAGCCAGTCGAAGCTCTCGAGCTGCAGTGCCAGCAGATTGGGCACCGTCAGCGTGTCGGAAATCTTGGCGAACGAGAGCCGCTGGTGATTGCGGCCGTTCTTGGGCGAATTGGTGGATGCGTTGGGCGCAGCAGCCAAGGAAGTTACCTCCGTGGGCCCCGTCGGGCCGTCTGAGCTGGTCTAGGCTTTCAAGAACCCAGGCTTTCAAGAACCCAGGCTTCAAAAACCCATGCTTCGAAACGCAACGAACACACGGTGAGATGCTCAGAAACCGAGCGTGACGGCCGACCGCAATATGAAGGCAGACGAGTATTCGAGGCGCAACTATCCACTGTAACCGATTCATAACTATCCCGCAAGGGTTCGGACCGGATCAGCTATCCTTCCCGATCTGCTCCCCCACGCGGCGCACGAGCTGATCGAGGAGCCTGCCCAGCTCGCCCTCCCGCCGGTCGCTCGGAGCGAACGCGCCGTCCTCCTCGAACTCGGCGAACGTCGACATCGACACCTGCGCACGCACGTCGACCATCTCGAAGTTGGCGACGATCTGACGCCACTGCTCGACCGCGCGGACGCCGCTCTCGGAGCCGTACGACACGAATCCGATCGGCTTGCCCGTCCACTCCGGCGCGAGGCAGTCCACAGCATTCTTGAACGCGCCGGGCACGCCGTGGTTGTACTCGGGCGTCACGAAGACGTAGCCGTCGCAGGAGTCGACGTCGCGACTCCAGCGTCTGACCTTCTCCGACTCGTACTCGCGATCCGCCGCGGCGGGCAGGGTCTCCTCCGTCAGCAGGGGCAGATCGTAGGTCTCGACGTCGAGCACGCTGGCGCGCAGATCCTCCCGCCGAGAGGCGATCCCCTCGACCCACGCTCCGACTCCCCCGCCCTTGCGCCCCCGGCGTATCGAGCCGATGACGATGCCGATCCTGGGCAGACGGCCCTCCCCTGCTGTCATGGTCCACGCTCCCTCTCCGGTGCGTCGGCGATCCGCCCGCACCCTTACAGCCCGCTGGGTCATCTATATCTCCCGGCACCTCTCACGAGGTTCCGGCTGCTCCCCATCATCCGGCCGGGCGCGCCTCGGCGGCCAGGGGGTTGCCATGGCGAGCGCCGCTGGGGTAGCTTGCCTCCGCGACGGGCTCGCGCCGCGCGCACGCCGTAGACTTCTCACGTGCTGCTGCCCGACCCCGTGACCCTGAGTTCAGGGCTCGTCGCCGAGTTCGAGGAGGACCGCTGGGTGCCCGGAGCGATCCAGCTGCTCGTCGACGGCACGCCGCAGTCCCACGTCAATATGCGGGATCCCGGCGACCTCTTCTTCGAGTACATCCGCCGGATCGGGCACGTGATCGATCTCTTCCGCATGCCCGGAGCCCCGATCTCGGCGCTGCACCTCGGCGGCGGGGCGTTCACGCTGCCCCGCTACATCGAGGCGACCCGGCCGGGCAGCCGCCAGCAGGTGATCGAGCTCGAGAGCGCACTCGTCGGGCTGGTGCGCGAGGCGGCTCCCCTGCCGAAGCGCGCCAGCATCCGCGTGCGCCACGGCGACGCCCGCGAGGTGCTCGGCCGGCTGCCCGCCGGGATGCACGGGGCGATGGATCTCGTGA
>JBFXIT010000004.1:16611-30582 GCA_050175655.1 Leucobacter sp.
CTCGTCGGGCTGGTGCGCGAGGCGGCTCCCCTGCCGAAGCGCGCCAGCATCCGCGTGCGCCACGGCGACGCCCGCGAGGTGCTCGGCCGGCTGCCCGCCGGGATGCACGGGGCGATGGATCTCGTGATCGTCGACATCTTCGCAGGTTCGCGCACGCCGGCCCACGTCTCGAGCGCAGAGTTCTACGGGCTGATCCGCCCGCTGCTCGCCCCCGGCGGCGTGGTCGTGGTGAACGCGACCGACGGAGCGGGCCAGGCCTTCACCCGCGGCCAGGCCGCGACGCTCGCATCGATCTTCCCCGAGGTCGCGGCGATCGCGGAGCCCCAGGTGCTGAAGGGCCGGCGCTTCGGCAACGTCGTGCTGGTCGCCTCGAACGAGGAGCCCGGGATCGACTGGCTGCCCCGCCTGCTCGCGGGCGGCCCCCATCCGGCCCGCATGCTCGCGGGGCGGGAGCTCGAGGAGTGGCTGCGCGGGGCGCGCCCCGTGACCGACGCGACCGCGGCGCCGAGCCCCGAACCCCCGAAGGAGCTGTTCGGCGATGGCTGACCTGCCCCGCGTGCGGGTGTGGGCGGAGGCCCTGATCCGCCATCACCTCGATCCGGTGTTCGGGCCGGGATCCTGGGCCTTCGGCTTCGACCGGGCCAAGCGGCGGGCCGGTCTCTGCGACTACACCTCGAAGCGCATCACCGTCTCCCGCTACCTCGCGGCCAAGTTCGACGACGACGAGATCCACCAGATCCTGCTGCACGAGGTCGCGCACGCGCTCGCCGGGTCCGCAGCCGGGCACGGCCGGGAGTGGAAGCGAATCGCCTCTGAGCTCGGCTACGTCGGCGGGCGCACCCACGACGGCGAGATCGCGCACGAGCTGGCCCCGTGGATCGGCACATGCCCGGCGGGGCACGAGCACGCGCGCTTCCGGAGGCCGACCCGGCCGAGCTCGTGCGCCCGCTGCTCGCGCAGCTTCTCGCGAGAGCATCTCATCTCCTGGCGGGCGCGCTGAGACCCGCGCACGCGCGCGAACTCTGACGGCCGACGGCGCTCAGCAGCCGACGGCGCTCAGCAACCGACGGCGGCGAGCGCCTGGCGCAGCAGCCGGTCGCGGCCTCCCGCCAACTCGGAGAGCGTCATGGCCGACAGCGCCTCCTCTGGCGACATCCAGGTGACCTCGAGCGCGTCCTGGCGCGGCTCGCAGCTGCCCGTCACCGGCACGACGTAGACGAGCGAGACGGCGTGCTGCCGCTCGTCGACATAGTGCGACATGCCCGGCAGCGGGAAGTACTCGGCCACCTGCGCGGGCACGGGCGAGGCGGGGATCAGGGGGAACGCCATCGGGCCCAGGTCGTTCTCGAGATGCCTGAAGAGCGCATCGCGCAGCGACTCCCCGTAGCGCACACGGCCCGCGACGAGCGCGCGCGTCATCATGCCCTCCGGCGTGCTGCGCAGCAGCAGCCCCACCTCGGTCACGCGCCCGTGCCCGTCGACTCGCACCGGCACCGCCTCGACGTAGACGATCGGCAGCCGGCCGCGCGCGAACGCCAGCTCGTCCTCGCTCAGCCAGCCGGGGTTCGCGTTCGCGGGCGGCTGGTCCTCGGGGTCGGGCGGCATATCCTCCGGCTCGGGCAGTTCTGCGGTGTCGATTGCCATAGGGCCATTCTGCCCGATGCCGGGCTCCGATAGAGTTCGGAGTCGTGGCAGCAGGACTTCCCGACCTCGGCGCGATCGCATGGGCGCTGCTCGTGCTCGCGGCGGCCTTCAGCGGCCTGTCGAAGACGGCCCTGCCCGGGATGACCACCCTCTCGGTGGCGATCTTCGCCGCCGTGCTGCCAGCGAAGGCCTCGACGGGCGCGCTGCTGCTCCTGCTCATCGTGGGCGACGTGTTCGCGCTGCTGAGCTACCGACGGCACGCCCACTGGCCCACGATCCTCCGTCTCTTCCCCGCGGTGGCCGCCGGGCTCGTCCTGGGCGCGCTCTTCCTCGCGTTCGCCGACGACTCCTGGGTCCGCCGCACGATCGGCATCATCCTGCTCGCGCTGATCGGGATCACGCTCTGGCGGCGGCACGCGCCGAGGCTGAGGGCGCCGAGACGACGGGCGCAGGATCCCGCGGCATCGGATCCCGCGACCGCGGATCCGGATGCATCGGATCGGCCCGTGTCCCCGGGCGCGCAGGTCGTCGCGCGCATCGGCTACGGCACGCTCGCCGGGTTCACCACGATGGTGGCGAACGCCGGCGGCCCGGTCATGGCGATGTACTTCCTCGCCGCCCGGTTCCCCGTCAAGGCGTTCCTCGGCACGGCGGCGTGGTTCTTCGCGGTCGTCAATCTCGTGAAGGTGCCGATCTCGATCGGTCTCGGGATCATCACTCCGAGCACGCTGCTGTTAGTGCTCGTGCTGATTCCGGGTCTCGTCGCCGGCGCTCTGATCGGCCGCTGGATAGCGAACCGCATCGCCCAGCGCGTCTTCGATCTGGTGGTGGTCATCGGCAGCCTCGCCGGCGCGATCTACCTGATCGTCTGAGGCCCCGCATGCGACCGTCGGCGCAGAGGCTCCGCTGCACAGCGCGTGCCACACGTATGCATGACGCGACTCGGGCTCCCGTCAGGGCAGCGGCCGTCGGCTCTGCGTGCGCATGATCTCGTGCAGCAGCTCGAAGTCTCCGCCCGGGATCGCGGCGTAGTAGTGCGGGGCGAGGCGGTCGCTCGCCTCCGGCACGATCTCGCCGTCGCGGTAGCCGCGGTAGACGCCGCCGGCCGCTCTGATGATGAAGGCCCCGGCGGCGACATCCCAGGGGTGCGTCTCGAACGAGATGGTGACGTCGATCCACCCGGCCGCGATCCAGGCGAGGGCGATGCAGGTGCTGCCCAGCCCGCGCACCTGCCCGAAGATCCTGGTCACCTCGGCGAACTGCTCCAGTGCGAGCTCCGGGAGGTGCACCAGGTCGCGCGCGAGCGGGAAGTTGAGCGCGACCGTCGCCCGGCCGGGATCGGTGTAGCCCGAGCTGCGCAGGGGGCGATCCTCGTCGCCGTCTCCCGCGTCGCGCCCGTCCGAGAGGAACGCGCCCCGGTCGTCGGCCCAGAACAGCTGCTCGTTCGCAGGATCGTAGATCACGCCCGCGATCATCTCGCCGTCGCGGGCGACGCCGATGCTCACCGCCCACATGGCGATGCCCCGGGCGAAGTTGGCGGTGCCGTCGATGGGGTCGACGTACCAGGTGAGCGCACCGTCGCCCTCGTGCTCGCCGGCCTCCTCCCCCACGACGGTCGACTCGGGATAGGCGGAGAGGATCGCATCGCGGATGCGCGCCTCGCACAGGCCGTCGTAGCGGGTGACCAGGTCGTGGATGTCGGCCTTCACGTCGATCCCGAGGTCGCCCGACCGGAACCCCTCGAGCGCGATCGCTCCGGCCTCCCGGGCCGCGCGGATCGCGAGCTCCGTGATATCGCGTGTCTCGTGCACCCGGATCCCCTCTCTCCCGCTCGCCGGACCTGCGACGAGATTACTGCAGGTCGCCCGAAGGAGTAGAATCGTTCGTTGGTGTGCCCATGCGATGGGAAACGAGAACCTGAGAAAGTCTGGTGCGATGACAGTGAAGGTGGCCCTTGCGGGTATCGGCAATTGCGTGAGCTCGCTCGTGCAGGGGGTCGAGTACTACCGCGGAGCGGCGGACGACGAGCAGGTTCCCGGCCTGATGCATGTGCGCCTCGGCGGCTATCACGTCTCGGATCTCGAGTTCGTCGCGGCATTCGAGGTCGACGCCGACAAGGTGGGCAAGGATCTGGGCGAGGCCATCTGGGCCGGCCACAACAACACCATCAAGTTCTCCGACGTCCCCGCGCTCGGCGTCGAGGTGGTGCGCGGCCCGACGCTCGACGGACTCGGCGAGTACTACCGCGACGAAGTCGAGGAGTCGACGGCCGAGCCGGTCGACGTGGCTCAGGTGCTTCGCGACTCGGGCGCCGACGTGCTCGCCTGCTACCTGCCCGTCGGCAGCGAGCAGGCCGTGAAGTTCTACGCCCAGGCAGCGCTCGACGCGGGCGTGGCGTTCGTCAACGCGGTGCCGGTGTTCGTGGCGAGCGACCCCGAGTGGGCCGCCAAGTTCGTCGCCGCAGGCCTGCCCATCGTCGGCGACGACATCAAGAGCCAGGTCGGCGCCACCATCACGCATCGCGTGCTCGCCCACCTCATGGAGAGCCGCGGCATCGCCCTCGACCACACCTATCAGCTCAACGTCGGCGGCAACATGGACTTCAAGAACATGCTCGAGCGCAGCCGCCTCAAGTCGAAGAAGATCTCGAAGACGCAGGCCGTCACCTCGAACATCGAGGTCGATCTGCCCGAGGGCGACGTGCACATCGGCCCGAGCGACCATGTGCCGTGGCTCGAGGACCGCAAGTTCGCGTTCGTGCGCCTCGAGGGCCGCGGCTTCGGCGACGTTCCCATGAGCCTCGAGTACAAGCTCGAGGTGTGGGATTCGCCCAACTCGGCGGGCACCATGATCGATGCGATCCGCAGCGCCAAGGTCGCGAAGGATCTGGGCCTGGGCGGCCCGGTCGAGGCCGCCTCCGCCTACTTCATGAAGTCGCCGCCGGTGCAGAAGCCCGACCACGTCGCACGCGAGGAGCTCGAGGAGTTCCTCTCTCGGTCCTGACGGCCCGGCTCAGCGCCCGAGGCGCCGCTGGCGGCTCGAGTAGTCGCGCAGGGCGCGCAGCAGGTCGACCTCGCGCAGGTCGGGGTAGAGCGCCTCGACGACGTAGAACTCCGAGTACGCCGACTGCCAGATCATGAAGTCGCTGAGGCGCTGCTCTCCTGAGGTGCGGATCACGAGGTCGGGATCGGCCTGACCACGGGTCCACAGGTGCTCGCCGATCGTCTCGGGGGTGAGCCGCTCGGCCAGGGTTTCGATGGTGCCGCCGTCGGCCTGATGCTCGGCGATGACGCTGCGCATGGCGGCGGTGATCTCGCTGCGCCCGCCGTAGCCGACGGCCAGGTTGATGTGCAGACCCGGCCGATCCCGATCCTCGCCCTCGTCGCCGGCCGTCGCGGTCTCCGCGCGCCGCAGCGCATCGACCAGGTCTGCGGGCAGCCCCTCGGTGCTGCCGACGTGCTTCACGCTCCAGCCGTCCACCTCGGCGAGTGCGCACGCCAGCTCGCCGATGATGCCGAAGAGCTCGCGCAGCTCGGCGCTGTCGCGGCCGCTGAGGTTGTCGTTGGAGAGCAGGTAGAGCGTGACCACCTCGACGCCCGCCTCCTCGCACCAGCCGAGGAACTCGGGGATCTTGCGCGCGCCCGCGCGATGGCCGATGCCGGCCCGCTCCTGCAGGCGCTGCTTGGCCCAGCGGCGGTTGCCGTCGACGATCACCGCGATGTGGTGCGGAACCCGCGCGGGGTCGATCTCGCGGCGCAGGCGGTGCTGGTACAGCCGGTACAGCAGCCCCGGGCGCGGCGCGGTTCGCTCTGGGTTCACCCTGCGAGTGTACCGGCTCGAGCGGTGCGGATCAGCGCAGGTAGACCGGGTCGAGGGCGACCAGCAGCGCCGCGACCCAGTGGCACAGGAACGCCAGGACGGTGAGCGAGTGGAAGATCTCGTGGAACCCGAAGACCCCGGGCGCCGGGTTGGGGCGCTTCATCCCGTAGACCACCGAGCCGAGCGTGTAGAGCAGGCCGCCGACGATCACCAGCACCATCGCCGCGGCGTTCGCGTTGAAGATGTCGACGATGAACATGACCGCCGCCCAGCCGAGCAGCACGTAGAGCGGCACGTACAGCCAGCGCGGGGCACCGATCCAGAACACCCGGAACCCGATGCCGAGCAGCGCGCCGGCCCACACCAGGATCAGCAGCAGCACGCCCTTGTCGAGCGGGAGGGCGAGCAGCGCGATGGGCGTGTAGGTGCCCGCGATGAGCAGGAAGATGTTGGCGTGATCGAGCCGCCGGAAGAGCTGCTTCGTCTCGGGCTTCCAGTTGAAGCGATGGTAGAGCGCCGAGACGCCGAAGAGCAGCATGCTCGTGAGCATGAAGACCGCCGAGGCCCACTTCGCCACCGCGCCGTCCGCGAGGGTGATGAGCACGATGCCGGCCGCGACGGCGATGGGGAAGGTGGCGGCATGGATCCACCCGCGCCAGGTCGGCTTGACGTCGCCCTGCGGCCTCGTCGCGTGGTGATCGGCGTCGTCGAGCAGGGGCAGGGAGAGGCTGTCGGGTTCGGGGAACGCATGCTCGTGCTCGGCTCGCTGGCTCATCCCTCCAGTGTACGAAACCGACAGTTTCACCACTGCATATATGTGCACATCCTCAGCGGATCGTCGGCGAAGGATCGCGCTCGGGTCATCCCTCCCCGAGCAGCGCGAGCACGGCCTCGCCGTAGCGCTCGAGCTTGGCCTGGCCGATGCCCGAGATGCCCAGCAGCTCCTCCTCGCTGCGCGGCAGGTGCACCGCGAGCGACCGCAGCGTCGCGTCGCCGAACACCACGTAGGGCGGCACGCCCTGCTCGCGCGCCTCGCCCAGCCGCCACTCCCGCAGCCGCTCGAAGGTCTCCGCCTGCGCGGGGTCGAGATCCGCGATCGCGGATCGCTTCGCGCCGCCCTGAGACGACGACCGCCGCGCGATCACCTCCTCGCGCATCATCACCTGCTCCTCGCCCCGGAGGATCGGCTTCGCCAGGTCCGTCGGCGCCAGCACGCCCCATTCGCCGCGGCTCTCGAGCACGCCGGTCGCGAGCAGGTGCCGCACCACGCCGCGCCACTGCACCTCCGAGAGGTCCGATCCGATGCCCCAGGTGCTCAGCTCGTCGAGCCTCAGATCGCGCGCGCGGTCGCTCGTCGTGCCGCGCAGCACGTCGATGTGCTGCCCCGCGGCGAAGGTGCGCCCGCGCTCCTTGCCGATCCGCAGCACGGTCGAGAGCAGCTTCTGGGCGGGGATCGTCGCGTCCCAGAGCTTCGGAGGATCGAGGCACACGTCGCAGTTGCCGCACGGGCTGCTGAGCTCTTGCCCGAAGTACCGCAGCAGGTACTGCCTCCGGCACTGCGTCGTCTCGCAGAGCTCGAGCATGTGGTTCAGGTGCGCGAGCTGGTTGCGTCTCGCTGCGTCGTCGCCGTCCGATCCCTCGATCATTTGGCGCTGCTGCACCACGTCGGCGAGACCGTAGGCCATCCAGGCCTCGGCCGGCTCTCCGTCGCGGCCGGCGCGACCGGTCTCCTGGTAGTAGCCCTCGACCGACTTCGGCAGGTCGATGTGGGCGACGAACCGCACGTCGGGCTTGTCGATCCCCATGCCGAAGGCGATCGTCGCCACCACGACCACGCCCTCCTCGCGCAGGAACCGGGTCTGCGCCTCGAGCCGCCGATCGGCCGGGAGACCGGCGTGGTAGGCCACGGCGTCGACTCCGGCCTCACGCAGCCAGCCCGCGGCCTGCTCGACCCGCTTGCGGCTGAGCGCGTAGACGATGCCCGCCTCGCCCGGATGCTCGCGCCGCACGAAGTCGACCAGCTGATCGCGCACCTTGCCCTTGGGCTCGATGCGGTAACGGATGTTCGGCCGGTCGAAGCCAGAGACGAAATGACGGGCCCGGTCGAGGCGCAGCCTCTCGGTGAGCTCGCGATGGGTCGCGGGCGTCGCCGTGGCGGTGAGGGCGATCCTCGGCACGTCCGGCCAGGTCTCGGCGAGCGCGCCCAGGCGCAGATAGTCGGGGCGGAAGTCGTGGCCCCACTGCGAGACGCAGTGCGCCTCGTCGATGGCGAAGAGCGCGATCCGCCCCCGCTGCAACAGCTCGATGGTGCGTCCCGCACCATTGAGCGGAGCGGTGTTCATAGCGCCGTTCGGCGCAGCGGTGCCGGGCGCGCTGAGGCGCTCCGGGGCCAGGTAGAGCAGATCGAGCTCGCCGGCCAGATAGGCCCGCTCGACCTCGGCGCGCTCCTCGGGGCTCATCGTCGAATTCAGCGCCGCCGCGCGCACGCCCGCGAGCCGCAGCGCGGTCACCTGGTCGTGCATGAGCGCCACGAGGGGCGAGAGCACCACGCCCGTGCCCTCACGGCAGAGCGCCGGCACCTGGTAGCAGATCGACTTGCCGCCGCCCGTGGGCATCAGCACGACCGCGTCGCCGCCGTCGATGACGTGACGCACGATCGCCTCCTGCTCGCCCCTGAACGAGGGGTAGCCGAAGACCTCGGAGAGCACCTCGCCCGGGTCGACGCCGACCGGGAGCGGCACGGCTATCGCTCCGTGTCGGAGCCGTCGCCGTTCCCCGTCCCACCGGAGATGTCGCCGCCGTCGCCGGAGCCGGCAACGTCCTGCGACCCGGCGCCGTCTTGCGCCCCGGCACCGTCGCGCTCGGCGAGCTCGGCCTGCAGCTCCTCCGCGATCTCGGCACGGTACTGGCTGCGCCGCACACGGCGCACGAGATCCGTGCCGAGCAGGATCACCGCGAGCGCGAACACGGCCGTCACCACGAAGCCGACCACGCCCGGGGTGACGGACGCGGGATCGAACTCGGTGTCCTCGGCCGCGAGGGCGACCCCGAGGATGGTCGTTGCGAGAATCGTCATTGCTGCTGCTCCTTAACCGGCCGTCGGCACCGGCTCGTCGTCGATGCCCTGGAAGAGGTCGGTCTCGAACTGGCTCGTCGCCACCCGAGAAGCGGCCAGGCGGTAGTCCTCGAACGGCCACGCCTCGCGCTGCAGGTCGTTCGGCCAGAAGAAGAACGAGCTGTCGGGCGAGACCTGGCTCGCGTGCGCGCGCAGCGCCTCGTCGCGGCGCTCGAAGAAGCGGCCGACCTCGACGCGGGCGGTGGCATCGCTGGGGCGCATGCGGAACCGCTCGAGCATGCCCGAGAACTGCTCGATCAGCGGAGACTCGGGGTCGATCCTCTGCAGCGTCTCGAACACCGTGACCATGCGCTCGGAGTTGAAGATCGACTCGTAGTAGAGCTTCTTGATCGCCCACGGCCGCCCCGCCTCGGGATAGGCCTCGCCGTCGCCCGAGAGCTCCCAGGCCAGCTTCGAGATCTCGTGACAGCGGATGTGATCCGGGTGCGGATAGCCGCCCTGCTCGTTGTAGGTGATCATGACGTGCGGCTTGAACTCGCGCACCAGGCGCACCAGCGCCTCCGCCGAGATCTCGGCGGGGATGTCGGCGAAGCTGCCCGGCGGGACCGCCACGCCCTCGGGCGGCAGGCCCGAGTCCTCGTAGCCGAGCCAGCGATGCTCGAAGCCCACGATGTCGCGCGCACGCCCCATCTCATCGCGGCGCAGGCCCGCCAGATCGCGGCGGCTCTTGGGGTCGCGGGCGACCAGCTCGTTCAGCACGTCGCCGCGCTCACCGCCGGTGCAGCTGACGATCAGCACCTCGGCGCCCTCGTCGAGATAGTGGGCGTAGGTGGCCGCGCCCTTGCTCGATTCGTCGTCGGGGTGCGCGTGCACGGCCATCAGCCGCCTGGCATTGGCCTTCGCTGTCATGGTGTCCCTTCACATGCGCCTCCCGGGGGCCTCCCGGTACGCTGGCAACAGTCGTCAATTCTACCCAGCAGAGTTCGGAGGATGCCGTGACCGAGGCCCCGGGTGCCGCCGTGGCAAGCGATCTCCCAGCGGGAGACGCCGCGGCCGACGGCCGCGACGCCCGCGAGCGGAGTGCCTCGTCGCTCGACGAGCGCTACGGGCGCACCCGTCAGCGCGGCATCGATCGCCGCCTGGGCTGGGCGCTCGCGGGCATCGCCCTGCTCGCCGGGCTCGCGGTAGTGCTGTTCGGCGGCTGGCAGACCGCGAGCAGCATCGAGTTCCGAGTGCTGCACTACGAGGTGGTCGACGAGCGCACCGTGACGGTCGACTACGAGGTGACCGCGCCCGCGGGCGCCCGCGTCGCCTGCGCGGCCGAGGCGCTCAGCCCCTCGTACGCGACGGTCGGCTGGAGCGTCCGCGAGCTGCCGGAGAGCGATCAGCGCACCCGGCGGTTCACCGAGACCCTCCTGACCACCTATGAGGCGACGACGGGCACGCTGCGCAGCTGCTGGGTCGTCGAGGCCTGATCCTCAGTCTTCTCCAGCTCGCCATCGCCGGCCCCGGAGCCCTCGATCCCACGCGCCCGGGCTGGTAGGCTGAGATTGAGCCCCGGCATGCGCCGGGGCTTGAGGCTTGGAAAGGGGTACCACGTGGCCGAGAACCAGACCTGGCTCACCCGGGAGGCCTACGACCGGCTCAAGGGCGAGCTCGATCAGCTGACGGGCCCCGGCCGCCGCGACATCGCGGCACGCATCGAGGCGGCCCGTGAAGAGGGCGACCTGAAGGAGAACGGCGGCTACCACGCGGCCAAGGACGAGCAGGGCAAGATGGAGGCGCGCATCCGCGACCTCGAGGAGCTGCTCAAGCACGCGGTCGTCGGCGAGGCTCCCGAAGCGAGCGGCGTCGTCGAGATCGGCACCGTCATCACCGCCGAGATCTTCGGCGACGAGGAGCGGTTCCTGCTGGGCAACCGCGAGCTCGCAGGCGGCGGCGACCTCGACGTCTACAGCGCCGAGAGCCCGCTGGGCTCTGCGATCCTCGGCCTCAAGGTCGGCGAGAGCGCGAGCTACGCGGCCCCGAACGGCAAGCAGATCGAGGTCAAGGTCGTCGCGGTCGACACCTACGCCGGCTGAGCCGGGCCGCTGCGCTGAGAACAGCCGGCGCAGCGGGCGCCTGATGCCACCGCGCAGAGTTCGTCAGCGGCTCAGTACCGCTCGCCCACGCGCACCACGTAGCCCGCGTCACGCAGCGACTGCACCACCTCGTTGCCGTGCTCGACGCCTCGCGTCTCGATGTGCAGTTCGAGCTCGACCTCGCTGATGGGCAGCTCGGTCGCGTGCCGCGTGTGGATCACCTCGACCACGTTCGCGTTCTTGCCCGCGACGATCGAGGCGGTGCGCACGAGCTGGCCGGGGATGTCGGGCAGCAGGATGCGCAGTTTCAGGTAGCGCGAGGATGCGGCGAGGCCGTGCCCGATCACGCGCTGCAGCAGCAGCGGGTCGATGTTGCCGCCCGAGAGGATCGTTGCCGTCGGCCCGCTCGCGCGCACCTTCCCCGTGATCATGGCGGCGACGCCCGCGGCTCCGGCCGGCTCGACGACGAGCTTGGTGCGCTCGAGCAGCACGACGATGGCACGGGCGATGTCGTCGTCGCTCACGGTGACGACCTCGTCGACGAAGCGCTGGACCGTAGCGAAAGTGAGGTCGCCGGGGCGCGCGACCGCGATGCCGTCTGCGATGGTCGGCTTCGTCGAGATGGTGACCGGGTGCCCGGCCTCGAGCGAGGGGACGAACGAGGCGGTGTTCTCGGACTGGACGCCCACGACGCGCAGGGTGCGGCCCTGCTGCTCGGCGCGCAGCTTCGCCGCGGCGGCGACGCCCGAGGCGAGCCCGCCCCCGCCGACGGCGACGACCAGCGTCTCGATGTCGGGCGCCGCGTCGAGCATCTCGAGCGCGACCGTGCCCTGGCCGGCGATGATGTCGGGATGATCGAACGGCGGGATGAAGATGGCCCCGGTCTGAGCCACATAGGCCTGCGCTGCGGCATTGGTCTCGTCGAAGGTGTCGCCCTCGAGCACCACCTCGGCGCCGTAGCGGCGGGTCGCCTGCAGCTTGGGCAGCGCGACGCCGAGCGGCATGAAGATGGTGGCCTTGATGCCGAGCTCGCGGGCGGCGAACGCGACGCCCTGGGCGTGGTTGCCGGCCGATGCGGCGACCACGCCGAGCGCCTTCTCCTCGGGGCTCAGCTTCGACAGGCGATGGTAGGCGCCGCGCAGCTTGTAGGCGCCGGTGCGCTGCAGGTTCTCGCACTTGAGGTAGACCTTCGGCACGCCGAGCATCTCGGCGAGGAACCGGGACGACTCGAGAGGGGTGTTGCGCACCACCCGGCTCACGATGGGCGCGGCGCTCTCGAAATCGGCGAGCGTGGGCGTGGCGGATGACGCGGTCATGCGGTTCCTTTCCGGCGTTCGAGGCGCGCGACGCTGCGGGCGCGGTGCTTGGCGATCCTGTGCACCTTCTGTCTTCGCAGGTACACGGCGACCGGGTCGACGTCGGAATCCCATTGTCGTTCGTTCAGCGCGTTCACCATCGCGCTGCCGGCAGCGGCGATGGGCACCGCGAACAGCGCGCCGGGGATGCCGGCGAGCAGCGCGCCGGCCGAGACCGCGAGCACCACGCCCAGGGGGTGCACCTTGACGGCGTTGCCCATCACGAGGGGCTGCAGCACGTGCCCCTCGATCTGGTTGACGAGGATCACGACGCTCAGCATGAGCAGCGCGTTGATCGGCCCGTTGTAGACGAGGGCGATGAAGACGGCGAGCGCGCCCGTGGTGATCGCGCCGAGGAACGGGATGAACGATCCGAGGAACACCAGCACGGCGATGGGGATCGGCAGCGGCACCCCCAGCAGCGCGGCGCCCAGGCCGATGCCCACCGCGTCGACGAAGGCGACGAAGATCTGCACCCGCACGTACTGGCCGACAGACACCCAGCCGGCGCTGCCTGCCCAGTCGACGGGCGCGTGCGCGCGCTGGGGCAGGAAGCCGAGCACCCAGTACCAGATGCGGCGCCCGTCGATGAGCAGGAAGATGAGCGAGAAGATGGTCAGCAGCGTGCCGGTCACCAGCTGGCCCGCAGTGGTGGTGACGGCGAGCGCGCCGCTCCAGATCTCGCTCTGATGCTGCTCGATCGTGTGCACGATCTGATCGATGAAGCCGTTGACCTGCTCGGCGCTCAGCCCGAAGGGCCCGCCCTCGATCCAGTGCAGGAAATCCTGCCACGCCTTCGTCGACCGTTCGGTGACGTCGCCGAGCCCCCGGCGCAGCTGCGTCACGATGAGGGTGACGAGCAGCGTGACCGATGCGGCGAGCGTGATGAGGGCGGTGATCACCCCGAGCCAGCGCGGCCAGCCGCGGCGCTCGAAGAAGCTCACGATGGGCTGCAGCAGGGCCGTCAGCAGGATGGCGATGACGAGCGGGATCACGAGGATGCGCACCTGCACGATCAGCCAGAAGAGGGCCGCGACGGCGATCCCGATCAGAATCAGGCGCCACGACCAGGCGGCGGCCATCCGCACGCCCAGCGGAAGCTCGACGGCCGCGTCGACGACCGGCTCGTGCTCGGGTTGCACTGCCGGGGGTCGCGCATGCTCGGGGGTGTGCTCTGTCACCGACTCATCATACCGAGCGGAGGATACGATCGATGAATGAGCTCTTCGCAGCAGACCGGCGCTCGCGGATCCTCTGCCGATGCCTTCTCCGGCGCTCCCGCCCTCGGCTCCGTCAGCGCCGCGGAGGCCCGGCGCATCGCCCTCGCCGCCCAGGGCTTCACGGGCGCCCCTCGCGCCCGTGCCCGCCGGCCCTTCGACCGTGCGCTCGAGAGCCTGCACGTGCTGCAGATCGATTCGGTGAACGTGTTCGCCCGATCGCACTACCTCCCGATGTTCTCGCGCCACGGAGGCTACGACCCCGCGCGCCTCGACCGGCACCTCTGGGGCAGCGGCGAGTTCACCGAGTACTGGGCGCACGAGGCGGCGTTCATCCCGCTGCAGGATCGCCCGCTCTTCGGATGGCGCATGGACGACTACCGCGCCCGGCACTTCGGCGACGGCCGCGCCGAGAGCCTGAGGCCCGCCCTCGACCGCGTGCGGGCGGTGCTCGCCGCCGAGGGGCCGCAGCTGGCGAGGGAGCTCGAGGAGGGCCCGCGAGGGAACCGTGGCCCCTGGTGGGATTGGAGCGACACCAAGCACGCCATCGAGGCGCTCTTCGCCTGGGGTGAGGTCGTCTCGGTCGGCAGGGAGGGGTTCCAGCGCCGCTATGCGCTCGCGTCGGACGCCTTGCCCGCCGAGCTCCTGACGCCGATCGACCGCGGCACGGCGCAGCGGGCGCTGGTGGAGCGCGCGGCACGATCCCTCGGAGTCGCCACGCTCGCCGACCTCGCCGACTACCACCGCCTCAAGACCGGCGAGGCCCGCGAGGCGGTGCG
>JBFXIT010000004.1:30682-31827 GCA_050175655.1 Leucobacter sp.
GTGAAGGGCGGCATGATCGTGGGGCCGAGCGTGTCGACCGCCAGAGGCTTCGACAGCACCGCCTTCTCATGGCTGAACGTGCGGAAGGATCGCTCGCCGTGATAGGCGCCCTGGCCGCTCTCGCCGACCCCGCCGAACGGCAGATCGGGCACGGTGAGGTGCAGGATCGGCGCCCCGAAGGTGAGCGCCCCGGAGCTGGTCTCGGTCTCCCAGCGGCGCCGGATCGCTGAGTCGTCGCTGAAGACGTAGGCCGCGAGCGGCTTGTCGCGGCCGGTGACGAAGCGGATCGCGTCGTCGATCCCCTCCACCTCGACGAGCGGCAGGATCGGGCCGAAGATCTCATCCCGCATGACGGCCGAGTCGCGGGTCACCCCCGCGAGCACCGTCGGCTCGATATAGCGCGCGGCCGCATCGTGCGCGCCGCCGGCGACGACCTCGCCGTCGTCGAGGTAGGAGACGAGCCTCGCGAACTGCGCGTCGTTCACGATGCGTCCGTAGTCGGGGTTGCGCTGGATCGCGTTGCCGTAGAGGTCGTGGATCGCATCTGCGAGCCGCGGGGCCAGCAGATCCAGCGTCTCTCGCGTGCCGAGCACGTAGTCCGGGGCGACGCAGGTCTGGCCTGCGTTCAGGAACTTCGCCCACGCGATGCGCTTCGCGGCCTCGGCGAGGCTCGCACGGGCACCTCCTCTTTCGACGATGCCGCGACCGACGATGCTGCCGTCGACGATGCTCTGATCGACGTAGACGGGCGACTTGCCGCCGAGTTCGAGCGTGATCGGCGTGAGGTGCTCGGCCGCCGCCCGCGCGATGATGCGGCCGACCCGCCCGCCTCCGGTGTAGAAGATGTGGTCGAAGCGCTGCTCGAGCAGGGTCGTGGTCTCTGAGACTCCGCCCTCGACGACGGCCACCGCGCGACGGTCGAGATGGTCGGGCAGATGCAGGGCGATGGCGCGGCTGGTCGCAGGGGCGAGCTCGCTCGGCTTGACCACCGCGGCGTTGCCCGCGGCCAGCGCGCCGATCAGCGGTGAGAGCGCGAGCATCAGCGGATAGTTCCAGGGGGCGATGACGAGCACGACGCCCAGCGGCTCGGGCACCACCCGTGCCGATGCCGGCTGCACCGCGAGGGGCGCGGCGACGCGGACCGG
>JBFXIT010000005.1:0-10876 GCA_050175655.1 Leucobacter sp.
CCACCGAAGCGATCTCGGGATCGCAGTAGGTGACCTTGGGAATGTTCACGTCCTCGACCACGACGGGGTTCAGACCCGCGATCTCCTCGGCCAGGAAGATGCCCTGCTGGTAGCCGCGGTGCGCGAGCTGCAGGCCCGGCACAATATCGCCGACCGCGTAGATGCCGGGCACGTTGGTGGCGAGGCGCTCGTTCGTGAGCACGAACCCGCGGTCCATCTCGATCCCGACCTCCTCGAACCCGAGACCCTGTGTGGCGGGGCCGCGGCCCACTGCGACGAGCAGGTAGTCGGCTTCGAGGGTCGTGCCGTCCTCCAGGGTGACGACGACGCCCGAGGCGTCCTGGGTCACCGACTGGAAGCGGACGCCGAGCTTGAAGTCGATCTTGCGCTTGCGGAACGCGCGCTCGAGCTGCTTCGAGACCGACTCCTCCTCGTTCGGCACCAGGTGGGGGAGCCCCTCGACGATGGTGACCTCGGCGCCGAACGAGCGCCAGACGCTGGCGAACTCGACGCCGATCACGCCGCCTCCGAGGATGACGACCTTCGAGGGAACCTCCTGCAGCTCCAGCGCATGCTCGCTGGTGATCACGCGACCGGTGATCTCCAGGCCGGGCAGCGAACGGGAGTACGAGCCGGTGGCCAGCACCACGTGCTTGCCCACGATGCTGTCGTCGCCCACCTGCACGGTGGTCGGCGAGACGAGGCGCCCCTCGCCCTCGATCACCGTGATCCCGTTGGCCTTCAGCAGGCCCTGCAGTCCCTTGAACTTGCCGGCGACGAGGTTCTCGCGGAACCCGTTGACCCCCGCCATGTCGATGCCGGCTACGCTCGACTGGATGCCGTAGGCGGCCCCCTCGCGCGCGACGTCGGCGATCTCGGCAGAGTGCAGCAGCGCCTTCGTCGGCACGCAGCCGCGGTGCAGGCAGGTGCCTCCCAGCTTGTCCTTCTCGATCACAGCGGCGCTGAAACCGAGTTGGGTGGCGCGGAGCGCTGCGGCGTAGCCGGCGCTGCCTCCGCCCAGGACGACGATGTCAAACTGCTGTTCGGCCAAGTGGGTTCTCCCTTGATCTTCTGAGTGCTCGCGCGGTTGGCGTTCGATGCGACGTGTCGGTGAGTGTGCCCGACCTGCCGCATCAAGCCTACTACTCCGGCCCTTCCCGGGGCGCCCGCCGCGGAGGGTGTGGTAAGAGCGCGACGCGGGGTTTCGCTGAGGGCGTGACGCATCGGGCTGCTCGGCGGGCGCCGGGTTCGTAGGATGGATGTGTGACCGAATCGATCATCTCGAGCGTCGACTCCGACCTCCATGCGCGGGTGCCGAAGGGCATCCCGCTGCTCGTGGTGCTCGGGGGGATGAGCGATGCCGGTGGCGTCGTGTCGCAGTTGAACGAGTACCTGTGGGACAAGTGCGCTCCCGAGGAGATCGTGCGCTTCGACGCCGACCTGCTGTTCGACTACCGCGCTCGACGCCCGATCATGACCTTCGACGAGGATCACTTCGTCGACTACGAGGCCGAGACGCTCACGCTCTCTCTCGCGCACGACGCGCTCGGGTCGCCGTTCCTGCTGCTGAGCGGCTTCGAGCCCGACTTCCGCTGGGATCAGTTCATCGACGCGGTGCTTCACCTGGTCGACGAGTTCGAGGTCTCGACCACGGTGTGGAGCCATGCGATCCCGATGCCGGTGCCGCACACCCGCCCGATCGGGGCGACCGTCAGCGGATCCAGGGAGGATCTCATCGAGGCCCGCTCGGTGTGGCGGCCGACGACGAAGCTGCCCGCCTCGGTGACGCACGTGCTCGAGTACCGGCTCTACGAGCTGGGGGAGGACGTGGCGGGCTTCGCGCTGCTCGTGCCCCACTACCTGGCGGGCACCGAGTACCCCGATGCGCTGCTGGCGGCTCTCGACGGCTTCATGGCCGCGACGGGCCGGATCTTCTCGACCGACGACGCGAGGGAGGCTTCGCGCGACTTCCGCGCGCAGGTCGATCGCCAGGTCTCCGACAACGAGGAGTCGCTCGAGATGCTGCGCGGTCTCGAGGCGCGCTACGACTCCTATATGGAGGATCAGACGTCACGTTCGCCGCTCATCGGCGAGGACGGCGTCATCCCGACGGCCGATCAACTCGCCAGCGAGCTGGAGCGCTTCCTCGCGCAGCAGCGGGATCCGGGTCAGGCGGGGCCGGGAGAGGGCCAGGGGCCGGCGCTGTAGTGCTTCGGAGCGGCGCGGTCGTGTTACGATATTCGCGGTAACCCGTTCGAGTTGCCCGTTGTTCCCGAGCCAGGGAATACGGGGGGCTTGACACGGGTTTTAACGGTATGCGCGCAATATTTCTGCCGCGCGAACCCGTCTGTAGAAGTTCAGCTCCAGCTATGTGAGAGAGGCGGCCGAGTGGCCACTGCAACCAAGTCAGGCACTGCTGCGAAGACGACAGCGAAGAAGGCCGCCGCGAAGACGACGGCTGCGAAGAAGGAGACCGCCAAGACGGCGAAGGCCCCCGTGAAGAAGGCCACGAAGGCTCCAGCGAAGAAGGCGGATGCCGTCGACGAGATCCTGGCCGAGACTCCGACCGACGAGGCTGCGACCGAGGAGGTCGAGGCCGGTGACGAGGAGACCCAGAGCAGCACGGTGAACGAGCCTCTGCCGACCGGTGCGATCGTGCTCAAGGCCGGTGACGAGGAGGATGTGCCGACGATCACGACGGCGATCCCCGGCGCCACCGCCGACCCGGTCAAGGATTACCTGAAGCAGATCGGCAAGGTCGCGCTGCTGAACGCCGCCGAAGAGGTCGAGCTGGCGATGCGCATCGAGGCGGGCCTGTTCGCCGAGGAGCGGCTCGCGACCGAGAAGAACCTGCCGAAGAAGTTGCAGCGCGAGCTGAAGTGGGTCGCGCGCGACGGCCAGCGGGCCAAGAGTCACCTGCTCGGCGCGAACCTGCGTCTCGTGGTGTCGCTCGCGAAGCGCTACACCGGCCGGGGCATGCAGTTCCTCGACCTGATTCAGGAGGGCAACCTGGGTCTCATCCGAGCGGTGGAGAAGTTCGACTACACCAAGGGCTTCAAGTTCTCGACCTATGCGACGTGGTGGATCCGCCAGGCGATCACGCGGGCGATGGCCGACCAGGCACGCACGATCCGCATCCCCGTGCACATGGTTGAGGTCATCAACAAGCTGGCCCGCGTGCAGCGCCAGATGCTGCAGGATCTGGGCCGCGAGCCCACTCCCGAGGAGCTGAGCCGCGAACTCGACATGACGCCCGAGAAGGTCGTCGAGGTGCAGAAGTACGGCCGCGAGCCCATTTCGCTGCACACCCCCCTCGGCGAGGACGGCGACAGCGAGTTCGGCGATCTCATCGAGGATACGGAGGCGGTCGTCCCCGCCGACGCGGTGGGCTTCACGATGCTCCAGCAGCAGCTCGAGCAGCTGCTCGACTCGCTGAGCGAGCGCGAGGCCGGAGTGATCCGGATGCGCTTCGGCCTGGGCGACGGCATGCCGAAGACCCTCGACCAGATCGGCGACACCTTCGGCGTGACCCGCGAGCGGATCCGCCAGATCGAGTCGAAGACCATGGCCAAGCTGCGCCACCCCTCGCGGTCGCAGCAGCTGCGCGACTACCTCGAATAACGAGGCGCTCGTGGGGCGCGAGCACCGAGCACAGCGAAAAGCCCCGGCCGAGGCCGGGGCTTTTCGTATGATCCGCGCTGTCAGGCGGTCAGCTTGTGGCTCTCGTCGTGCCAGACTTCAGCGATCGGGCGCAGCTTCGATTCGTGCTTCCGGGCGTGGTGCGCGCAGAACAGCAGCTCGCTGCCGCCGAGAACGGCGCGGACGTAGGCCTGCGCTCCGCAGCTGTCGCAGCGGTCGAGTGCACTCAGGGGTCGGTCTGCCGCGAGGGGGGCCTCGGTGCGTTCCTGCTCGAGCGTCGTCATGATCTGCCTCCCGTTCGTCTCGGCATTCCTGTCGGTCCTGCATCGGTCCAGCGCTTCCGTCTGGTTCCGTGACTCCATACAACCACGTTTTCCTCCCGTACACGCGCAGGAGGCGTCCCGTTTCGCTGACCGCGTAGATCCCGCGGCCCGAAGCGCTCCCATGCGACCCGACGTTCGCCACTCGCCGCCCGCCAACGCCTTCTTGTTGGCGGTCTGCCCTAGTGTGATCTGGGTCAGACGAGAAAGGGGCGCTGTTCGTGGCATCGTCATCAGCGGGTTCTCCGGCGAAGGGCTCATCGGCGGAGTCGAGCTATTCGGCACGCCACCTCACCGTGCTCGAGGGGCTCGAGGCGGTTCGCAAGCGCCCGGGCATGTACATCGGCACGACCGACTCGCGCGGCCTCATGCACTGCCTCTGGGAGATCATCGACAACTCCGTCGACGAGGCGCTGGCCGGCCACGGCGCCGAGATCGGCATCGACCTGCATGCCGACGGCAGCGTGACGGTCAGCGACCGCGGGCGCGGCGTCCCCGTCGACATCGAGCCGAAGAGCGGGCTGAGCGGTGTCGAGCTCGTGTTCACCAAGCTGCACGCCGGCGGCAAGTTCGGCGGCGGCGGCTACGCCTCCTCCGGCGGCCTGCACGGCGTCGGCGCTTCGGTCGTAAACGCCCTCTCGGCGCGTCTCGACGTCGAGGTCGACCGCGACGGCAAGACCTGGGCCATGTCGTTCAGGCACGGCGAGCCCGGCATATTCGCGGGCGACACTCCCGACAGCCCGTTCACCCCGTTCGAGGACGCCTCGGAGCTGCGAGTCGTCGGCAAGGTCGCGAAGGGGCTGACCGGCACGCGGGTGCGCTACTGGGCCGATCCGCAGATCTTCCTCCCGACCGCGCGCTTCGAGCCCGACTCCCTGCTCGCGCGCGCCCGGCAGACCGCCTTCCTCGTGCCGGGGCTGGCGATCGGGATCACGGATGAGCGCACCGAGTCGTTGAGCGAGGCCGGCGATCCGGCGACGCATCGCTTCCAGTACGAGGGCGGCATCAGCGAGTTCGTCGACTACCTCGCCGTCGACGCGCCCCTCACCGCCACCTGGCGCGTCACCGACGCCGGCACCTTCACTGAGACCGTTCCCGTGATGGACGAGGCGACCGGGCACCTCGTCTCGAGAGAGGTGGAGCGCCACTGCGAGGTCGACGTCGCCCTGCGCTGGGGCACGGGCTACGACACCGAGATCCAGAGCTTCGTCAACATCATCGCGACGCCGAAGGGCGGCACGCATCTGAGCGGTTTCGAGCAGGGGCTCACCAAGTTCTTCCGCAAGCAGATCGAGCAGAACGCGCGCAAGCTCAAGGCGGGCAGCGACAGGCCCGAGAAGGACGACATTCTGACCGGTCTCACGGCCGTCGTCACGGTGCGCGTGCCCGAGCCGCAGTTCGAGGGGCAGACCAAGGAGGTGCTCGGCACCGCGGCCGTGCGGCAGATCGTGTCGCGGGCCGTCTCGAAGGGGCTCGAGGAGCGCTACGCCTCGACCAAACGGGACGACAAGGCGCAGACCGGCGCGCTGCTCGAGAAGATGGTCGCCGAGATGAAATCGAGGATCGCGCTGCGCGCCCAGCGCGACACGGCCAGGCGCAAGAGCTCGCTCGAGAGCTCCTCCCTGCCGGCGAAGCTGATCGACTGCCGCTCGAAGAACGTGGCCGACACCGAGCTCTTCATCGTCGAGGGCGACAGCGCGCTGGGCACGGCCCGCCCTGCGCGCGACAGCGAGTACCAGGCACTGCTGCCGATCCGCGGCAAGATCCTCAACGTGCAGAAGGCCTCGGTCGCCGAGATGCTGAGCAATGCCGAGTGCGGATCGATCATCAAGGTCATCGGAGCCGGATCGGGGCGTGACTTCGACATCGACTCGGCGCGCTACGGCAAGGTGATCCTGATGAGCGATGCCGACGTCGACGGCGCCCACATCCGCACCCTGCTGCTGACTCTCTTCTTCCGCTACATGCGGCCGATGCTCGAGGCCGGGCGCGTGTACGCCGCCGTGCCTCCGCTGCACCGGGTCATCATCCAGAACGCCGGGCGCAAGGCGAACGAGGTCGTCTACACCTACAGCGAGCAGGAGCTGCAGGCGCTGCTCGCCGACCTGCGCAAGCGCGGCAAGAAGTACGTCGAGCCGATCCAGCGCTACAAGGGACTGGGCGAGATGGATGCCGACCAGCTCGCCGAGACGACGATGGATCGCGAGCACCGCACCCTGCGCCGGGTGCGGGTGGAGGATGCGCACGCGGCCGCCCAGATGTTCGAGCTGCTGATGGGCAACGACGTGGCTCCGCGCAAGGAGTTCCTCGTGGAGAACGCGCGCGACCTCGATCGGGAGCGCATCGACGCCTGACATCGGCGTGTGAGCCGAAGCAGTTTCGGCCTATCCACGCAGCTCTCCCCGGGTCGCCTTCAGGCTGTTCCAGGCCGTGAGCTGTCACGGAAGTGTCGTTCGCGCCCAGCAACTGCACATCCGTGACGACTCAACTGAATGGGTGGCATTCTGACGCGCGTTTTCACCGCTCACAGGCGGTGCTTGACGGAGTTTCCCCACAGATCTCTCCTCTACGAGGGTTCCCGGAGGTTCGGGCCCGCTGCTGCGCCGATGATGGCTTGATGGCACCCAGGTTCGCCCCGCTCCCAGCATCGCTCGGAAGTCCCTTCTCCCGTGCCGAGGCGAGGGCTCTCGGGCTGTCGTCGCGCAGGCTGCAGCAACCCGACGTGGAAAGGATCGGATTCGCGCTGTATCGTCGGCGCGATCTCGACGTGCCGCCGCCTGCAACGGAATGTGATGATGAGGTCGTGCCGGCGAACAGGCACTCGGCACGGCAATGGCGCAGAAGACACCTGGAACTGCTGCTGGCACTTCGAGGACACCTGCCTGAGGGCAGCTTCCTGATCGGGCGATCGGCTGCCGTGCTCTGGCGGCTTCCCGTGCCGCCCGGGGATGACGACAGAATCGAGATCGGTCGGTTCTATCCGGCCCGAGCTCCTCGCAGACCGGAGTTCCGCTCGAGGCAACCGCGCCCGCACCTGGTGAGACTCGGCCGGAGATTCGGGCTCGCCGCCGCCGATCCGGCGACGGTGTGGGCCATGCTGGCAGTTCAGCTCGAGTTCGACGACGTCGTCGCACTCGGAGATGCCGTGATCCGCCGTGTGAGGATCCCGGGCACCTCACTTCTCCGGCGCCCGCCGCTTGCGCGACTCGCGCAACTGGAGGCTGCCGCTTCGGCCGGTCGACGTGCCGGAGCCGCTCTGCTACGCGAAGCACTGCCGCTGCTGACCACCACGAGCGCCTCTCCGCCAGAGTCGCATCTGAGGCTGCGCCTACGGCGATGGGGCGCACCTCGGCCGGAACTCGACCATGACGTGTTCGCCCGGAGCGGAAGGCTGCTCGGGTGCAGCGAGATCGCCTTTCCGAAGTATCGTCTGGCGCTCGAATACGAGGGAGATCATCATCGGATCCTGACATCTCAGTGGAACAGAGACATCGAGAAGTACCGTCACTACGAACAGAACGGCTGGGAGGCGATTCGTGTCACGGGTGGCCTGCTCTACCGACGCGAGGCCGAGCTTCGCGGGCAGCTGTTCGAGGCCCTCGTCCGTCGCGGATGGACGCCCGGTCAGGACGCCGAGTGGTGAAGAGTTGTCACGGATGTGTCGTTGCTGAGCTCGAACGACACATCCATGACAACTCAAGTGGAGAGGGCCGCCGGGGCAGGATCGGGTAGGGCGAGGCGAGGCCGGGGTTCCCGAAGGATCAGGGCGCCTGGCCGATATAGGCCGCGGCGCCGTCGATGGGAGTGCCCGACCCGTCCCGCTTGCCCAGCGCATCGGGCAGCTTGCGCGCTGCGCCATCGGCGGCCAGCGCGCGAGGCTCGCCCGTGCCGACCCAGGCGCAGGAGAGCTGATCCTCGCCCTTCAAGAAGCGCTGGGCCCGCACACCGCCGGTCGCGCGACCCTTGGCGGGGAACTCGGCCCAGTCCGAGACCTTCGCCGTCGCCACATCGGTGCCGGGCAGCGTCTCCGAGCTGTCGGCGACCGTCACCACGCTGGCCGCGGCCCCCTCGGCCACGGCGCCCGCGAAGATCACGCGCGCGCCCGATCCGAGCTTCATGCCCGCCATGCCGCCGGCGGGCCTGCCCTGCGGGCGCACCGATGCAGTCGGGAAGCGCAGCAGCTGGGCGTCGCTCGTCACCGCGGCGAACTCGGCGCCGTCGGGCGCGGGGAACGCCGCGACCACCCGGTCGGCGCCCTTCAGGCCGATCACCTCGAAGTCGGGCCGGGCCGGCAGATCCTGCAGCACCACGCGCTTCACCACGCCCTCGGCGCTGAACAGGCCGATGGGCTCGTCGCTCTCGAGCGGCACCAGGCCGACGACGCGCAGCTTCTTGTCGGCGAGCCCGAGGTACGAGGCGATCGGCACGCCGCCGGAGAACGCGATCGAGGCGCCCGGCACGAGCGGCAGGTCGACGGGGGTGAAGCGGTGCAGCGTGCCGTCGCTCAGGATGGCGCCCAGCTCGCCGCGCACCGTGCCGTCGACGGAGGCGATGATCGCCCCGTGCTTGGTCGCGCGGGACGCGCCTCGTGCAGGGGCCACGGCGTCGGGAGAGGGGTCGCGGTCGATCCGCAGGGCCCGCCCCGTCGCAGAGAGCAGCACCGTGCAGGGGGTGTCGGCGACCTCGAGCTCGGCGGCGCTCGCCGAGGCCCGCGCCGGCCGCGCCACGGCGCCGGTCAGGATCGTGCGCCGGGGGGTGCCGTAGGCCTCTGCGGCCTCGTCGAGTTCGGTGGACACCACCTCGTGCAGCTTCTCCTCGCTGCCTAGGATCTCGAGCAGCGCCTCGATCTCGGCGCGCAGCTGATCGCGCTCGCTCTCGAGTTCGACGCGCGAGAACTTCGTCAGCCGACGCAGGCGCAGTTCGAGGATGTACTCGGCCTGCGGCTCGGAGAGGTCGAAGACCTGCATGAGGCGCTCGCGGGCGGAATCCGCGTCGTCGCTCGTGCGGATGAGCTGGATCACCTCGTCGATGTCGAGGATCGCGATCAGCAGGCCCTCGACGAGGTGCAGCCGCTCGCGCCGCTTGCGCAGGCGGAACTCGGAGCGACGGGTGACGACCGAGAGTCGGTGGTCGAGGAAGACGCGCAGCATCTCGCGCAGGCCGAGCGTCTGAGGCTGACCCCCGACCAGCGCGACCGAGTTGATGCTGAAGGAGTCTTCGAGCGGCGTCACGCGGTAGAGCTGCTCGAGCACGGCCTCGGGGCTGAAGCCGGTCTTGAGGGTGATGACGAGCCGCAGCCCGTTCTTGCGGTCGGTGAGATCGGCGACGTCGCTGATGCCCGAGAGCTTCTTCGCGTCGACGCCCTGCTTGATCTTCTCGATGACGCGCTCGGGGCCCACGAGATAGGGCAGTTCGGTGACGACGAGGCCGGTGCGGCGCGGCCCGAGCGACTCGACGGAGACCTTGGCGCGGGTGCGGAACGCGCCGCGGCCCGTGCGATAAGCATCCTTGACCCCGTCGAGGCCGACGATCGTGCCGCCGCCGGGCAGATCGGGCCCGGGGATGAACTCCATGAGCTCGTCGACGGTCGCCTGGGGGTTCGCGAGCAGGTGCTTGGCGCCCTCCACGACCTCGATGAGGTTGTGCGGCGCCAGGTTGGTCGCCATGCCCACCGCGATGCCGCTCGCGCCGTTGACGAGCAGGTTCGGCACGGCCGAGGGCAGCACCTCGGGCTGCATGATCTGGTTGTCGTAGTTCGGCACGAAGTCGACGACGTCTTCGTCGAGAGCCGAGGTCATGGCGAGCGCCGCGCCGGCGAGCCGCGCCTCGGTGTAGCGGGATGCGGCCGGCCCGTCGTCGAGCGAGCCGAAGTTGCCGTGGCCGTCGACGAGCGGCAGTCGCATGGCGAAGCCCTGCGCCATGCGCACGAGGGCGTCGTAGATCGACGAGTCGCCGTGGGGGTGGAGCTTGCCCATGACCTCGCCGACGACGCGCGCAGACTTCACGTGACCCTTGTCGGGGCGCAGGCCCATGTCGGTCATCATGAACAGGATGCGGCGCTGCACGGGCTTCAGGCCGTCGCGCGCGTCCGGCAGCGCGCGCGAGTAGATCACCGAATAGGCGTACTCGAGGAACGACTGCTCCATCTCGTTCGAGATGTCGATGTCTTCGATGCGTTCGGCTGCGCTCTCGTGAGGAACGGCCTCGTGGGGGGCATGGGGGGCGTCCGTCATAATGGTGCTCATGCTACCGACCGCCACCGACAACGGCGCGAGGCTTGCCGCGATTCTGCCGACCGGGCTCGCGACCCTCGCCCGCGGGCTGGGGGCGGACCCCTCGGAGACGCTGCGGCTCGCGCTGCGAGGCCGCGACGGGGCCGGCTCGAGCGGGTCCTCGTCGTCGGGCCGGGATCTTCTGCCGCCGCCCTCGCTGCCCGCCGTGCGCTCCCTCGTGCTCGTGGTGGTCGACGGACTGGGGTCCGCGAATCTGCAGGCCGCGAAGCAGCATGCCCCCACGCTCGCAGGGCTCGCGCCCCGCCGGATCGAGACGGTGCTGCCCAGCACGACCGGGGCCGCCCTCACCACCCTCGCGACCGGGCGGCTGCCGGGGCGCCACGGGCTGATCGGGTACCGGATCATGCACCCCGAACTGGGGCTGAGGAGCACGCTCAAGGAGTGGCAGGGGATCGACGACGTGCGCAGCTGGCAGCTGGCCGAACCCCTCTGGGGCCTCGCCGACGGTCTCGGAGCCCGCGCCGTCGCGGTCGGGCGCCCGGCCCACGCGACCGGCGGGCTGACGGAGGCGATCCTCTCGGGGGCCGAGTACCTCGGCGGGCAGACGATCGAGGATCGCTTCGCGACGGTGTCGTCGCTGCTGCGCGGCGGCGATCCGATCCTCGCCTACCTCTATGTCGACGA
>JBFXIT010000005.1:10976-29197 GCA_050175655.1 Leucobacter sp.
GGGTTGTCCGAATCCTCGGAGTCGATGGCCGAAGCGCCCTTCGCGGGTACGCGTTCCTTCAACGCCTCGATCGACTCGGCGTCTTCCTCGGATTTGCGCGGGGCGTCGTAATCGGTGGCCATGCTCTCCTGTGTTCCCGTCCTGTGTCCCTGGTCATGGGCGCTGGGCGAATGACCCGAGCCGTGTTGTCTCGCGCTGCCGTGCAGCGTCGCTGCGGCCATAGTTTGCCCGAGATACGTCTCAACCGCAAACCCGGCGCCCCCGTTTTTGCCGAGAGTTCGCTGAACGCTGAGAGAGACCCGAGTCGAGGCGTGCGGACGGCGGCGCCCGGTGACGAAGTTCGCCACCCGCCGCGTCAATCCGTGCGCCGCGGGCGATGCTGTGCGACCCTGGGTGCGAGTCACAGGAGGATGAGCCGATGGATGAACTGCGCCTGGTGCGACGCGACGACCAGTCCCTCATCGTGGCGACCGATGCCGGCGAGGAGTACCGGCTGGTCGTGGACGAGGCCGTGCTCTCCGAACTGCGGCATCTCGGCCGGCTGATCGAGCGGGGCAGCCGCGAGGTCGGCAGGGTGAACCCCCGCGAGGTGCAATCGCTCGTGCGCGCCGGCAAGAGCCGGGCGGAGATCGCCGACCTCACCGGCGCCGACGAGAGCGATATCGCCCGCTACGAGGAGCCGGTGCTCGCCGAGCGCCGCTACATGCTCGAGCTGGCGCAAGCGGTGCCCGTGCGCACCAGCGCGTCGGACGAGGCCCAGCAGCAGTTCGGCACCGTCATCGCCGAACGCCTGGTCGGGCTGGGCGCCGAGGGCACCGAGTGGAGCTCGTGGCGCGACGAGGAGGCGGGGTGGATGATCGCGCTCGAGTTCGTCTCGCGCGACGTCGCCCACCGCGCGGTGTGGTCGTTCGAGCACCGCAAGCGCCTGCTCTCGCCTCTCACGCCGGATGCGGAGACCCTCTCGAAGCAGGGCGAGGTCGGCGATCGGCTGATCCCCAAGCTGCGCGCGGTCGATACCGGCGAGCGCGGCGACGGCGCGCGCTTCGACAGCGGCGCGTTCGATCCCGAGCGTCTGACGGGAGACCTCGGAGGCGACGCCGGCGATGGCGACGACTCGGGAGAGGGTCCCTCGACCAAGGGCATCAACGTGTCCGGCCCGGTGGCGCCGGATCATCCGTCGACCGGCTCCATCCCCGTCGTCGGCCTCGACGCCGGGGCGGAGTTCGCCAGGCGCCAGCAGATCGACGAGCGCGCGATCAAGACTCCGGCCCCCGAGCTGCCCGATCTCGGCCAGACCGCCGACCTGCTCGATGCGCTGCGCAGGCGACGCGGGGAGCGCGACGGCTCGGCTCCGGCCCCGGCTGCTGAGACCGGCGGCGCGCCGAACGATCCGCTGCTGTTCCCCGGCGTCTCGGATGAGGCACCGGAGGACGAGGACGCCGAGATCGTCGAGCTCGAGACCACGCGACCGCTGGGTCAGCGACCTTCGCCGGGCGCCCAGCCCCCTGCGGCGCCGGCCGGCGAGCCGGCGGAGGATCGCGCCGCCGCCCGGAACGAGGACGCCGAGGAGACTGCGGATCGGAAGCGTTCGGAGAAGGATCGGCGCGGTAAGGGCCGTGCATCGATCCCGAGCTGGGACGACATCCTCTTCGGCACCCGCAGCGACGAGGATCCCGCCTGAGAGGCACCGCTCCTGCCCGACGGGGTTGAATCCCGCCCGGCGTCTAGCGCGCGGCCTCGATGGCCGCCGCCAGGGACTTCGGCTTGCGCGTCGTGACGATCCAGTAGGGAGCCGGGTCATCGGGATCCGTGACCTCGATCCTCAGCCCGCTGTGCACGTATCCGCGCACGAGCAGATACGAGCGCGCGTCGAGCCCCGGGCCGATCGCGGCTCGCAGCGCGTCGGCGTCGAGCACCTGGATCCTGCCGAGCGCCGTCACCGGGATGCGTGCGCGCCCCGCGGTCAGCTGCCCGTCGGCCACGGTGACCACCGGAGCCATCAGCGCCAGTGATCCCGCGATGATCACATAGGCCGCGATCGCCACCGGAGGCGCGATCGCCGCCTTGATCGGGGTCACGGTCAGCATCACCGCGGGCACGATCAGCAGCAGCGTGATGAACAGCCAAGGCCCCGGCAGCAGCCGCTCGCGGAAGGCTGGGGGGGAGTCCGCACTCGTCATGCCTCCATTATCCCGCTCCGAGCTTCGCGCACCCGCAGCGCGCTCATGCCTTGATCCGCTACCCTTACGGGGTGACCGATGTCGTCGAACTGCCCATCGTCGCGGCCGAAGGCCAGACGCCCGCCTATGCCCGGACCGGCGATGCCGGCGCCGACCTGCGCAGCAGCGAATCGCTCGTGCTCGGGCCGGGGGAGCGCGCGCTCGTCGGGACGGGCATCAGCTTCGCCCTTCCCGAGGGCTACGTCGCATTCGTGGTGCCGCGCAGCGGCCTGGCGGTGAAGAACGGGATCACGGTGCTGAACTCGCCCGGCACGATCGATGCGGGCTACCGCGGCGAGATCAAGGTGCCGCTGCTGAACGCCGACCCCCGCGAGGCGTTCACGATCGAGCCGGGGGACAGGATCGCCCAGCTCATCGTGATGCCGGTGTCGCGGGCGGTCTTCGTTCCGGTCGACGAACTGCCGGCCAGCGAGCGGGGAGCCGGCGGCTTCGGTTCCACCGGGGTGCGCGACGGCAGCGCGGACGGCACCGGCATCGCCGAGCGCGCCGCGCAGTAGAGAATCGGGGGCGGGCGGAGGCCGCGCCGCTCCACACCGACAGGATCGCAGAAGGGCACGAGACGATGAGCGAAGAGAACTCAGGGACGGCCGACGAGCTCGCGGTGCGCGAGCCCGACGTCGGCCAGGCTCAGGTCGACGAGGGCAAGTCGGCGCCGGAGGACCGGTCGACCGCCGGGCCGTTCGACCTGACCGAGGTGCCCGGCATGCGGCCGTATATCGACCTGGGCGGCATCAAGGTGGCGCCGAGGGAAGGCCTGCAGATGCGCCTCGAGGTCGACGAGCGCGCGAAGCGGGTGGTCGCCGTGACCATCGAGTACTCGGAGTCGGTGCTGCAGCTGCAGGCCTTCTCGGCGCCCAAGACCACGGGGCTCTGGCACCGGGTGCGGGGCGAGATCGCCCAGCAGTTCACCTCGCAGGGCGCGCGCGTGCAGGAGGAGTCGGGCGATTTCGGCCCCGAGCTCGCGATCGTCACGCCGGTTCCGGCGGAGCAGGGCGGCGGCAGCCGCGCCGCGCGGTTCGTCGGGGTCGACGGCCCGAGGTGGCTGCTGCGCGCCGTGGTCATGGGCAAGGCCGTCGTCGACGCCGATGCGCGCGCGAAGCTCGACGAGGTCTTCCGCGAGGTCGTGGTCGTGCGCGGCGACCAGCCGATGCCGCCGAGCGAGCTGCTGCCGCTGAAGGTGCCCGCAGGCGTCGCCCAGGGCGGTGCGGCCGGCGGTGCGCAGGCGTGATCCCGGAGCGCGCATGAGCTCGGAGCGCGGCGACGAGCCGGAGCAGCCGGCAGGCAACAAGCTCGGAGGCGGTCTCGGCCGCGCCGTGCAGGCCGGGCTGGACGGCGAGTCGCTGAGCGCGCGCGGCGTGCTCGACGCGATCGGCGGCTGGCGCGGGGTCTTCGAGGCCCTCGTGCCCGCTGCGCTCTACCTCGTCGTCTACGTCATCACCGAGGATGCGCGCGTCTCCGCGATCGCTCCGCTGGCGCTCCTGATCCTCGCCCTCGGCGTGCGCCTGCTGCGACGGGAGCCGCTGACGGCTGCGCTCTCGGGGGCGGTCGGCGTGGTGGTCTGCGTGGCGGCGACTCTGCTGACCGGGCGGGGCGAGGACTACTTCCTGCCCGGGTTCTGGATCAATGCCGCCTGGATCGCGGCACATACGATCTCCCTGCTCGTCGGCTGGCCGCTGATCGGCCTGCTGCTCGGCTTCCTGCGCGGCTCGCTCACGGCATGGCGCAAGGTGCCGGTGCTGCGCCGGGCCTCCGCGCTGTGCACGGTCGTGTGGATCGCCGTCTTCGCGGCGCGCCTCGCGGTGCAGCTGCCGCTCTACTTCGCCGCCCAGGCCGACGACGCCGGCGCCGTCGAGGCGCTGGGCGTCGCCCGCCTCGTCATGGGGGTGCCGCTCTTCGCCATAGCGGTCATCTTCACCTGGCTCGTGCTGAGCCGGGTGAGCTCGGCGGTCGATGCCGCCGCGGCGGCGAACGAGGAGCGCGCGGCGGCGGATCCTCAATCATCGGATGAATGACACGCCGCCCGGAAGCTCGCCGGAGCCCGTCTGCAGCGGCATTCCGCGGAAGTTCCGTGTAGAATTGTCTTGACATCGAGATATTTTCGAACGGAGCGATCATGGCGTCACTCAACAGTTTCGGGGCACAGACCAGCCTCGAAGTGGGCGATAAGCAGTACCGGATTTTCGACATCAACCAGGTGGAGGGCGCGAAGCGGCTGCCCTACAGCCTGAAGGTGCTGCTCGAGAACCTGCTGCGCACCGAGGACGGCGCGAACGTCACGAAGCAGCACATCGAGGCGCTCGGGGGCTGGGATCCCTCGGCCGAGCCCGATACCGAGATCCAGTTCACGCCCGCCCGCGTGATCATGCAGGACTTCACGGGCGTGCCCTGCGTCGTCGACCTCGCGACCATGCGCGAGGCCGTGGTCGATCTCGGCGGCAGCCCCGACCAGATCAATCCCCTCGCGCCCGCCGAGATGGTCATCGATCACTCGGTCATCTCCGACGTGTACGGCATTCCCGGCGCGGCGGCCAAGAACGTCGAGATCGAGTATCAGCGCAACGGCGAGCGCTACCAGTTCCTCCGCTGGGGGCAGGGCGCGTTCGACGAGTTCAAGGTGGTTCCCCCCGGCACCGGCATCGTGCACCAGGTCAACATCGAGTACCTCGCCCGGGTAACCTTCACCCGCGAGGTCGACGGGGTGCTGAACGCCTACCCCGACACCTGCGTCGGCACCGACTCGCACACCACGATGGAGAACGGCTTGGGCGTGCTCGGCTGGGGCGTCGGCGGCATCGAGGCCGAGGCGGCCATGCTCGGCCAGCCCATCTCGATGCTCATCCCGCGCGTGGTCGGCTTCAAGCTCTCGGGTTCGATCCCCGCCGGTGTCACCGCGACCGACGTCGTGCTCACCATCACGCAGATGCTCCGCAAGCACGGCGTGGTCGGCAAGTTCGTCGAATTCTACGGCGAGGGCGTCGGCTCGGTTCCGCTCGCGAACCGGGCCACCATCGGCAACATGAGCCCCGAGTTCGGATCGACCGCGGCCATGTTCCCGGTCGACGAGGTCACCCTCGACTACCTCCGCCTCACCGGGCGCAGCGAAGAGCAGATCGCGCTCATCAAGGCCTACACCCAGACGCAGGGCATGTGGCACGATCCCGCCCACGAGCCCGAGTTCAGCGAGTACCTCGAGCTCGACCTCTCCACCGTGGTCGCCTCGATCGCGGGCCCGAAGCGCCCGCAGGATCGCATCGAGCTCTCGAAGTCGAAGAGCCAGTTCGAGACCGACCTGCAGAACTACGCGCAGGCCTCCAACCCGGCCAAGGTCAAGGATCAGCAGGGTCGCGAGTTCGAGCTCGATCACGGCGCGGTGACCCTCGCCTCGATCACCTCGTGCACCAACACCTCGAATCCCTCGGTGATGCTCGCCGCCGGCGTGCTCGCGCGCAACGCCGTCGCCCGCGGCCTCAAGGCGAAGCCGTGGGTCAAGACCACGCTCGCCCCGGGCTCGAAGGTCGTCACGGACTACTACGAGAAGTCGGGCCTGAAGCACGACCTCGAAGACCTCGGCTTCTACACGGTCGGCTACGGCTGCGTCACCTGCATCGGCAACTCGGGCCCGCTGAACGAGGAGATCTCGCAGGCGGTCAACGACAACGACCTCGCCGTCACCGCGGTGCTCTCGGGCAACCGCAACTTCGAGGGTCGCATCAACCCCGACATCAAGATGAACTACCTCGCGAGCCCGCCGCTCGTCATCGCGTACTCGCTCGCCGGCACGATGGACTTCGACTTCGAGAACGAGCCGCTCGGGCAGGACAGCGAGGGCGCCGACGTCTACCTGCGCGACATCTGGCCCGATCCGGTCGAGGTGCAGAAGATCGCCGACAACTCGATCGACAGCGAGATGTTCAAGTCGAAGTACGCCACCGTCTTCGACGGCGACGAGCACTGGACCTCGCTGCCCACCCCGGCGGGCAACACCTTCGAGTGGGACGAGAAGTCGACCTACGTGCGCAAGGCGCCCTACTTCGACGGCATGCCGCTCGAACCCCAGCCCGTCGCCGACATCACGGGGGCGCGCGTGCTGCTGAAGCTCGGCGACTCGGTCACCACCGACCACATCAGCCCGGCGGGCAGCTTCAAGGCCGAGACCCCGGCCGGCCAGTACCTCGTCGCCAACGGCATCGCGCCGAAGGACTTCAACACCTACGGCTCGCGCCGCGGCAACCACGAGGTCATGATCCGCGGCACCTTCGCGAATATCCGCATCCGCAACCAGCTGCTCGCCGGTGCCAATGGGGGAGCAGGTGTGGAGGGCGGCTTCACCCGCGACTTCACGCAGGAGGGCGGCCCGCAGGCCTACGTCTACGACGCCTCGCAGAACTACCAGGAGGCCGGCGTTCCGCTCGTCGTGCTCGGGGGCAAGGAGTACGGCTCGGGGTCCTCGCGCGACTGGGCGGCGAAGGGCACCAGCCTGCTGGGAGTCAAGGCGGTCATCACCGAGAGCTTCGAGCGCATCCACCGCTCGAACCTGATCGGCATGGGCGTCATCCCGCTGCAGTTCCCCGCCGGCGAGAGCGCCGATTCGCTCGGGCTCGACGGCACGGAGGTCTTCGACATCACGGGCATCACCCAGCTCAACGAGGGCATCACCCCGAAGACTCTCAAGGTGAAGGCGACCAAGGAAGACGGCTCGGTCGTCGAGTTCGACGCCGTGGTGCGCATCGACACCCCGGGCGAGGCCGACTACTACCGCAACGGCGGCATCCTGCAGTACGTGCTGCGCTCGCTGGTCTGATCGGCACGCCGATCGACGGCTGAGGATGGGCCCGGGCGCATGCGCCCGGGCCCATCCCGTTTCACTAGACTGGTGGGATGCTCGAACGAATCGAAGGCCCTCGCGATCTCGATTCGTTGACCCCTGAAGAGCTGCAGAGGCTCGCGGCCGAGATCCGAGAGTTCCTGATCGCCGAGGTGTCGAAGACCGGCGGCCATCTCGGGCCGAACCTCGGGGTGGTCGAGCTCACGATCGCGCTGCACCGCGTCTTCGACTCTCCGAACGACCCGATCGTCTGGGACACCGGCCATCAGAGCTACGTGCACAAGCTGCTGACGGGCCGGAAGGACTTCTCGCGGCTGCGCCGGCGCGGCGGCCTCGCGGGCTACCCGCAGCGCGCTGAGAGCGCGCACGACATCGTCGAGAGCTCCCACGCCTCCAGCTCGCTGAGCTGGGCCGACGGCATCAGCCGCGCCTTCGCGCGACGCGCGCAGATCGACCCCTCGCAGCAGGATCGCCACGTCGTCGCAGTCGTCGGCGACGGTGCGCTCACCGGCGGCATGACGTGGGAGGCGCTCAACAACGTCACCGACGACAACGACCGCAACCTGGTGATCGTGGTCAACGACAACGGGCGATCCTACGCGCCCACGATCGGCGGCATGGCGAGGTTCCTCAACAGCGTACGCGTGACCGGCGGCTACCGCGATCTCCAGGAGGGCAGCGAGCGGCTGTTCAGCGCCTTCGGCACGCCCGGCCGCACGGTCTACCGGGCGACGCGCGGGGCGATCCGCGGCTTCGTGAGCCGCGCCTCCGGCAACCAGGATCTCTACAGCAACCTCGACATCAAATACGTGGGCCCCGTCGACGGGCACGACCTCGACGCGCTGGAGCACGCGCTGCGCCAGGCGAAGGCCTACGGTCGCCCGACGCTCGTGCACGTCATCACGGAGAAGGGCCGAGGCTACGCCCCGGCGGAGAACGACGAGGCGGATCAGTTCCACGCGATCGGGCAGATCGACCCCGACACGGGGCTCTCGGTCGAGAACGGCGCCGGGCCGAGCTTCACGAGCGTGTTCCGCGAGAGGATCGTCGAGCTCGCCCGCGAGAACGAGCGCATCGTCGGCATCACCGCGGCGATGCTGGCGCCGACCGGGCTCGACCACTTCGCCTCGGAGATGCCAGGCCGCGTCTACGACGTGGGCATCGCCGAGCAGCACGCGGTCGCGAGCGCCGCGGGGCTCGCCTACGGCGGCCTCCACCCGGTGGTCGCCGTCTACGCCACCTTCCTCAACCGCGCCTTCGACCAGCTGATCATGGACGTCGCGCTGCACCGGGCGGGCGTGACGTTCGTGCTCGACCGCGCGGGCATCACGGGCCCCGACGGCGCCAGCCACAACGGCGTATGGGATCTCGCGGCCCTGCAGGTGGTGCCGGGCATCCGCATCTCGGCCCCCCGCGACGAGGCGACGCTGCGCGAACTGCTCGCCGAAGCCGTCGCGGTCGACGACGCGCCGACGGTGGTGCGCTACCCGAAGGGCGGCGTGGGCGAGCCGTTGCCGGCTCTGCGCCGCACCGAGGACGGCGTCGACGTGCTGCGCGAGGACGGTGCGAAGAGCGCAAACGGGAAGAAAGACCGCGCGGGCGAGAACGGTGCGAACGGTGCGGATGTGCTCTTCGCCTGCGTCGGCCCGATGAGCCGAGTGGCGCTCGAGGCCGCGCAGATCCTCGAGAAGCGGGGGATCACCTCGACCGTGATCGATCCCCGCTGGGTGGTGCCCGTCGCCGCCTCGGTGACCGAGCTGGCGCGCCGCCATCGACTGCTCATCAGCATCGAGGACGGCACGAGGGTCGGCGGCGTGGGCACGCGGATCCGGCAGGCCCTGCGCGACGCGGGCGTCGACACCGCGGTGAGCGAGCTCGGCGTGCCCGATCGCTTCCTCGAACACGCCTCCCGGGCCGAGCTGCTCGAGGAGTCGGGCCTCACCGCCGAGCGCATCGCGGCCGACGTCGAGGCTCAGGTTCGGGGCACCAAGATCCCCATCGCCCGCCCGGAATAGCGGCGAGGCCGCCGGCGGTTCGGCAGTACGCCGGCAACAGGCTGTCGTCAGGGCAGCGAAGAGGCCCGATCCTCTCGGACCGGGCCTCTCACCGCCTGCGCAGCCGGCTACGCGTGCGTGCCGGCGACGGGCGGCTCGTGGAACTTGCCGCCGGCCGCGCGCTCGCTGGCGCCGACGCGGTCGAGATACGGGGTCGCCCCGCCCGCCTGGAACGGCCAGCCCGCGCCCAGGATGAGGCAGAGGTCGATGTCCTCCGCGGCTGCGACCACGCCCTCGTCGAGCATGATCCGGATCTCGCTGGCGAGCCCGTCCTCGACGCGGCGCAGGATCTCATCCTCGCTCACCGCCGACTTGCCGAAAGAGAGCGCCTTCTTGGCCTCCTTCGAGAGATCCTCGACCTTGCCGTGCTTGTTCTTAGACAGCGGCTGCTCGAGCTCCGCGAGCTTGTGCAGATTCTCCGAGGCGTAGAAGCGCTCGGGGAAGGCGCCCGTCATGGTGTCCTGCACGTGGGCGGCGACCTTCCAGCCGACCAGGTCGATCAACTCGAACGGCCCCATCGGCAGCCCGATCGGCGCGTACGCCTTCTCGACCGTGCCGAGCGGCGTGCCTTCGTCGAGGGCGCGGGCGGCCTCTCCCATGACCTTCGCGAGCAGGCGGTTCACGACGAAGCCGGGGCGATCCGCAGTGATGACCGCGGTCTTGCCGAGCTTCTTCGCGGTGGCCATCGCGGTGGCGAGGGCCTCATCGCTCGTGGAGGCCACCCTGACCACCTCGATGAGCGGCATGACCGCGACCGGGTTGAAGAAGTGGAAGCCGACGAGCCGCTCCGGGTGCGCGAGGTTCGCGCCGATCTCGGCGACCGAGAGCGACGAGGTGTTCGTCGCGATGATGGCGGTCTCAGAGATGATCGGCTCGATCTCGGCGAAGACCTGCTGCTTCACGCCGAGCTCCTCGAACACGGCCTCGATCACCCAGTCGCAATCGGCGTACTCGGATTTGTCGGTGGTGCCGTGCACGAGAGCCTTGATCTGGTTCGCGTCGTCCTGGGTGAGACGGCCCTTCTCGAGCATCTTGTCGATCTCGCCGCGGATGTAGTCGAGGCCCTTGTCGACGCGCGCCTGATCGATGTCGGTGATGAGCACGGGCACCCGCAGCTTGCGCGCGAACAGCAGCGCGAACTGGCTGGCCATGAGGCCGGCGCCGATGATGCCCACTTTCTGCACCTTCTGCGCGAGCTCCTTGGGCGGCGCACCCGCGGGGTTCTTCGCCCGCTTCTGCACCAGGTCGAAGGCGTAGATCGAGGCGTGGAACTGGTCGCCCGAGATCAGCTCGGTCAGAGCCTCGTCCTCGCGCTCGAAGCCCTTCGCGATATCGCCGTCCTTCGCGGCGCTGAGCAGATCGAGGGCCAGATACGGGGCCTTGGCGGCGGTGCCGATCCTCGCCTTCAGCGTGTCGCGGGCGATCTTGATCGCGGCCGGCCACTTGGTGAGGCGCTCGAGTTTGCCGGGCAGGTTCGGGCGCTCGACCGCGATCTCGCCGCCGATGACGCCGTCGGCCCAGCGCACGGAGCGCTCGAGGAAGCTGGCCGATCCGAACATGACGTCGAAGAGGCCCGCGTCGAGCGCCTGCTGCGGCTTCAGCATGCGGTTGTTCTTGAGCGGGTTCGAGACGATGATCTCGAGCGCGTTCTCGATGCCGACCAGGTTCGGCACGATGGTCGCGCCGCCCCACCCGGGGATGAGCCCGAGGAACACCTCGGGGAAGGCGAGCGCCGCGGCGGAGGAGTCGAGCGTGCGGTAGTCGCAGCCCAGCGCGATCTCCATCGCGCCGCCGAGGGCGAGGCCGTTGACGAAGGCGAAGGAGGGCACCCCGAGGCTCCCGAACTTGCCCAGCACATGATGGCCGAGCTGGGCCATCAGGCGGGCGTTCTGCTCGTTGGCGAGCGTGGACACCTTCGAGAGATCGGCGCCCGCGGCGAAGATGAACTGCTTGCCGGTGATGCCGACGGCGTCGATCTCGCCGGCTGCGGCGCGGGCCTTCAGCGCCTCCAGCCGCTCGTCGAGCTCGCGCAGCGTGAGCGGCCCCAGCGTGTTCGGCCGCTTGTAGTCGTGCCCGTTGTCGAGCGTGATGAGGGCCATCGTGCGGCCCGAGGGCATGGCGATGTCGCGCACGAAGCTGTGGGTGACGACCTCGCCCTCGGCGGCGGCGTAGAGCGGGGAGAAGTCGATCTGCGTGTAATCGGTCATGGCGGTCACTTGCCCTTCTTGCCGTCGAAGTGGGGGTTCTCCCAGATCACGCTGCCGCCCTGGCCGAGACCGACGCACATGGCGGTGAGGCCGTAGCGCACGTCGGGCCGCTGCTCGAACTGGCGGGCGAGCTGGATCATGAGACGCACGCCGGAGGCGGCGAGCGGGTGGCCGAAGGCGATCGCGCCGCCCCACGGGTTGACGCGCGGATCGTCGTCGGCGATGCCGAAGTGGTCGGTGAACGAGAGCACCTGCACCGCGAACGCCTCGTTCAGCTCGAACAGGCCGATGTCGTCGATGCCGAGACCGGCGCGCTTCAGGGCCTTCTCGGTCGAGGGCACCGGGCCGAGGCCCATGACCTCCGCCGGAACGCCGGCGAACGCGAAGCCGACCATGCGCATCTTGGCGGTGAGACCGAGCTCCTGAGCGGTGTCGGCACCGGCGATGAGCGACATGGTGGAGCCGTCCGTCAGGGGGGAGGAGCTGCCCGCAGTCACGCGGCCGTGGGGGCGGAACGGGGTCTTGAGGCCGGCGAGGCCCTCCATCGTGGTCTCGGGGCGGCGGCCCTCGTCCTCGGTGGCGAGGCCCCAGCCCTCGGGCGTCTTGAACGCGACCGGAACGAGGTCGTGCTGGATGTCGCCGCGATCGTAGGCGGCCTGCACCTTGTGCTGGCTCAGCATGGCGAAGCGATCCGCCCGCTCCTTGGTGAGCTGCGGGAACCGGTCGTGCAGGCGCTCCGCGGTGATGCCCATGTTGAGGGCGTCGGGGCTGACGATCTTCTCCGAGACGAAGCGCGGGTTCGGATCGGCGTCGAGGCCGATCGGATGGCGGCCCATGTGCTCGACGCCTCCCGCGACGGCGATGTCGTACTGGCCCGCGCCGATCGCGGCGCCAACGAATGCCGCGGTCGTCATGGCGCCGGCGCACATGCGGTCGAGCGCGAAGCCAGGCACCGACACGGGCAGGCCAGCGAGGATCGCGACCGACCGGCCGAGGGTGAGCCCCTGATCGCCCTGCTGCGTGGTGGCCGCGATGCCGACGTCGTCGATGCGGTCGAGGGGGACGCCGGGGTTGCGCTCGAGCAGCCCCTGCAGGGCCTTGACGGCCAGGTCGTCGGCGCGGGAACCCCAGTACATGCCCTTCTCGCCGGCGCGCCCGAACGGGGTGCGCACCCCGTCGACGAACACCACGTCTCTCATTGCAGCCACTGTTCCTCCTTTGAAACCGTGTTCGATCCGGGTGGCATCGCCGCCCGGGTGTGAAGCTGTGCCATCTCAATACTAGGAAGGCGATGAGACCCTGGGGAGAGGCGGTGCACAATCACCGCGATGCGGCTGCAGGCGAGGACGACCGTTATGCAAGACCTACAAAAACGGAGGCGATAATCGGTGCGGTAAGCACAGTCTGCCAGGGGCGCGCGCCCAGCTCGGCGAGACGATCCGCGATCGCCTCCGGGGTAGCGGGGACGGGCGGATCCCAGGCCACCCGGCGCAGCAGCTCGGGGGTGAGCAGGTTCTCGAGCGCCATCCGCTGACGCTCGGCCTCGACGGCGAGCGCCTCCCTCGCCGCGACCAGACGGGCCGCCGCCTCGGGGTAGCGCTGGCTCCAGCCGCGGTGGTGCGGCATGGCGTCGGGATCGCGGGGAGGCCGGCCCGGCAGATCCTCTGTGGTCTTGCCCCGGAGGATCGCGCCCCACCACCGTTCGAGCTCGCTGCGGCTCGCGCGTCCTTTGAAGTCGGAGAGACTGGCCAGGTGCCCGGCGGAGCGGGGGAGCGCCGCGGCTGCCGCGACGATCGAGGCGTCGGGGAGCAGGCGCCCCGGCGCCGTGTCGCGGGCGCGGGCCAGCTCGTCGCGAGCCAGCCACAGCTCCCGTGCGACGGCGAGCTCGCGAGGAGTCTTCAGTCGGTTCCCGCCGCTCAGGCGACGCCACGGCTCGGCGGCCGGCGGCTTCGGCGGCTTCGTGCGCACGGCCTCGAACTCCTGCGCCGCGATCTCGACCTTGCCCTGCGCGTCGAGCTCCTGCGCGACGGCGTCGCGCAGATCCGGCAGCAGGGCCACGTCGAGCGCGGCGTACTCCAGCCAGTCGCCGGGCAGGGGGCGGTTCGACCAGTCGGCCGCCGAGTGCGCCTTGTGCAGCCGCACCCCGAGCAGACGCTCGACGAGGCTGCCGAGCCCCACCCGCTCGAAGCCGAGCAGGCGGGAGGCGAGCTCGGTGTCGAAGAGCCGCTCAGGGGTCAGGCCGAGCGCCGCCAGGCAGGCGAGATCCTGGCTCGCGGAGTGCAGGATCCACTCGTCGCCGCCGAGCGCATCGGCGCCGAGTGCCTCGGAGAGCGGGTCGAAGCTGCCGATCGTGGTCGGGTCGAAGAGGAACGTGCCCGACCCGCGACGGAACACCTGCACGAGGTAGGCCTCGGCTCCGTAGCGGAAGCCCGAGGCCCGCTCGGCGTCGACCCCGACAGGCCCCGATCCCTCTGCGATCGCGTCCGCCGCCCGGGCGACGCCCTCGTCGTCCGTCACGAGGGCCCAGTCGACGTCGAGTTCGTGCTGCTCCACCATATTGTTCTTTACCGCTGCTGTTCCTCTGCCGCTGCCATTTTAGCCGCCGCTGCCGTTCCCGTCGTCGTCCGGATCGCCGCCGGTGCCGCGCCTAGGCGCTCGCCCCGCGACTGGCTCGCTTCGCTCCGAGAGAGGCGACGCCCTCCTGATGCGGCAGGCCGGCGAGCAGGCACAGCAGCTCGCCCCAGGCCTCGGCGTGCGCGGCGAAGCGGGTGTCGGTCGGAGTCCACGATGCGCGGATCTCGAGCTGGGCCGCGTCGCCCTGGGCTTCGAGGGTTCCGAAGCCGGTCGACAGGGTCTTGGTGGCGGTGCCTGAAGCGTAGGTGTAGCCGGCGCCCCTCGAGTCGAGGGCGTCGATGAGCCACGACCATGCGACGTCGGCGATGAAGGGGTCGACGCCGATCTCCATCTCGAGCGGCGCCTGCGCGAAGCAGACGATGCGGAACGGCGAGCCCCACTCGTCGGCCGAGGCGGGATCGTGCATCAGGATCAGACGGCCTACGCCGAAGGGCGAGTCGCCGGCCTCGTCGTCCGGATGCTCGCCGGGCCGCGTCGAGCCGTGCACGATACCGGCAGAGAAGGCGACGGAGCGCGGCGCGATCCGCTCGGGGGCCGGGATCTCGCGCACCTGCAGCTCGCGCCTCAGACGGGCGCCGCGCAGCTGAGCGGCGGCGGCCGCGAAGGCCGACTCATCGCCCGCCGAGTGTGCCATCATGCGGCTGAGACTAGAGTTTGCAGTAGGTTCACGGGCGTTGCCACGCCGGGCAGCGCGGATTCTGGGTTCTCCCGGGTCTCAGAGGGAGCCGCGAGGGCGGCGGCGGGCAGCAGACAGGAGGGGCGCGATGGCACGTCGACCGCGCGAGCGCCGTTCGGTCGCACCCGTCGTGGGCGCGGTGGCGGGCGGTGCCGTGCTCGGTGCCGTCGCCGGCGGGCTTGCCGCCGGGATCCACTTCTCGCGGCGCGTGCTCACCCCGGCGAAGGCGCCCGACGCCCGCGTACTCGTCGAGGAGGTGCTGCCGCCGACCGAGGCGGGCGGGCTTCGCCGCGTCCGTCTCCGCGGGCCCGATGCGGCGCTGACGGGCTCGTACTCGTTCATCTTCGACGGCGGAGCCTCGCACGCGCGGCTCGGGCCGGTGCAGGAACGAGCGGGGGACCCGGCGGCGCGGGGCACGGGCGCCGAGCGGGTGGTCCGCGAGATCGTGGCGGAGGATCGCGGCTCGCTGCGCGCGGGCGCCTGGGGGAGGATCACCGGATGGTGGTACACGAGCCCGGCGGAGCTCGACCTCGGGACCGAGCGCGTGAGCATCCCGCTCGAGGGCGGGCACGGCTGGGCCTGGCTCGTGCGGCCGGATCCGGAGGCGGCTCAGCCGGGCCGCTGGGCCGTGCACGTGCACGGCCGCGGAGCCCTGCCGGAGGAGACGCTGCGCGGGCTCCGGCCCCTCGCCAGGGCCGGCGTCACCAGCCTCGTGATCGCCTACCGCAACGACCCGGGCGCGCCCCGCGGTCTGCATGGGCGTTACGGACTCGGCATCTCGGAGCGGCGCGACGTCGACGCCGCCATCGCCTGGGCGCGGGAGCACGGCGCCGCGCGGGTGACGCTCGTCGGCTGGTCGATGGGCGGCACCGCGAGCATGCTGGCCGCCTCGCGCGGCCCGCAGCACCGCATGGTCGACGGCGTCGTGCTCGACTCGCCGGCGCTCGACTGGCCCGGTGTGCTCGAGCAGCAGGCCCGGCTCGCCCATGCGCCGGGCTGGGTCGGCACGCTGAGCTGCGCCCTGATGCAGCGGGGCATGATCCGCGGAGCGGTGCCGGGCGAGCGGCGCACCGATGTGGCCTCGCTCTCGCCCGAGGGGCTCCTGGCAGGTCTCAGGGTCCCGGTGCTGATCCACGCCAGCCCGGAGGACACCTTCGTGCCGTGGGCGGGATCCCTGCGCGCCGCCGAGCTCCGGCCCGACATCGTCACGCTCCGCGAGGAGCGGGGAGAGCACGTGAAACTCTGGAACGTCGACCCAGAGGGGTGGGAGACCTCGACCGAGGCCTTCGTGAGGGGCCTACCGGCTCCCGCGCTCAACTAGACTTGACGGCGATGTCAGAAACCTCGCAGCACAGTTCGGCACGTCTCGTCGACCGCCATCCCGTCATCGCCGGAGCCGAGCTGGTCGCTGGCATGGTGCCCCCGCGCCAGTTCGACGGCGCCAGCTTCGACTCCTACCGGCCCGATCCGGATCATCCGTCGCAGGTCGAAGCCCGCGACATCCTCCGGCTCTTCTCCGAGCCGCCCGCCCCCATCGCCCGCGGTGGGCTCTTCGGACGCCGGAAGAAGGCCGAGCCCGAGGCCGGTGCCGTGCTCAAGCCGGGCGTCTACCTCGACGGCGGCTTCGGCGTCGGCAAGACCCACCTGCTGGCCGCCACCTGGCACGCCATCGCGGGCCGCAAGTACTTCGGCACCTTCATCGAGTACACGGCGCTCGTCGGGGCCCTCGGCTACGCCGGCGCCCTCGGCGTGCTGCAGGGGGCGCGTCTCATCTGCATCGACGAGTTCGAGCTCGACGATCCGGGCGACACCATGCTCATGACCCGACTGATCGGCGATCTCGTCGGCACGGGCTCGCGCATCGTCGCGACCTCGAACACTCCGCCCAACGCGCTCGGCGAGGGGCGCTTCGCCGCATCGGACTTCCTGCGGGAGATCCAGGCGATGGCCGATCGTTTCGTCACCATCCGGATCGACGGCGTCGACTACCGCCAGCGCGACATCGACGGCGAGGCGATCGTGCTCAGCGACGACGCCTACCGCTTCACCCTCGCCGACGAGGCCGCCGCGGGGGAGCGGATGACCGACGACGCCTTCGACGCGCTCATCGCCCATCTCGCCACCGTGCACCCCTCGAGCTACATCGGGCTGCTCGACGGAGTGCGGGTCATCGGCTTGCGAGACGTGCACGAGCTCACCGACCAGTCGGCGGCGTTGCGCTTCGTGGCGTTCATCGACCGGGTCTACGACGCCCAGATCCCGATCCGCGCCACCGGCATGCCTCTCACCTCGATCTTCGGCGGCGGCATGCTCGACGGCGGCTATCGCAAGAAGTACCTGCGCTGCATGTCGCGCTTGAACGCACTCACCCAGGGGCGGGTCGAGGCGTGAACGATCTCGGCGGCCTGCTCGACGGCCTGCCGACTTGGGTGCAGGCGGTCGCGCTCGTCGTGGTCACCGGGATCGCGGTGCTCGTCGGCAAGCGGCGCTCGGCGTCGCGACGCCGGCGAGGCGACGCGTCCGCTCCGGGCGGCGTCCGTTCTCAGCGGACCCCTCTCGGATGGACCGACCACCGCGAGAGTCCGGGGAGGCTGGGCCCCGGGGCGACGAGGGATCTCGGCGCCGCCGACATCCGCGCGTTGAAGCCCAGCTACTCGCCGCGGATCGACGGCGATCCCGATCCCGGCGAAGTGGTGTGGACCTGGGTGCCCTACGTCGAGAACGACGGCAGGGGCAAGGACCGGCCGGTGCTGATCATCGCGCGGCTCGAGGGCGGGGCCTTCGCCGCCTGCTACCTCAGCACGAAGCAGCATCGCGGATTCGTGTCGGTGGGGACCGGCGGCTGGGACTCGCAGGGGCGCGAGAGCTTCCTCGCCCCCGACCGCGTGCTGCGCGTGTCCGAGGACGGCATGCGGCGCGAGGGGCAGGTGCTCGATCGGGATCGCTTCGCGCGCGCCGTCGAGACGGTCTCGCGGCTGCACGGGATCCGTCCCTGACCCGATCCGCGCCCCACCCGATCCTCGGCTAGCCCGGCTCCTCGTCGCCGTCCGGCCCCAAGCGTGTGAAGGTGAGGTGCGTGACCCCGCTCGGCGTGCTCGTGCTCTCGACCGCATAGTTCCGCTCGAGACCCTCGAGCCCGGACCACAGCGCGGAGCCGTGGCCGAGCAGGATCGGCACCTGCACGACGTGGAGCAGGTCGACGAGCCCGGCCGCGAGGAACTCCCGCACCGTCGAGGGGCCGCCGCCGATGCGCACGTCCAGGCCGTTCGCGGCCTCGAACGCGAGGTCGAGAGCCTCCTGCGGCGTAGCCGAGAGGAAGTGGAAGACGGTCCCGCCCGACAGCTCGAGCGGCGGGCGCGGATGGTGCGTGAGCACGAGGACCGGGGTGTGGAACGGAGGCTCGTCGCCCCACCATCCGCGCCAGCCCGGGTCGTGCTGCCAGCCGGGCGGGCCGAACTTGCCCGCACCCATGATCTCGGCGCCGACTCCCTCGAAGCTCAGCCTGGCGAAGCGGTCGTCGGGCTCGGTCGCGGGATCCACCGCCTGGCGCTCGCGGTCGCCGCTGAGGCCCTGGAAGGTGGCCGT
>JBFXIT010000006.1:0-20168 GCA_050175655.1 Leucobacter sp.
CACATCATCCAGAGGCTTAGCACTTTTTCTAGCACTTCCAACGAAAATGGCCCCCGACCCGGAGTATAAAACTCCTGATCAGAGACCATTTTCCATTCGTGCGCGAGGGGGGACTTGAACCCCCACGTCCGAGGACACTGGAACCTAAATCCAGCGCGTCTGCCAATTCCGCCACTCGCGCGAGCCCTACAAGCCTACCGTTCCGCGGCGAGTCCCTAGGATAGGCGGGTGAGGATCCCGTCATGACCGCTGCAGCCTGGGCGACGCTGCTCATCACATTCGCCATCGCCATCGTGGTTCCCGGCCCCGACACGTTCCTGGTGCTGCGCCTCGGGGTGCGCGAGCGCCGCGCCGCCGTGCTCGCATCGCTCGGCATCATGACAGGTAACACCATATGGACGGTGGCATCGGTGCTCGGTCTCGCGGCGCTCATGCGCGCGCTGCCGGCGGCTCTCCCGGTGCTGCAGATCTTCGGCTCGGCCGTGCTCGCCTGGATGGGCGCGCAGAGCGTGCGCGCCGGACTCCGTTCCCTGCGCATGAGAAAGACCGGAGACCCCACGAGCACCGGGACCGCCGCGATCTCGACCACCGTGACACGTCACCCGCTGCGACTGGGCCTCATCACCAATCTCTCGAATCCCAAGGCGCTGCTCTTCTTCACCGCTCTGTTCTCCCAGATCCTCCCGCCCGAGGCCGGCTGGTTCGATCGCGCCGCGATCCTGGTCGTGCTCACCGTCACGGGGCTCGCCTGGTTCGTCCCGTTCGCGCTGCTCACGTCGTCGCGCGGCTTCCAGGGCTGGTTCGGGCGGGCCACACCCGCCATCGACATCGCCGCCGGCTGCGTGTTCCTGCTGGTGGCCGGGGTGATCCTGATCGAGCTGGCGATCACCGTGCTGCACTGAGCCGCGTCTGGCGCCGGCTGGGCGGGCAGCAGGCTGTCGGGACTCCGCAGAAACCGCGTGATGCTCGACCGGGAAACCAGCCGAGCATCACGCGGTGAAGTCAGGGCCGCCTATCACAGCCCTGAGGAGTGTTCAGAGCCCCAGCTTCGGGCGCATCCAGGCCGCAAGCTCGCTGATCGCCTGATCAGCCTCGGGCGCGGTACCTCCCAGGAAGTGGAAGACATGCTGCATCTCAGGGTAGACGTCAAACTTGATCTCCCCACCGGCGGCGCGCACCTTCTCCACGAAACGCCGGCTGTCGTCAAGCAGGGTCTCATCGCCGCCGACCTGCACGTAGAAGGGAGGGAGACCCGATACATCCGCATAGAGCGGTGTTGCCAGAGGATCCTTGCGATCCCCGCCCTCACCGAGGAAGTTCGCCGACATGTGCTCGACAACGGATCGCTTGACGAAGTGATCCTTCTCCTCGTTCGTAGCGATCGTCTCGCCAAGGATCTCCATGTCGGTCCAAGGAGAAATCGGTGCAGACGCGGCCGGCAGCGGCAAGCCGCGCTCCCGCGCACGGAGAACGGTCGTGATCGCCAGCGCACCGCCGGCGCTATCGCCGACGAAGCCGATGTGATCCGGCTGGTAACCCTGATCGAGCAGCCATGCGTATGCGTCTGTGCAATCGTCGACCTGCGCAGGATGCTGGTGCTCGGGCGAACGACGATAATCAACGATCAGCGCGTTCGCACCCACTGCTTTGGCGATGCGCGCAAACATCTTGCGGTGCGAGTATCGCGACCCGACCATGTATCCGCCGCCGTGGGTGCACAGCAATACCCGGCCTTCAGCAGCTCCCTGCGGCTTCACCAGCAACGCGGGCACTCCGTTCGCCACGACCTCGAGATAGTCGACGCCACCGGGCTCGGCCGTCACGTCTCCCCAGTGCTCGAACATTGTTCGAGTCTCCTCGATCGTCATCTCGGGGTTCTCGGCCATCGTCGAGACCCAGAGCTTGTACATGTTGCCCAGTGCAGCGCTCTCACTACTTGCCATCAGTCACTCCTTTGTTCCTATATATAGCGATGTTCTCTTGCCGCTGCCTCTTGCGAAGAGCAGCGGCGGGTTGAACCGCGCTCAGCGAGCACGGCACAATTTCAGTGGTCTACTCACGCGGCTCTCCCGGCGCCCAGGTGAACGGCCCGAAGAGACCCTGCGCCATATCGAGTCGGTCGCGCTCGGCGCCGCCCAGCCACATCTGAACGATCTTGTAGTCGCGCATGTATTTCTCGATGTGCGACTCGTAGGCGTAGCCGGCCGATCCCATCAGCTGCATCGCCTTGTTGGTGACCATCATGGCCGTGTCGCCGGCGAACGATCGTGCAGCGGAGAATTTCGCCTTCATCTGCGCTTCCCAGGGATTCCCGTAGACTTCCGGGTTCATCACCTGAGAGGTGACCGACAGATAATACTGACGCGACATCTCGATGCCCCGCCACATCTCGGCGAGCGTCGCAGCGAAGAGCGAACGCTCGCGCATCGGCTTGCCCTCGATGATCCGGTTCTTGGTCCAATCGAGGCAGGTCTCGAACACCGATTCCGAGAGGCCTGTGAGCCGGGCTGCCCCGGCGAGCCGGCCGAGCCCGATGACATAGCCTTTGATGAGCTTGGTGCCCTGCCCGGGTTCGGTGTCGATACGGTAGCGCTTCGGAATCCTCACGTTGTTGAACCAGATGTCGGTGTTCGCCTCGGTGTACGAGAAACCCATCTTCTCGTAGGGCTGCGAGAACTCGAGGCCGGCAGAATCACCCGGCACGTAGAAGATGCCTGCGCTGTCTTCGCCCCCGGCAGGGTCCGTGATTGCGATGACCCAGTACCCGAGGTGCCCAGTCATGTGCTCCGACTGGAAATTCTCGGAAGGGCCGGCCGGGCCCGGCCACAGCTTGTGGCCGTTGATGATGTACTCGTCGCCGTCTTCGGTGGCGACGGTGTTGAGCGTCCGATAGCCGAGCGCCGGATCCTCTACGTTCGCTCCGCCAGCGGGCTCGGTGATCGCGAAGCAGGCTGTCCAGACCTCATCACCGGTGATGCGCGGCGCGAGTTCTTCGAGCAGATCATCTCGGCCTGCAGCGATCAGCACCGAGATGACCCAGTGCAGTTTGCCCACTTTGGTGGCGAGGCCGATGTCAGCGCGCGCGAGCTCCTCGTTGATCATCTGACGCACGACCGGCGAGAGGCCGTCGCCGCCGAACTTCGTCGGGAGGATCGCCCGTCCGACGCCGAAGTCGAGCAGTTTCGCATAGAGGCGATGGATGGTCTCTTTGGCGAGCTTCGGATCACGATGCCACCCGCCCTCGATGTCGTGCCGGTACGGCATCAACTCGGCGTCGACGAAGCGGCGGAAATGCTCGGCGACTTCGACCTCATCCTCGCTGCAGAATGCCAGATTGTATTTCTGCCGAGCGGAGAGCAGCTTGTACCCGCCGAGGCCGTCAGGGCCAGGGTGCTGCATCTGTTCGGAACGGCTCATTGCTGCCTGCTTTCTTCTCGGGACGGATGTGAGATGGTTCGTCTCCGCCTCGTTGTCGATAGGTTCTGCGCCAAGCTGAAATCAATCTGCAATGCCTGTGATGCGCTGAATGCATACTACATGTATTTCAGATGTGCACAATCTTTATTTCCAAGCCGGATATCCGTTCGCAGATCCCGGGCAGGCTCTCACCCCGCAGCGCGCCGAAACATGCGCGAGGCGTTGCCCATCCCGGAAGCATCCGGCCGGTGTATGCTGGATTTTCGAGCTTCGGGACTTCCCGATACACCAGGAGTTGGGACTGCTGGAAGCAGATGCAGGCGAATAAAGAGATCAGTGCTGTCGAGCGCGCCCACCATGCGCTCCGCTCCTCGATTCTCAGCGGAGAACTTGCTCCCGGGGCGATGATCAGCGAAGCCGCAGTGGCCGAATCGCTCTCGATGAGCCGGACCCCCGTACGCTCGGCCTTGGCGCGACTGCAGGACGAGGGCTGGATCACCATTTACCCGCGACGCGGGGCACTCGTCTGCGAACTCACCGTCGAGCAAGTGCGCGGGGCAGCGGAGGTGCGGCGCGCACTTGAATCGACAGGAGTCTCGGAGGGAACGCCTCAAGCTCGCAAAGAGCTTGAGCAACGGGGCATTGAGAACCTTCACAGACAGCAGGAGGCGCTCGAAGCAGGCGACCATGACGCTTTCGCAACGCTGACGATGGAGTTTCATCGAAGCTTCGTCGAACTCGCCTCCAACCCCATCATGCTCTCCGTCTATGACCGCCTGCTCGACTTCTTGCGCCTCTCCCTCGCGCGAAGCGCACAGAAGTGGATGGGCGAACCCGTGCAGATCATCGCCGAGCACAAAGAGATGCTTAAGGCCGCGGTCGAGGGCAACACAGCGGAGTTTCTGGATCTGCTCAAGTCTCACCAGACCCGGATCTACGAACTGCGCTGAGCATCAGGTAGAGCCGACGGCCGACCGCTGCCTCTTCACCGCAGCCCCTCCGCCAGTAGGGTCGTTCCACGTCATTGCATGAAAGTGCGATCGATACTGCGTTACACTGATCCTCGGATATGAATCCCACTTGTATCCCAGTTTAAAGAGAAGGGCAGCCGATGCCGCAGGCTTTGCCGACATCACGAGGGCAATCGCCTGGCGTCAAGAAGCTCCTACTGCTGCTCTTTGCCACCGGCTGGGCCGCGAACCACTTCGCCGCCCTAATCCCCGTACTCCACGAAAGCGGGAGATATCCCTCAGGCAGCCTGGAAGCCGCATTCGGCCTCTACGCGCTCGGACTGCTCCCCAGTCTGCTCACCGGCGGCGCACTCGCAGACCGGTTTCATCCTCGCCCGCTCATTGTGGTCGGCGCACTCACCGCGGCGGTCGGCAATCTCTTCATCCTACTCTCCTCGGGCCCCCTCGGCACCTCACTGGCGCGCTTCCTGGTCGGGCTCGGCGTCGGGATCTCCATAAGCGCAGGCAACGCCTGGATGGCGAGAATCCGGCCGAACGGCGGCCCGACCCTCGCCGGAACGATCATCACCACGGGCTTTGCGGTCGGGCCCCTGCTGGGCGGCCTCATCTCCGAACTCTTGCCCGATTCCATGAACCTCGCGGCGCCCATCCTCACCACCGTCGCGCTCTCCAGCATCACGGCAATGCTCGTCGCCTCGCTACAGGTCGCCGATTCCGCAGGGGCCGAACTCCACAGGATCGACGGCTCAGCAGCGCACCCACCTGCCCGGCCTCGCGAAAGCCTCCGACCGGTGTTGTGGCGGGCGATTCCGATGGCGCTATGGGTGTTCTCATGCGTGACCGTTCCCGTGGTCGTTCTCGTGACCCGCATGACCGATGAGTTCAGCGGCCCGATTCCCGCGGGTCTGCTCTCATTCACGGCGCTCGGCTCCGGCGCCATCACCCAGATCATCGCGAGGCGCCGCAGATGGGGCTTCGGCTCGGGCCCAGTCGGCCTCGTGGTCGCGGCAGCGGGCTTCACTGTCGCTGCATTCTTCAGCGACCCCGCAACACCCACGCTCGCACTCGGCTGCGCCGTACTGCTCGGCATCGCCTACGGGCTCAACCTGCGCAACGGGCTGATGGACATCGAAGCCCTGGCGCCCGAGAGCAGGAGAGGTCTCGTGGGAGGCATCTTCTACGTGGCGACTTACACCGGATTCGCGGTCCCATACCTGCTCACGACCCTGGAGCCCGTAGCCGGCGGCACTCTGCCGCTGTTGACCCTCGGTGCCCTCTCCCTCGCCACAGCAGCCCTTCGCATCACCCAGCTGCGAAAAGCATCGATTCCCGGTCGCGCACCGCACAATAGAGAAATCAGAGCTTCATGACTCGCACCAACGGCTCCGCTGCAGCCCCGCATGATCACCAACTCATCCGGGTGCAGCGACGAACGATGATCGTCCTCATCGCTTCTCAGATCGTCGGCACGGTCGGGGTCGGCGTTGCACCTTCGATCGGCGTGCTGCTTGCCGGCGAGGTCACTCAGAACGAGGCCTGGGCGGGACTCGCACGAACCGCGAGCACCTTGGGCGCTGCGCTGCTCGGCTTCCCACTCGGCAGCCTGGCCGCACGCCGGGGCCGCCGTTTCGCGCTCACCTCTGGCTGGTGGCTGGCTGCACTGGGCGCGGCGATCCTCGTGCCTGCGGCTCAGTGGAACCTGGTCATACCGTTGTTCATCGGGCTGCTGCTCATCGGCTCGGGATCGGCGGTCAGCTTGCAATCGCGGTTCGCCGCTACCGACCTCGCCGAGCCCGGGCAGAAGGCGCGCTCGCTCGCCCTCATCGTCTGGGTCGGCACCATCGGGTCCGTGCTCGGCCCGAATCTCGGCGCGCCAGGCGCACTCATCGGCGACGCCACCGGGCTGACCGTGTACGCGAGCGCGTTCCTCATCGCTGCCGCGTGCCTGGCACTCGCCGGCCTCATCGTGTTCCTGGTCCTGCGCCCCGATCCTCTGCTGCTCTTCAATGAGCAGACTGGTGTGAGCCAGGGCCCCGCAGCGAAGCGCGCAGGCAGACGTTTCGCTCCTATCTTCACGGAGATCCGCGCGAACAAGCCTGCGAGAGTCGCAATCGTCGCAATCCTCTCCGCACAAGTGGTCATGGTGTCCATCATGACGATGACTCCGGTGCACATGGTGCACCAGGGCGGCTCGGTGAATCTCGTGGGCATTACCATCAGTCTGCATATTCTCGGCATGTACGCGCTCGCACCGCTGGTCGGATGGATCACCGACCGCTACGGGCACCGTTTCTCGATCCGGGCAGGCATCGGCGTCTTCTTGCTATCGCTCGTGTTCGGAGCCGTCTGGCCCGACGACACGGGTTGGATCATCGCCTCGCTGATCCTGCTGGGAGTCGGATGGTCGTTCGTGAATGTCGCTGGCTCCGCCTTGTTCGCATCCACAGTCTCGGCAGAAGTACGCGCCTCGTCGCAAGGCGGGGTGGATGCGCTCGCGAATCTGTTCGGCGCGACTGCCGCGTTCCTCGCCGGCCCGCTGCTCGTGATAAGCAGCTTCGCGGTACTCTCGATACTCGCCATGGTCGTGCTAGTGCCACTCGTCATTCTCGTCTTCCGGCGAATTCCCGCAATATAGAGCGCTCTCATCGCAAGCCGGATGAAGCGCAGGACCATCGGCTTTCGATGGAGGCCGACCGACTGACTCACCAGCCCTCGGTCAGCACCCGATCCAGCTGGGCGACGACGAAGTCGGCGCTCTCGGCGGTGAGGCACAGCGGCGGCTTCACCTTGAGCACGTTCGAGCGCTCGGAGGTGGTGAGCACGATCACGCCGAGTTCCTTCAACCGCTCGCAGATGGCTGCGGCCTCCTCCTTCGCCGGTTCCATAGTCGCGCGATCGCGCACCAGCTCGACGCCGAGATAGAGCCCCTCGCCATGGATGGGGCCGACGATCTCGTGCCGTTCGGCGAGAGCGGCGAAGCCCGCGGCGAGACGGGCCCCCACGATCCGCGCGTTCTCCTGCAGCCGCTCGTCGCGCATGGCGTCGAGCACGGCGAGGCCCACCCGGCAGCTCAGCGGGTTTCCTCCGGCCGACGAGAAGAACTGGCCCTGGCCGGCGAGGGCGTCGGCGATCCTCTTCGAGGTGATGACGCCGCCGATCGGGAACCCGTTGCCCATCGGCTTCGCGATGGTGATGAGGTCGGGCACGACCCCCGACTGCTCGAAGCCCCAGAAGCTCGAGCCCATGCGGCCGAAGCCCACCTGCACCTCGTCGGCGATGCACAGGCCGCCGGCCGCGCGCACCCGTGCGTAGGCGTCGGCCAGATACCCCTCGGGCAGCAGCACGCCGCCCGCGTTGCCGAGCACGGACTCGCAGATGAACGCGGCGACGTCGCGGCCCTCAGCCGCCAGGCGATCGAGGTCGGCGCCGAGATCCCCCGCGTACCGCGCCCCCACGCTCGCGTCATCGGCCGCGCCGCGATAGGTGCCGCGGAAGCGGTTGGGCACGTCGGCGACGTGGATCCAGTCGGGCCGGTTCTCGAGCGCGTACGGGTTGTCGTATGCGCTCGTCGTCACGGCGTCGCTCGCCATCGTCCAGCCGTGGTAGGCCTCGCGCAGGGCGACGACCGTCTTGCGGCCGGTGGCGGCCTGAGCGAGCCTCAGCGCCAGGTCGACGGCTTCGGAGCCGGAGTTCACGAGCAGAACGGTGTCCAGGCCGGAATCCGCGGGAAGTAGTCCGAGCAGCCGCTCGCTGTACTCGGCGAGCTCTCGGTAGAGGAAGCGGGAGTTGGTGTTCAGGATCCGGATCTGCCGGTTCACCGCGTCGGCCACCCCGGGATGGCCGTGGCCGAGCCCGGTCACGTTGTTCACCATGTCGATGTAGCTGCGGCCGGTGGTGTCGACGAGATGGTGCCGCCATCCGCGCTCGATCTGCATGGGGCGCTCGTAGTATCGCTCCTGGGCGCTCGCGAAGATGCGCTCGCGACGCAGCAGCTCATCGCCGGCCTCGTCGCGCTGCGCTCGGGATTCGAGGCCGAGGATGCCAGCGGGGTCGCGTGTGAAGCGGGCCCAGGCCGGCACCCGGTCGGGCGCGATGAGGAGAGCGCCACGCTCCGGCAGCCCGTGGGCCGGGGCATCGACCCGGCGAAGGCCGGCGACGAGGCGGCGAGGCGCCTCGTCCGCCGCGAGCGAGCCGATCCCCGCGCCGGCGTGCAGCTCTGCTCCCTCGGCCGCCGAAGGGACGAAACCGGTGAGCACGAGCCGCCAGCCCTGCGACAGCTCGAGCACGAGCCCGTTCCGCAGCACGGTCTCGACCGTGCCGCCCGCCGGCGCGGTCACTTCGAGCGCGCCGCCCGGTGCGACCGCGATCTCGGTATCGGCCGCCCAGGTCTCGGCGGCATCCGCGGTATCGATGGCGGTGCGCGTGAGCCGGTAGACGCCGTAGGGCAGCACGGCCGCATGGGCTCCCGCGGCGAGGGCATCCGAGGTCAGCAGATCCTCGGCATGATCCGCGAGCCACTTCCCCGCGTCGAGCGCCTCGGATTCGACGCCCGGGTCGACGATGGCGACCTCGCCCGCGAGGCCGGGCAGCAGCGCCCGCAGCGGGGCCTCTCCCCCGCCGGTGGGCACCGCGACGAGCCTGAGGCCCTCGCCATCGGCGACGCCCTGCAGGCCGAGTCTCGCGAGCACCTGTTCGGTCGTCTCCGCCAGGAGGTAGCGGGTCGCCGCGTCGAAGATGGCCTGCTCCCCCGCGATGCGCTCACGGGCGTAGGCGTTGTCGCCGTCGATCTCGAGCTGGCGCCAGCCGCTCGCCACCAGCAGCGCGGCCCGCAGTGCCACGAGCGGCCACACCGCGCGCGCCTCTGCGGCGCTCAGCGGGGCGGCGCGGTGGAAGGCTGCGACGGCGTCGAGCGCGCGCAGCGGACGATCCGGCTCATGGTGGAGCATCGAGCTGACGGTGACCGCGAGTTCGGCGACGCGCCAACCGTAGGAGAGGTCGCCGAGGTCGAGCAGGGTGTGCGGGTGGAGGCGCGCATCGTCGCCTCGGCGCCCCATCACGTTGTCGTCGGTGATGTCGCCGTGGATGGCCTGGACCGGGAGGGCGTCGGCGAGCGGCGCCAGCGCGGCGTCGGCGGCTCGGGCGACCGCGAGCACGCGTTCGCGCAGCGCCTCGTCGGAGATCGCGGGAGCGAGCCGGAGCGTCTCTACGTGCGCGACGCGCAGGTCCCACATGTGGGCGCGGTCGAGACCGGGGTGGTCGAGGCCGGCGAGCGCGTTCACCGATGCGGCGGCGAGCGCGCCGAACTCCTCGAGCACGACGGGCGCGAGGTAGCCGCTGTCGACCATCGGCTCGCCTTCCGCGAACTCGCTGCGGCGAACGGCGAGGCCATGCCAGCGCTGGGTGAGCTGCCCGTCGATGCCGGGCAGCACCGATGCGACGGGGATGCCCGCCGCTCGGTAGGCCTCGAGCGCCGCGTGCTGCCCGTCGCGGGCTTCGTCCCCGAACACCGGGTTGTCGATGCGGAGCACGCTGCGCGAGCCGCCCGCCTCGGTGAGCAGGAAGTTGCGATCCTGATTGCTGCCGAGTTCGGTCGCCTTCACCGTCATCCCGTAGCATTCGCGCGCGATCGCCGCCGCGTCCTGCTCGCTGACCTCGGGGCGCACGAGACCGCCGCTCATGCCGCGAGCCTCCGAAGCTCGGGTGCGAGCGCGGTGAAGGCCCGGCGACGGTGGGATGCCGCATCCTTCTCCTGCGGCGAGAGCTCGGCGGCCGACCGGGTCTCGCCCTCGGGCCGGAACACGGGATCATAGCCGAAGCCCCCTTCGCCTGCGGGGGCGCGCAGGATCGACCCGCGCCATTCGCCGCGCACGACGGATTCCCGCTCGCCGGGCAGCGCCAGAGCCGCGGCGCATACGAACGACGCCGCGCGGTGCTCGTCGGCGATGTCGGAGAGCTGCCAGAGCAGCAGCTCGACGTTGCGCGCATCGCTGCGCTCGGGGCCGCCCCAGCGCGCCGAGAAGATGCCGGGGCATCCTCCGAGCACGTCGACCGAGACGCCCGAGTCGTCGGCGATCGCGGGCAGGCCCGTGTGCTCTGCGGCTGCGCGGGCCTTGAGCAGGGCGTTCTGCTCGAAGCTCACCCCGTTCTCGACGGGCTCCGGGCCGTCGTAGCCGACGAGCTCGATGCCGGGGACGAGGGGCGAGAGGATCCGGCGAAGCTCCTCGAGCTTGTGCGCGTTGTGCGACGCGAGCACGACCCGGGTCACGCCTGAGACTCCGCCTCGCCCAGGACCGCGCGCTGCAGGGCGCCGAGCTCGGCGGTGGAGACGAGCGCGAGGTCGAGCAGGGCGTCGAGTTCGGCACGGGTGAACGGCACGCCCTCGGCCGTGCCCTGCACCTCGACGAAGTCGCCCGACCCCGTGACCACCACGTTCATGTCGGTGCCCGCGCGCACGTCTTCGACGTAGGCGAGGTCGCTCATGGGCACGCCGTCGATGATCCCCACCGATACGGCGGCGACGCTGCCGGTGAGGGCCACCGCCTTCTTCCCGATGTAGCCACGCTCGCGGCCCCAGGCGATCGCGTCGGCGAGCGCGACGTAGGCCCCCGTGATGGAGGCCGTGCGAGTGCCGCCGTCGGCCTGCAGCACGTCGCAGTCGATCACGATCGTGTTCTCGCCCAGCGCCTTCGTGTCGACGATGGCGCGCAGGCTGCGCCCGATCAGGCGGGAGATCTCGTGGGTGCGGCCGCCGAGCTTGCCCTTCACCGACTCGCGCTGCATGCGCTCGTTCGTCGACCGAGGCAGCATCGAGTACTCGGCCGTCACCCAGCCCTTGCCCTGACCCCGCAGCCATGGCGGCACGCCGGGCGTGAACGAGGCGGTGCAGAGCACGCGGGTCTCGCCGAACGAGATGAGGGCGCTGCCCTCGGCCTGGCGGCTCCAGCCGCGCTCGATGGTCACCGGGCGCAGCTGGTCGGGGGTGCGGCCGTCGGCTCGCGCACTGGTTCGCGGGTTCGGGTCGTTCTCGCTCATGCTGATCCTCCGTCTGGGTTCTGTTCGCTCTCGGGCAGCCTGATCGCGCCCGTCTGCAGGTTCTCGACCTCGGGGATGCCGATGCCGAGCATGCGCCTGGCGAGCTCCACGAAGCCCGCGGTGTCGGCGCCGGTCGCTTCGTAGCGCACGGTGGGCTCGGAGAGCATCGCCGGTTCGGAGGCCGCAGCGGCATCCGGGGTGCGCAGCAGGCCCCGCTCGGTGAGCACCCGGTACACCTCGGACGCGGTCTCGATGTCGCTCGAGACGAGCGCGACCCCGGGGCCGACGACCTGGCTCAGCGCACCGCGCAGGAACGGGTAGTGGGTGCAGCCGAGCACGAGCGTGTCGATGTCGCGCTCGACCAGGGGCGTCAGGTACTCGGTGGCGATCTCGAGCACCTCCGGCCCGCTCGTCTGCCCGGCCTCGACGAGCTCGACGAAGCGGGGGCAGGCCTGTGAGGCCAGCTCGATCTCTGGGCGCATGCTGAACAGGTCGTCGTAGACCCGTGACTGGATGGTGCCCTGCGTGCCGATCAGGCCGACCCGGCCGTTGCGCGTGAGGCTCATCGCGCTGCGCACGGTCGGGCCGATGACCTCGACCACGGGCACTTCGTAGCGCTCGTGGGCGTCGCGCAGCATGGCGGCGCTCGCGGTGTTGCAGGCGATCACCAGCATCTTGACGCCCTGCGCGACGAGTCCGTCGAGGATCTCGAGCGCGAAGCGGCGCACCTCTGCGATCGGGCGCGGGCCATAGGGCGTGCGCGCGGTGTCGCCCACGTAGATCATCGATTCGTTCGGCAGGAGATCCCGGATCGCCCGGGCGACCGTGAGCCCGCCGACGCCCGAGTCGAAGACGCCGATCGGCAGATCGTTCACGTCGCCTCCCGTATGCACCTCACCAGCCTAGCGCCAGCGTCGCATGCGAGCCCTCTCAGTGGATGAAGGAGCGCCGGTGCAGCGCGTCGAGCCCGTGGGCCGCGATCCCCTCGTAGTGGGCCTTCGCCCCGTAGCCCTTGTTCGAGGCCCACGCGTAGTGGGGGCTGCGATCGTGCGCCTCCCGCATGAGCGCGTCGCGTTCCACCTTCGCGCGCACGGAGGCCGCGGCGACCGAGGCGCAGGATCGATCCGCTCCCACCATCGTGTGCACGTCGAGGCGGCTCCTCAGCACCGGGCTCAGCCAGTCGTGCCGGCCGTCGAGCAGCACGATCGCGCGGTCGACCGCCACGCCCGCCTCGTGCAGGCTCAGCAGCGCGCGACGCCCGGCCTGGCCGAGGCCCCACGAGATGCCGCGCTCGTCGATCTCGGCCGCGCTCGCATAGCCGACGGCCCCCGCACCCCACGCCAGGACCACGGGCGACAGCGCCTCGCGCCGCTTCTCGCTCAGCAGCTTCGAGTCTCTCAGACCCTCGGGGAACGTCTCGGCCCCTGCGAGCACGACGTGCACGCCGACCGCGACCGGGCCCGCGATGGCTCCGCGTCCGACCTCGTCGACGCCGATCACGAGCGTCGCTCCGCCCGCGAAGAAGCCGCACTCGACGTCGAGGGTCGGATCCTTCAGGCGCCGCGCGGGATCGACCGCGGGCGCATCACCCGGCTGCATCGGGATCGACGGCGTCGAGATCGACGGCATCCGGCTCCGCCGCCCCCTCGGCCCCGGCCGCTTCAGAGACCCCGGTGAAGGTCTCGGGGTAGCTGCCGAGCCAGCCGAGGCGGTTCAGCGGCCAGTTGAGCAGGAAGGCACGGCCGACGATCTCGCTCTCCGAGACGAAGCCCTTGCCCGGCTGATCCTGGTTGTAGCGCGAGTCCTTGCTGCTGTAGCGGTTGTCGCCCATGACCCACACCGACCCCTCGGGCACGGTGACGTCGAAGTCGATGGCCGATGCCCGGCTCTCGCCGTCGGGGACCACGATGTACGGCTCGTCGAGGGGCACGCCGTTGACGGTGACGCGGCCGTTCGCGTCGCAGCAGGCCACGCGGTCGCCGCCGACGCCGATCACGCGCTTCACCACGTAGTCCGCGCTCGTGTCGGCTGCCAGGCCGATCGCCTGCAGCACCTGTTCGATCGCGTTGGGGTCGGCCCGCAGCACGACGCCCGGCTGGTTCACCCAGCCGCCGGGATCGCGGAACACGACGATGTCGCCGCGCTCCACGTCGACGAGCTGCGGCACGAGCTGGTTCACGAGGATCCGGTCCTGCACCTCGAGGGTGTGCTCCATCGACCCGGAGGGGATGTAGAAGCTGCGCACGAGGAACGTCTTCAGCAGGAACGAGATCAGGAACGCGACGAGCAGGATCACGACCAGGTCTCGCAGGAACCCGAGCAGCCCGCTGCGCCGCCTGCGCGCGCTCTGGGCGTCGGTGTGGCTCATGGGGCTCCGGTTCTGGTCGGGGGCTGAACTTCCAGCGTAGCGGGCGGTCGGTCGCAGTGCGCCGGCGGCGCGCAGTCATCGGTGTGGAGACGACTCAGGCTCCCACCCGCAGCCGGGGGGAGCCTGAGAACGACGGCGATGCGCGGATCAGATGTCGCGCTTCTCCTTGATCTTGGCCTTCTTGCCGGTGAGGCCGCGCAGGTAGTAGAGCTTGGCGCGGCGCACGTCGCCGCGGCTCACGACCTCGATCTTGTCGATCGCCGGCGAGTGCACCGGGAACTTGCGCTCGACGCCCACCTGGAAGCTGATCTTGCGAACGGTGAAGGTCTCGCGAACGCCCTCGCCGTGGCGGGCGATCACGATGCCCTGGAACACCTGGACGCGCGAGCGGTTGCCCTCGATGATGTTCACGTGCACCTTGACGGTGTCGCCGGCGCGGAAGTCGGGGATGTCGCTCTTGAGCGACGCGGCGTCGACGTGGTCGAGCTTCTGCATGATTGTCTCTCTCTGCGCCCGCCGCAAGTCGGAACGCAAGCATCGTTACGTAAGAGTGTGGTGTCTCACGGTGTGTGCGGACCCTCGCGGCAGTGCCGCACCGTGGCACAAGTATCTATTATGCCACAGTTTCAAGCGGTGTCGCGCGCCCGAAGACGTCGGATCAGGCCTCGGGCGGCAGCAGGTCCGGGCGCACCCGTCGGGTGCGTTCGAGCGACTGCTCTTTGCGCCACTCCGCGACCGCCGCGTGGTTGCCGCTCAGCAGCACGGGCGGCACCTCCCGGCCGCGCCACACCGCCGGCTTGGTGTAGCTCGGGTATTCGAGCAGGCCGCTCTCGTGAGACTCCTCGACGAGGCTCTCGGGGTTGCCGACGACGCCCGGCAGCAGCCGGCCGATGGCCTCGATCATCGCGAGAGCGGCGACCTCTCCCCCGTTCAGCACGTAGTCCCCCATGCTGATCAGCCGCACCCGGCCGCGGTCGGCGTATTCGTCGAAGACGCGCTGATCGATGCCCTCGTAGCGGCCGCAGCCGAACACGAGGTGAGGCTCCCCGGCGAGTTCGCGGGCCATGCGCTGCGTGAAGACCTCGCCCGCGGGCGACGGGAAGACGAGCAGGGGATCGCCGCCGTCCGAGTCGTCACCCGAGCCCTCGCCCGCCTCCTCGATGATCCCGTCGAGGATCTCGCCCCAGGGCTCGGGCTTCATGACCATGCCCGCCCCGCCGCCCGCCGGCGTGTCGTCGACGGTGCGGTGACGGTCGTGGGCGGCGTCCCTCAGGTCGTGGACGCGCACGTCGAGCAGTCCGCCCGTGCGGGCCTTCCCCAGCAGCGACAGCTCGAGCGCGTCGAAGTAGCCGGGGAAGATCGTGACGACGTCGATCCTCATGCCGAGGGCTCCGCATCGGCCGGATCCTCGGGCGTCTCCTCGAACAGCCCCTCCGGCGGCGTCACCTCGATGAAGCCCGCCTCAGGGTCGACGTTCGGCACGATGGCCTCCACGAACGGGACCAGCACGGTGCCTCCCGCGGTCTTCACGGCGAGCAGATCCTGGGCAGGAAGGTGCTGCACCTCGGAGACCGTGCCGAGGGCGACGCCGTTGCGGCGCACCTCGAGGCCGACCAGCTGGTGGTCGTACCAGGCGTTCTCCTCCTCACCCGCGCGCACGGCCTCGTCGTCGATCCAGAGGATCGCGCGCACGATGCTCTCGGCGGCGGTGCGGTCGGGCACCTCCTCGAAGAAGGCCACGGGCGCGCCGTTGAACCAACGCAGTTCGCGGATCGAGACGGTCTGCCCGAGCCACGGCGATTCCTCGGGCACCTGCAGGTGGAACACCGCCCCCGGAACGAGGCGCAGCTCGGGATTGTCGGTGTAGAGCTCGATCTTGATGCCGCCCTTGAGCCCGTGGGGCTTCGTCAGGCGACCGACGCGAAGGCTCCCCTCTCCGACTGCTGCGGGGAGGGGAGCCTTGCTGCGAGGGTTCTGGGGCATCAGGCGTTGCCGTCGCCGGCGTCGGTGTCGACGACGTCGATGCGCACGCTGCGGCCGTCGCTGAGCGCGCCGATGACGGTGCGCAGCGCCTGGGCGGTGCGCCCGCCGCGGCCGATCACGCGACCGAGGTCGCGCGGATGCACGCGAACCTCGAGAAGCTCACCCCGCGCGGTGTCACGGCTGTCGACCCGCACCTCGTCGGGGTGGTCGACCACTCCGCGGACCAGGTGCTCGAGCGCCTCCGCGAGCGAGCCCGCCATGATCAGTCCTCGGACTTCTCTGCCTCGGCGGTCTCTTCGGCGGGAGCCTCGGCGGCCGGAGCCTCCTCAGCCGGGGCCTCCTCGGCCGCGGGCTCCTCGACAGGGGCCTCGACGGGCTTCTCGGCCTTGGGGCGCAGCACGGGCTTCTTGGCGGCATCGGGCTCGAAGACGGCCTTGGCCTCTGGGGCGAGCACCTTCGACTCGGTGTCGCCCTCGCCCGTGAACTTGGCCCAGTCGCCGGTCAGCTTGAGGAGCGCGGCCACCTGCTCGGTGGGCTGCGCGCCCACGCTCAGCCAGTACTGGGCGCGATCGCTGTCGACCTCGATGAGCGAGGGGTGCTCGGTCGGGTGGTACTTGCCGATCTCCTCGATCACGCGGCCATCGCGCTTGGTGCGCGAGTCGGCGACGACGATGCGGTAGAAGGGCGCCCGGATCTTGCCGAGGCGCTTCAGACGGATCTTGACTGCCATGATGCTCCTTGTATGGATGTGCGACGCCGCGCCCGAGACGACGGGAGCGGAAGCCTGACGCGCGATCTGCGCGAACCGATCAATCCTTGCACGTTGCGACCATAAAAGCAATTTATGTCAGGATCAGGCATTTTGTCGCCGCATGACGACGGCGCCCGCCGAGGGCGCGGCGCCGCGGCGCCGGCCCAGTAGGCTGAAACGGCCCGGCAGGCCCGCCGGACGCCCTCCGGGAGGAGCCGACCATGCCCATCGATTTCGCAGCATCGCCCCGATCGACGCTGGGCATCGAGTGGGAGCTCGCACTCGTCGACCGCGAGAGCCGGGAGCTCGCCGGCATCGCGCCCGGCATCCTCGCCGAGTTCGCCGATCGATTCCCGCAGAGCTCGTTCCCCCACCTCGCGGGCGAGTTGCTCGAGAACACCGTCGAGCTCGTCACGGCCCCGCACGAGACGGTGACGGGCGCCACGGCCGATCTCCGCGAGCTCGCGCTGGCGGCACTGGCCGCGGCGGAGACCCGGGGCGCGGCGCTGATCGGATCGGGCAGCCATCCCTTCAGCGTCTGGAGCGACCAGAGCGCCACCCGCAGCGAGCGCTACGAGCGCTTCATGGACCGCTATCTCTGGTGGGGGCGCAACATGCTGATCTGGGGCGTGCACGTGCACGTCGGCGTGGACCGCCTCGACCGCGTGGTGCCTCTCATGAACGGGCTGCTCGCCCACCTGCCCCACCTGCTCGCGCTCTCGTCGTCGAGCCCGCTCTGGGCGGGCGAGGCGACGGGCTACGCCTCGAACCGCACGCTCATGTTCCAGCAGCTGCCCACCGCGGGCCTCCCCTGGCCCGCCGACGAGTGGGCCGACGTCGAACGGGTGCTCGGCGACCTCGCGAAGACCGACATCATCGCCGAGCCCACCGAGGCGCGCTGGGACATCCGCCCGGCTCCCCGCTGGGGAACCATCGAGGTGCGCGCCTGCGACGGCGCCTCCACCCTCGCCGAGATCGGGGCGCTGGCCGCGCTCACGCAGTGCCTCGCCGAGGATCTGCAGCGGCGCGCGGATCGCGGGGAGGATCTGCCGCGGCTGCAGCCCTGGTTCGTGCGCGAGAACAAGTGGCGCGCCGCCCGCTACGGCCTCGACGCCCGCGTGATCGTGGACGCCGACGGGCGGCAGGAGCCGCTGCGCGACGAGCTGACCGCTCTCGTCGCCAGGCTCTCCCCGATCGCGGAGCAGCTGGGCTGCGCCGCCGAGCTCGCAGGGGTGTCGAAGCAGCTCGCGCAGGGCACGAGCGCCGAGCGGCAGCTCGCCGTCTACGAACGGCACGGCGGCGGGGCGGCCGGAAGGCCCGCCCTCACGGCCGTCGTCGACTCGCTGATCGAGGAGTTCCGCGCAGGCTTGAACTAGCGAAGATGCGAATCAGCGCAGCCCCTTGCCGAGCATGTTCTGGATCTCGCCGAGGTCGGGCTGGGCTGCGGCGGATCCCGCACCGGCCCCCGCGCCGAGGCCGAAGCCGGATCCGCCGGTCGCGGGCGCCGCCGGCCTGCCCGAGGCCTCGGCCGCGCGCTTGGCGGGGTTGCCGCTTCTCTTCGCGCCCTTGCCCTTCGCCTGCTGCTTCTTCTTGCCCGCGTAGCCGCCGCCCATGCCGGGCACGGGCCCCATCCCGGGGATCTGCGGCACGCCGCCCTTGGCGACGGTCTTCATCATCTTGGCGGCCTGCTCGAAGCGTTGCACGAGCGAGTTGACGTCGGTCACGGTCATGCCGGAGCCCCTGGCGATGCGCAGGCGCCGCGAGCCGTTGAGGATCTTCGGGTTCTGCCGCTCGGCGGCGGTCATCGACTGGATGATCGCCTCGGTGTGGATGATCTCGCGCTCGTCGAAGTTCTCGAGCTGATCCTTCATCTTGCCCATGCCCGGCAGCATGCCCATCATCTTCTTGATGGAGCCGGCGCCGCGCAGCTGCTGCATCTGCTTCAGGAAGTCGTCGAGCGTGAACTGCTCGCTCGCGATCTTCTCGGCGACCTTGAGCGCCTCCTCCTCGTCGAAGGCCTGCTGGGCCTGCTCGATGAGGGTGAGCACGTCGCCGAGGTCGAGGATGCGGCTCGCCATGCGGTCGGGGTGGAAGGGCTCGAAGTCGCCGAGGCCCTCGCCGGTGGAGGCGAAGAGGATCGGCTTGCCCGTAACGCCGCGGATCGAGAGGGCCGCGCCGCCGCGGGCGTCGCCGTCGAGCTTGGTGAGTACGACTCCGGTGAAGTCGACGCCCTCCTGGAACGCCTTGGCGGTGGCCACGGCGTCCTGGCCGATCATGGCGTCGATGACGAACAGCACCTCGTCGGGATCGATCGCCTTGCGGATGTCGCCCGCCTGCTTCATCAGCTCGGCGTCGACGCCGAGCCGGCCGGCCGTGTCGACGATCACGAAGTCGTGGTGCTTCGCCCTGGCCTCGGCCACGCCGTCCTTCGCCACCCGCACGGGATCGCCGACGGTGGCGTCGCCTTCGGCGCCGGTGTTGCCGGGGTGGGGCGCGTAGATCGCGACGCCGGCCTGCTCGGCGACCACGCCGAGCTGGGTGACGGCGTTGGGGCGCTGCAGGTCGCAGGCGACGAGGAGGGGGGTGTGGCCCTGATCCTTCAGCCACTTCGCCAGTTTGCCCGCGAGCGTGGTCTTGCCGGCGCCCTGGAGGCCCGCGAGCATGATGACGGTCGGCGGGGTCTTGGCGAACTCGAGGCGGCGCTGCTCGCCGCCGAGGATGCCCACGAGCTCCTCGTTGACGATCTGCACGACCTGCTGCGCGGGGTTGAGCGCCTTGTTGACCTCGTCTCCGAGGGCGCGCTCGCGCACCTTGCCGGTGAACTCCTTGACGACGTCGAGCGCGACGTCGGCCTCGAGCAGGGCGCGGCGGATCTCGCGGACGGTGCCGTCGACGTCGGCGGCCGAGAGCCTGCCCTTCGTGCGCAGGTTCTTGAACGTGTCGGTCAGCCGCGCCGAGAGGTTTCCGAAAGTAGCCATAGTGGGTTTCAGTCTACCCGCCCTGCGATCGGCGGGCGGCCTCGCCGGCGGTGGCCGTCCACGGTGCTTGCACCGGGTACCCGGACCGTGCTGGGATGGGAGCGGATGGGTGGAAGAACGAGATGCTGACAGACTTCTTGCGCGACCAGGCGTTCGCGATCGCCTGGCTGGCGCTGATCGCCGGGGCGTGGTTCGGCTAGGCCCAGGAGGATCCGAAACCGAGGCTCCGGCCGCTGCTGGGCGCCGGCTCGGTGATCGGCTTCCTCTTGTCGATCGCCTTCGGCCTGCTGGTCTGGCGCAATTGGGCCACGCCGACTGCGCTCGAGGGGCGCTACTGGCTCTTCGGGGCCGTGGTGCTCGGCGAGGCGATCCTCATCGGCGGCGGCTGTCTCCTGCTCGCGCGCCGGAAGCAGCAGCGCTGGACCAGCTGGTGGGTCGGGTTCTGCGTCGCGCTGCACTTCGTCCCGCTGGTCTGGGTGTTCTCCGACTGGTCATATCTGCTGCTCGCCGTCGTGCAGCTGGGCGGGCTGCTGGCGATGGCCCCGATGCTCGCCCGAGCCGACTATTCGACGAGCCGCTGGGCGGCGCCCTGGGTCGCGACCACCTTCCTCGCCTACTCCGCGGTCTCGGCAGCCCTCTTCCTCGGCGCACACAGCTACCCGTTCTGA
>JBFXIT010000006.1:20268-26810 GCA_050175655.1 Leucobacter sp.
GTGGTGGCGTCGAGCACCAGCAGCACCTCTGCGATCGGCGCCTGCTTCTCGATCACGCGGCGCACCTTCGCGAGTTCGTCCATGAGCCCGCCCTTGGTCTGCAGGCGGCCGGCGGTGTCGATGATGGCGATGTCGTACCCCTCCCGCGCGGCGCGCTCCACGGTCTGGAACGCGACCGAGGCCGGATCCTGCCCCTGCTGCTGGGGGCGCACGATGTCGACGCCGGCGCGCTCGGCCCAGGTGGCGAGCTGCTCGACGGCCGCCGCGCGGAAGGTGTCGGCGGCCCCGACCACGACCTTCTTGTCGAAGGTGGTGAGGTAGTTCGCGAGCTTGCCGATGGTGGTGGTCTTGCCGACGCCGTTGACGCCGACGACGAGGATCACGGCCGGCCGCTCGGAGAGGCGGAGGGTGGGGTCGAAGGCGGCGAGCCGCTCCTCGAGCGCCTCGCGGAGCATGCGGCGCAGTTCCTTGACCTCGGTGACGCGGTGCCGATCGACCTCGTCGCGCAGGCGGTCGAGGATCGCATCGCTCACGTCGGGCCCGAAGTCCGCCGAGATGAGCGCGGTCTCGAGGTCGTCCCACGTCTCATCGGTGATCTGCTCCGCGCCGCCGAAGACGCCGCGGAACATGTTCGAGAGGGACCAGGATCGCTCAGCCATGCCCTCAATCGTAGCCCTCGGGCGGCCTCCGGCCCGTCCGGGCGGAACGGCGCGACAGACAGTGCAATGTCACTGTCGAACACCTACATCCAGGTTCCCGTTTCATCACGAAGGGCTCAGCGATTTCCATTCCGGGTTCTGCGGCGAACGACTCTCCGCTACGATTTCAGGAATTCACAGCGTTCGTGCAGTGCAGCCGAGCGCTCGATTACCTCGGAGGTACCGTGACGCGCACAGCGGCAATACCGGTGAACGCCAGGCGACCGGTCGGCGTCGCGCTGCTCCTGGCCCTTCTCATCGCACTCCTGTCCACCTTCTTCGCGACGACGCCCGCGCACGCCGCGGAGGCGTGCGTACCCGATGCGGCAACCGCCTGCATCCAAGGCACGATCAAGCTGAGCACCGGTGAGCCGGCAGTCGGCGTTGAACTCGCGCTGAGCGGCAACGGCGAGGAGCAGACGACGACGACAAACGACGAGGGGCGCTGGGACTTCACCGTCGGGAGCACAGGCACATTCGCGGTAACGCTGAACGCGGAGACGTTGCCGGAGGGCCAGTTTCTGAAAAGCGTCGGCACGCGAGAAGTGACCGTCGAGTTCAAAGGCTTCAAGAGCGCGCTGTTCCCGCTCACCGACGACCCCGACGGCGGCGACGAATCGGGGAGTTCCGGAGGCGGGGGCGAGACCGCTGACGGCACCGCCGTCGAACCTGACGGAAGCAGCGGAACCTCGGTCAGTTCGTTCTCATGGCCGCGCTTCTGGCAGCAGTTCGCATCAGGCATCCGCATGGGCCTGCTCATCGCGCTGGCATCTCTCGGACTCTCGCTCATCTTCGGCACCACCGGTCTCAGCAACTTCGCCCACGGCGAGCTGGTCTCGCTCGGCGGCCTGAGCGCCGCGATCTTCATGGGACTGACGGGCAACATCTGGCTGGCCGGAGCCCTCGCCGTGCTGGCGCTCGCGGCCTTCGGATTCGTTCAAGACAAGCTGCTCTGGAAGCCGTTGCGAAAGCGCCGGCTCAGTCTCATGCAGATCATGATCGTGTCGATCGGCCTCTCCATCGTCATCCAGTACCTGTTCCAGCTCTTCTTCGGTACCGGCGTCATTCGCATCGACACCTCGACACCCGCGACGGTGAACGTCTTCGGCGTGATCCTCACCGTCCAGTCGCTCGTCGCGATGGGGTTCTCGCTCGCCGCGATCATCCTGGTGGGGCTCGGCCTCATGTACACCCGCTTCGGGCGGGCTACGCGCGCGATCAGCGACAATCCGGCACTCGCACAGGCCTCCGGCATCAACGTCGACCGCGTCATCAACATCGTCTGGATCGTCGGCGGCGGCCTCGCCGGTCTCGCCGGCGTCTTCTTGGGCCTGGTGTTCAACGGCATCACCTGGTTCACCGGCGGGCAGATGCTGCTGCTCTTCTTCGCCGCCGTCACCCTGGGTGGCCTGGGAACCGCATTCGGCGCCTTCGTCGGCTCCATGATCGTCGGCATGATGGTCGAGCTCACAAATATCTGGTTGCCCGGCGACCTGAAGTTTGCCACGGCGCTGATGCTACTCATTCTGGTGCTGTTGGTGAGACCGCAAGGCATCTTCGGTCGAAAAGAGCGGATCGGCTAGGAGCACATCATGGAATTCTTGACTGGTCTCGGTTCGAGCGTCCTGTACACGCTCCTCTCTCCCACCACCGCCGCGTTCGTACTGGCAGCGATCGGCCTCAACATCCACTTCGGCTTCACCGGCCTCATGAACTTCGGTCAGGCCGGGTTCATGCTGCTGGGCGCCTACGGCTTCGGCGTCTCGGTGAGCTACTTCGGGCTCGGGTTCTGGCCTGCCTTGCTGGTCGCGATCGCGGCAGCCGTCGTGTTCGCCCTCATCCTCGGCATCCCGACGCTCAAACTCCGGGGCGACTATCTCGCCATCGTGACGATCGCGGCAGCCGAGATCCTGCGAATGATATTCAAGATGAATCTGCTCGCAGACATCACCGGAGCATCGAGCGGCCTTCACAGCCGGGAGTACCGTGACGTGTTCAGCTCGCTCTCGCCGCTGCCCGAGGGCAGCACCACGATACTCGGCATCACCTTGACCAACACCGGCGGTAACGACTGGTGGACGCGCATCGTGGGCTGGGCGCTGGTCGCGCTCTTCCTGCTCATCGCATGGCTCCTCATCCGCAGCCCCTGGGGCCGGGTGCTGAAGGGCATCCGCGAAGATGAGGACGCCGTGCGCAGCCTCGGCAAGAGCAGCTACGCCTACAAGATGCAGGCGCTCGTGATCGGTGGCGTCATGGGTGCGTTCGGCGGCATCATCTGGACGCTGCCCTCGTCGATGCATCCCGACATGATGGGGCGAGCGATGACCTTCAACCTGTGGATGATCGTGCTGCTGGGCGGGGCCGCGACCATCTTCGGTCCGCTACTCGGCACGCTGATCTTCTTCGCCCTGCGCATCACGCTCGTCACCGCGACCTCCGAGTTCGTGCCGAGCTCGATACTGACCGCCGACCAGACCGACAAGCTGGCCTGGGCTCTGATCGGCGTCGCGCTCATGCTGCTCGTGATATTCAGGCCGCAGGGCATCCTCGGAAACAAGAAGGAGTTGTCGTTCAATGTCTGATCCGATCACGACGACGCAGTCCCAGCGCATCGAGGGCTACCCCTACGACCGCGAAGCCCTACGCGCCGAGTTGCGCACGCTCGAGCAGACACCAGGTGTGGCGAAGCCCGACCCGATCCTCACCGTCGACCGCATCGAGCGCCGCTTCGGCGGCATGACCGCCGTCAACGTCGAGCACCTCGAGGTGCAGCGCGGTGCGATCACCGCGCTCATCGGTCCGAACGGCGCCGGCAAGACGACCTTCTTCAACCTGATCACCGGTTTCGATCAGCCGTCGAACGCGAAGCGGCTGATCGGTGGCGGCGACGCGAAATGGTCCTTCAACGGCAAGACCATGCGCAAGACGGGCGCCTCGCAGGCTGCGCGCGCCGGCATGGTGCGCACGTTCCAGCTGACCAAGGCGCTCGGTCGCATGACGGTGCTGCAGAACATGCTGATCGGCGCGAATAACCAGCCAGGCGAAAACCTCATCGTCGCCCCGTTCAAACCGCTGTGGGCGGCGCGCGAGCGCGAGAACGTCGAACGGGCGAAAGATCTGCTCACGCGCTTCAAGCTCGACGCGAAGATCGACGACATGGCGGGCGATCTCTCCGGTGGCCAGAAGAAGCTGCTCGAGATGGCACGCGCGCTGATGTCGAGCCCCGCGATGATCATGCTCGACGAGCCGATGGCGGGCGTGAACCCGGCGCTCACCCAGAGCCTGCTCGACCACATCCAGGCGCTGCGCGACGAGGGCACCACGGTGCTCTTCGTCGAGCACGACATGCACATGGTGCGGCACATCAGCGACTGGGTCGTGGTCATGGCCCAGGGCGAGATCATCGCCGAGGGCCTGCCCGAGGAGGTCATGACGAGTCAGGCCGTGGTCGATGCCTATCTGGGCGCGCACCACGACAAGGATCTCGGCGACGACGACGTGCTCAGCACCGGCGTGCTGCGCACGATCGCGCAGGAGGTCGAGGAAGAAGTCGAGGAAGAAGAGGCGGCCCGATGAGCGAGCAGACGCAGAGCGAGCAGACGCAGGGCGACCGCCGCCTGGTCGTCAAGGCCGACAACCTGACCGCCGGCTACCTGCCCGGCATCAACATCCTCAACGGCTGCACGCTCGAGGCGTACCAGGGCGAGCTGATCGGCATCATCGGACCGAACGGCGCCGGCAAGTCGACACTGCTCAAAGCACTCTTCGGGTTGGTGAACATTCGCGACGGTGTCGTCACCCTCGATGGCGAAGACGTCACGAACACCCCCACGAACCAGCTCGTGAGCAAGGGAGTCGGGTTCGTGCCGCAGTCGAACAACGTGTTCCCCTCGCTCACCATCGAGGAGAACCTGCAGATGGGACTCTTCCTGAAGCCGAAGGAGTTCGCCACCCGTCTGCAGGAGATGTGGGAGTTGTTCCCCATGCTCGTGGATCGGCGCAAGCAGCGGGCCGGATCGCTCTCGGGTGGCGAGCGGCAGTCTGTCGCCATGGCACGCGCGCTCATGATGGATCCGAAGGTGCTCCTGCTCGACGAGCCGAGCGCCGGCCTCTCCCCCGTACGCCAGGACGAGACCTTCATCCGCACCCGCCAGATCAACAAGACCGGCGTGACCATCATCATGGTCGAGCAGAACGCCCGCCGCTGCCTGCAGATCTGCGACCGCGCGTACGTACTCGATCAGGGCCGCAACGCCTACGAAGGGCCGGGTCGTGAACTCGCGAACGACCCGAAGGTAATCGAACTCTACCTCGGCACGCTCGCCGCCGATGTCGAGGCGAAGGCGGCGGAGGGGACGGGCGCGTAGTCACGCCGAAACCCCTTCGAACGAAGAATCCCCTCCCGATTCGGGAGGGGATTCTTCGTTCAGCGGCGGAGCTTAGAGCTGGCCCTCTTCCGAACGGACGAAGACCGGAGCGTTGCTGTCGGCACCGTACTTGTAGATGCCGATCCACGCGGTCGACGGATCGTTCTGCTCGTTCAGCGGACCGACGCCTGCGCGTGCCACGTAGTGGATCTCTTCACCGGCTGCGATGAGGTCGCGGCACTCGGCGAACGCGAAGCACTCGGTGCCGCCATTCGCACCCGAAACCGCGCGCAGCTGGGCCTGGATCGCGGCGGCCGAAGCGTCTCCCGCCTTCTCAGCCGCGAGCGCGACCAGGTTGACCAGGTCGTAGGCCTCGGGACCGTAGGTGGTGTCGGCGAGCTCACCGGAGGTGTAGGCGTCAATGAGCTGCTGACGGAACTCTTCGTCCACCTCGTAGCCGGGCTTGGTGCCCTGCACACCTTCGAGCACGCCGGGGTCGAGATCGGTGAAGTCGACCAGGTTGCCGTCCACCAGGTAGACGTTCGACAGATCGAGACCCTGGTTCATCAGCTCGGGCAGAATCGACTTGACCTCGTCGAAGGTGATGATGACGATCGCCTCAGCACCCGAGTCCTTCAGCGCGGTGACCTCGGCCGAGAAGCTGTTGGTGTTCGCAGCGAACTCGGCGTTCGTACCCTTGCCACCGTAGACGACCTCGGCCCCGCCCTCCTCGACGAGCTCCTGCACGCGGTCGCGCAGGCCGGTGCCGTAGGGATCCTGGAAGGTGAGGAAGCCGACCGTCGCCTTGCCGTCGCCGAGGATCAGCGAAGCGAGCGTCGAACCCTGAATCGAATCAGAGGGAGCCGTGCGGAAGTAGAAGGGGCTCACGCCGGTCATGATCGCACCGGTGTTCGAAGGCGAGCCCATGAGGATGCCGGCGCCGGTGATGTCTTCATAGACGTGCCGCGAGGAGCCGGTGCTCATGGCGCCCAGCACGAAGGCCGCATCGCTCGCGATGATGTCGGCCGCCGATGCCTCGAGGGTCGGGCGATTGTCGCCATCGGCCTCATTGCCCTCATAGACGACCTCGACGGGGTTGCCGAGGACACCTCCGGCAGCCTCGATCTCCGACAGCGCGAGGGAGATCCCGGCTTCAACCGGGGGCAGCAGGAAGTTGAGGCCGCCGGTCAGCGGCAGGAGGGTCGCAATCCTGAGCGTGTCGACGGGTTCTCCGGCACTCGGTTCTTCAGCCTCGGGGGTGCTGCCGGAACAGCCCGCGAGCAGCAGGGCTGCGGTTGCAGTGAGAGCAAATGCGCTCGCGGTACGCTTCGTCATCTTCATTGAGTGACACCTTTCTGTCAGGCCGCGGAAGCCGCGGCACTGAGCAAGAGCATATCCAGCGGGCGGCCGTGCATCCGCGGGCATTATCAGACCTTTACATACTTGTTAGCGTCTTGTGATCAAACTCTGAACAGGC
>JBFXIT010000006.1:26910-28399 GCA_050175655.1 Leucobacter sp.
CGGATTCCGGCCTCGTACGCGAGGATCACCGCCTGCACGCGATCCCGCAGCCGCAGCTTGGCGAGCACCCGGCCGACGTGGGTCTTCACGGTCGACTCCGAGAGGAAGAGCCGCTCGCCGATCTCGGCGTTGGTGAGGCCCCCGGCGATGAGCTCGAACACCTCGCGCTCGCGCTCGGTCAGCTGGGAGAGCAGTTCGGCGATCGGCTCCGGCTCGCCGCTCCCCGGCGGATCCTCCCGCGCGATCGCGGGCTCATGAGTTCCGGAGTCCCGCAGCCGGTCGATCAGCCGCCTGGTGACGCTGGGCGCCATGACCGAGTCGCCCTCGGCGACAGCGCGGACGGCGCCGATCAGCTCGGCCGCACGGGCGTCCTTGAGCAGGAATCCGCTCGCGCCCGCCTCGACGGCCTCGATCGCGTACTCGTCGAGGTCGAAGGTGGTGAGCACGACCACGCGCGCGGCGGGGAAGCGCTCCGCGATCCGCCCCGTCGCCTCGATGCCGTTCATGCCCGGCATCCGCACGTCCATGAGCACGACGTCCGGCGCCCGATCCTCGGCTGCGAGCGCCTCGATCATCGCGATCGCCTCTCCGCCCTCCGAGGACTCCCCGACGACCTCGATGCCGTCGGCGGTGCTCAGGATCAGCGCGAAGCCCGTTCGGATGAGCTCCTGGTCGTCGACGATCGCGACGCGGATGGGCCGTTCGTTCATCGTTCCTCCTCCGATGCCGCACCTCCGTGCGGCGCCGCTCCCCCGACGGGAACCGTGGCGACCACCCGCCATCCGGCGCCGAAGGGGCCGGCCTCGACGACCCCGCCGAACATGCCGGCCCGCTGGCGCGCCCCCTCGAGCCCCCTGCCGCTGCCCGGCAGCGACGGCCCCGGGGCGCAAGCATGCGCCTCCCTGCCCGAGTCGACGATCTCGATGCGCGTGCACTCGGGCGAGTGCTCGAGCACCGCGTCGACCGAGGCGCCGGCGCCGGCGTGCCGCAGAGCGTTCGTCAGCGCCTCCTGCACGATGCGGAACACCGCGAGCTGCTGCACCGCATCGCCCGCGGGGACGCCCTGCTCGGTGAGCGCGACGCGCAGGCCGGCCTCCCGGAACCCGTCGATCAGGCCCTGCAGTTCCGCCGCGCCCGGCTGGGGCGCGCGGGGCGCGTGCCCCGCACCGGCCCGAGCGGGGCTCTCATCGGGCACCGGCCCTTCTCCCTCGTTCAGCACTCCCAGCAGGCGCCGCATCTCGACCAGGGCGGAGCGTCCGGTCTCGGCAGCACGCTCCATCGCGTGCTTCGCGGCGGCCGGCTGCGTCTCGACGGCGACCGAGGCGGCCTCGCTGAGCGTCACCACCACCGAGAGCGAGTGGGCGACGATGTCGTGCATCTCGCGGGCGATGCGGGCCCGCTCGGCGGCGGCGGCCAGCTGCGCCTTCTGCTCGCGCTCCCGGGCGAGCTGGTGGGCGCGGTCGATGAGCGCCTCGACGTAGCGGCGGCG
>JBFXIT010000007.1:0-26273 GCA_050175655.1 Leucobacter sp.
ACGCCCGCGACGCTGGGCACGAAGAGCATCACCGTCGGCACGTCGTCCTTCATGTTGGTCGAGTCGTGGCCCGCGACCGTCAGCACGCGACCGTGCGACAGCCCCAGCTCCTCCGCGACCTCGCGGGCGAGCTCGACGCCGGCCTCGGGGTAGGGGTTCCGGTCCCAGCTGTGCTCGGCGACGATCTCGATCTCGACGCGATCCTCGCGCCGCACCTTCTCCACCGTCGCCATGACCTTCGCGTAGGCCGCCTCGAGCACCTCAGCGCTCGGCGAGCGGAGGTCGAACAGCAGCTGCACCTCGCTCGCCACGACGACGGGCGAGTTCGGGTAGACGTTGATCTCGCCGCACGCCGTGTGCAGCGCGCCGGGCTCGAAGTCGTCGACCATGTCGCGGGCGGCGACGATCAGACGGGCGGCGCCGAGCAGCGCGTCGCGGCGATCCTCCATCAGCGCGGCACCGCTGTGCGCCTGCGCGCCCGTGATCCTGAACTCGAACTTGCGCGCGCCCCAGGTCGCGTTCACGAGCCCGATCGTGAGCCCGTCCCGCTCCATGCTGCGGCCCTGCTGCACGTGGATCTCGGCGTACGAGGCCACGCACGGCCCCTCGAAGTCGCCCCGCTCCCCGATCAGGTCGAGCGCTTCGCGCACGGTCGTGCCCCGCGGATCGGGGGTGGCGAGCGCCCGCTCGAGATCGAGCTTGCCGGTGAACACCGAACTGCCCATCATCGAGGGCTTGAACCGCGAGCCCTCCTCGTTGAACCAGTTCACGACCGCGAGGTTGAAGCGCGCCGCCGCGGGGTTCGCACGCAGCTCGGCTCGCAGCTCATCCGCGACGCGGAAGCAGGCGTGGGCCGAGGCCATCACCCCGTAGGCGCCGTCGAAGCGGCCCGCCGTCGGCTGCGAGTCCATGTGCGACCCGGTGAGCACGTACGGAGCGCCCGGCACCAGCTCGAGCAGCCCGAACTGGTTGCCGATCGCGTCTCTGCGCACCTCGAACCCGCGCGACTCGAGCAGGCTCGCGAACCACCTCCGCTGCTCGCCGTCGGCCGCGCTCGCGGCCTGGCGATCCACCCCGTTCGTGCCCTCCACCGCGCCGAAGCGCGAGTGCACGGCCCAGTCGGCGAGGAATGCGGTGTCCGAGCTTCTCACTCTGCAGCGGCCTTCTTCGCGGGCACGGCGAGATTGCTCCAGGTGCGCTTGAGCAGCCGCTGCACCGATCCGTCGATCAGCACCGCCACGACCAGCGTCGCACCGATCAGGATGGTCTGCAGGAACTGCGAGACGCCCATGATCACGAGACCGTTGCGCAGCACGCCCACGAAGAGCAGGCCTGCGATCACGCCGCTGATGCGGCCGGAGCCGCCCTCGAGCGCGACGCCGCCCAGCAGCACCACCGTGAGCGCCTGGATCTCCATGCCGCTGCCGACGGTCGGCGGCGCCGAGTGCAGCTTCGCGGCGAGCAGCAGGCCCGCGACCGACGCCGAGACGCCGGTGAGCACGAAGAGCAGGAACCGGGTGCGCTGCACGTTGATGCCCATGAGGTGCGCTGCGCGGCTGTTGCCGCCGATGGCCAGCACGTTGCGACCGATCGGCAGGCGGTTGAGCAGGTACCAAGCGCCGGCGGTGAAGAGGATCAGGATCACGACCTGCAGCGAGATCGGGCCGAACGACATGGTGCCCAGCGAGGTGAAGCTCTCGGGGAAGCCGGTCAGCGTCGAGCCGTTCGTGAGGAAGAGCGCGAGGCCGCCCCAGACGCTCAGGAATCCGAGGGTGATCACGAGCGCGTTCAGCTTCAGGTAGGCGACCAGCAGGCCGTTCAGCGCTCCGGCCACCAGGCCGACGGCGATCGCGGCGAGGAACCCGACCAGCGTGTTCCCGGTGCCGTTCATCGCGATGCCCGAGACGATCGCCGCGAGGCTGGCGACCGAGCCGACCGAGAGGTCGAGGGTGCCGGCCATCACGAGGAACGCGAGCGGCAGGGCGATCAGGCCGAGCTCGGCGATCTGCAGGATGATGGTCTGCCCGTTGTTGAACGTGAAGAACCGCGGGTGCATCACTGCGAAGAAGACGATCAGCACCAGCAGCGCGATGAAGGTGCTGTTCTGCGCGACGAAGATTTTCAGGCGATTCATGAGTGGAGGTCTCCTGCCGGTGTCAGGTCGAGAAGGGTTTCGAGGAGTTCGGCCTCGTATCGGCCGCTCCGGAAGATCTCACGGCTGGTGCCGTGGGCGAGCACGTAGCTGCGCTCGCACATGGAGGCGATCTCGTCGGTCTCGGCCGAGGCGACGATGATGCAGACGCCGGTGTCGGCCAGCGCCCTGAGCGATTCGCGGATGTCGTGCTTGGCGCCGACGTCGACGCCCTGGGTCGGCTGCGCGAGCAGCAGCACCTTGGGCGCGACCGGGAACATCCAGCGGGCGAGCAGGTGCTTCTGGCGGTTGCCGCCCGAGAAGCTCATGATCGGCGCATCGCCGTCGGGGCCCTGCACGTTCAGCGTCGAGCGGATGCCCGAGTACGCCGAGCTCACCTTGGCGCGCGACCGCCAGCCCTTGGCGAACCACGGCAGGTAGGTGTTGTCCTTGGCGCTCAGGCCGCCGATGAGGCCGTCGGTCTCGCGGTCGGCGGGCACGAGGTGGATCCCCTGCTGCACCGCGTGGGTGGGTCTGGCCACCCGGTAGGGCTTGCCGCCGAGACGGGCGTCGACGCCGCCCCGCAAGCCGAAGAGCGCGTCGAGCAGGTGGAACTGCTCGCCCGCCGCCATGCCGTAGAGGCCGACGATCTCGCCGTCGCGGAACGCGAGCTCCTTACCGCCCACCTGCACGGTCAGCCGGGTCTCGCCGGGCGTCGGGTGCCAGTCGGATTCGAGCCGCACCTCCGGGGCCAGCGCGTGCGAGAGCTCCGCGACGCTCATGCCCTCGGTCGAGGCGTCCATGACGAGCCTGCCGCCGCGCAGCACGACGATACGCTCGCAGACGTCGACGATGTCGGGCAGGCGGTGCGAGACGTAGACGATGGCCGTGCCCTTGGCCGCGAGGGAGCGGATCAGCTCGTGCAGAGCGCGGGTCTCGGCCTCGCCGAGCGCCGCAGTCGGCTCGTCGAGCAGGAGCACGCGCATGTCGCCGCGGAGCAGGCCGCGGGCGAGGTCGACCAGCTGACGCTCGCCGAGCGAGAGCGCGCCGACCGGGGTCTGCAGCGAGAGGTACTCGCCGCCCACGGTGTCGAGCGCCTCGCGGCCGCGGCTCAGCCGCTCGGCGCGGGTGAGCTTCTCGCCCTTGGCGAGGAAGAGGTTGTCGAGGATGCTCAGGTTGCCCGCGAGGGCGGGCTCCTGGTGGATCACCGTGACCCCGAGCTCGGCGATGTCGCGCGGGGTCGCGCGCGCCGGGGTCTCCTCGCCGTCGAGGGACATGCTGCCGGACGTGGCCGGGACGGCGCCGGTGGCGACGTTGAGCAGCGTCGACTTGCCCGCGCCGTTGTGGCCCAGCAACCCGATGATCTGCCCGGCGGGGATGTCGAGCGAGACGTCGTCGAGGGCGACGGTCGACCCGAAACGCACGCTGACGCCTGAGAAGCTCAGGCGCGGTGCGGGGGAGGATGAAGCGGCGTTCACGGTGGTCCTTCCGAGGGGATCGGGCCCGCCCAGGGTTCTTCGGGGAAGGGCGGGCCCGATCAGCGGGGATCTATCAGACGTAGAACTCGTCGGCGTTCTCCGCGGTCACTCGCGTGGAGGTGATCACGTTGTCGCTGAGCGGTTCGCCGGCCGCCGCGCGGAGCAGCAGGTCGGCGTTGCTCTCGGCGAGCACCTTGGCCGGCAGGATGAAGCCGCCGCGCCAGATGCTGTTCGGGATCTTGATGACGTCGAGGGTCTCGTTCGTCGCATCGGTCGCGCCCACGTAGTAGGCGGGGTCGTCCTTCGCCACGCCGCTGTCGAGCAGGGCCTGGTATGCGCCGGCGGTGTTGTCGTTGCTGGTGCCGACCCAGACCTTGGTGTCGGGCACGGCGACCATGTGGCTCTTCGCGGCGCTGTTGCCCTCTTCGCGCGAGATGCCGGGCAGCTCGTAGACCTTGACGTTCGGCGCGATCTCCTCGAGCGCGGCGACGATGCCCTCGGTGCGGCCCTTGCCGAGATCCGAGGTCTTGTCGGCGAGCACGCCCACGGGCACCTCGGCGAGGTCCGCGTAGTTCTCGTTGATCCACTCGGCAGCCGCCTCGCCCACCAGGTAGCCGTCCTCGTAGCTGTCGATGACGGTGCCCGCGGCGGTGCCCTCCCAGAGGGTGGCGTAGCCGAGGACGGGGATGCCTGCGGCGTTGGCCTTGGCGGTCACGGGGACCATCGCGTCGCTCTGCACCGGGAAGCCCATGATGGCCTTCACGTCGCCGCGGTTGATCCACGCCTCCCAGTCGCTCACCTGCTTCTGCACGTCCCACTGCGGGTCGCTGGTGAGGAACTCGTAGCCGGCCTCGGTGATGATCGGCTCCATGAACTTCAGCTGATCGTTCCAGATCGTGATGTCCATGCCGGCGAAGCCCATGGCGACGGCGCCCTTGCTCGAGTCGCCCGAGCCGGTGTCTCCACCGTCGGCTGCGCCACCGCAGCCCGACAGCATCAACGCTGCGGCTGCGCCCAGTGCGACGACCGCACCTCCACGCTTGAACAGCTTCTTCATTTCTACTCCTTCAGGGTTTTCGTGACAGGTAGTTGGGGATGGGGAGAGCTTCTAGACGGCCGTGAAGTCGACGACCTTGCGCTTGCCGGCCGGCTGCTTCAGCGCGTGCACCGCCTCGACGGCGCGATCCTGCGGGATCAGCTCGCCGACCATGAGGTCGAGGGGGAGCTGGCCCGAGAGGTAGAGGCGGGCGATCTTCGCGAAGTCGACCTGCGGGCGCGAGGATCCGTAGTTGCAGCCGAGGATCCGCTGGCCGGTGACGATCAGCTGCCAGGGCTTGATGGTCGCCTCGGCGTCGCGCGCGGGCATGCCCACGAGCACGACGGCTCCGCCCGACTTCACGTAGGCGGGCATGCCCTCGGTGACCTTCGGCACGCCGATCGCGTCGAAGGCGAAGTCGACGCCCAGGCCGCCCGCGGCCTCGCGCACCCGGGCGACGACGTCGGGGTCGCTGCCGAGGAACGCGTCGGTCGCGCCGAGCTGCTTCGCGATCTCGAGGCGATCCTCGGAGAGGTCGACCGCGATGATCCGGCTCGCGCCGGCGAGCTTCAGGCCGAGGATGATGGCCTGGCCGACGCCGCCGGTGCCGACCACGACCGCGGTCTGGCCGGCCCGCACGTCGGCGGTGTTGAGCACGGCGCCGATGCCGGTGGTGATCGAGCAGCCGATGAGCGCGGCGACGGGCGCGGGCACGGCGTTGGGGATCTTCACGACCGCCGAGCGCGGCACGAGGGCGTACTCCGAGAAGGTGCCGAGACCGAGATAGGGGCGCACCTCCTCACCGTCGTCGGCGCTCATCGGGGTGCTGCCGTCGGGCAGCCCGTTGGTGATGGCGCCGCTCTCGGCGCAGAGCCAGCTCTTGCCCTCGACGCAGGCGGCGCATCGCCCGCACGGCGCGTACCAGGAGAGCACGACCTGGTCGCCCGGCTCGAGGTCGACGTTCTCACCGACGGCCTCGACGATGCCCGCGCCCTCGTGCCCCAGCGCGATGCGGTGGTCGAAGGGCCAGTCGCCGTTGAGCACGTGCAGGTCGGAGTGGCAGACGCCCGCGGCGGTCATGCGCACGAGCACCTCGCCGCTGCGCGGGCCGCGCACCTCGACGGGCGCGAGCCGGGGCTCGGCGTCTCCCCCGTCGAACAGGAATGCTTTCGCTGTGACGTTCATCGGCTTTCTCCTCGTTGGTCGGTGCTCATGCGGTGGTCGGATCGGGTCAGCGCGCGTGGGCGCTCATGACGTGCTTGATGCGGGTGTAGTCCTCGTAGCCGTAGAGCGAGAGGTCCTTGCCCAGGCCCGAGGCCTTGTAGCCGCCGTGCGGCATCTCGGCGGGGATCAGCTGGTGGCAGTTGATCCAGACCGTGCCGAAGTCGAGCAGGCCCGACAGCTCGGTGGCGCGGCCGTGGTTGCGGGTCCAGAGGCTGGCGGCGAGCGCCATGTCGACGCCGTTGGCGAGCTCGATCGCCTCGTCCTCAGTCGTGAACTCCTGCACGGTGAGGATGGGCGCGAATAGCTCGGCCTGCACGACCTCGTCCTGCTGCCTCACGCCCGACAGCACGGTTGGCTTCAGATAGTAGCCGGGCTCGACGAAGACGGCTCCGGCCTCGACGGTGATGTGCGATGGGAGGCGGCCGAGCACGGCCTGCACGCGCTCGAACTGCGCGGAGCTGTTGAGGGGTCCGTGGAACGAGCCGGGGTCTGCGGGCCCGCCGGTCCGGATCGCGGCGGTGTGGGCCTTGAGGCGCTCGAGGAACTCGTCGCGCACCGACGCCTCGACGATGACCCGGGTCGCCGCGGTGCAGTCCTGCCCCGAGTTGAAGAAGCCGGCCGAGGCGATGCCCTGCACCGCGCTGTCGAGATCGGCGTCGGCGAAGACGATGGCCGGGGCCTTGCCGCCGAGCTCCAGGTGCACGCGGGTGATGTTGCGCGAGGCCGCGGCCATGACCTCTGCGCCGGCGCGGACGCTGCCGGTGATGGCGACCATGTCGGCCTCGTAGTGCTCGGAGAGCAGGCGGCCCGTGGCGCGCCCGCCGAGCACGACGTTGACGACCCCCTCGGGGAAGATCTCGTTCGCCAGGCGGGCGAGGGCGACGGTGCTGCTGGGCGTCGTCTCCGCCGGCTTCAGCACGACGGTGTTGCCCGCGGCGAGCGCCGGCCCCAGCTTCCAGACGGCCATCATGAACGGGTAGTTCCAGGGCGTCACCTGGGCGACGACCCCGATCGGCTCGCGTCGGATGAGCGAACTGAAGCCCTCGAGGTACTCGGTCTGCGCGAGCCCCTGCGGGGCGCGGCCGAGCCCCGAGAAGAAGCGGAGCTGATCCGCGGCCCTGAGGATCTCGAGCTCGCGGGTGGTCTCGACCGGCTTGCCGGTCTCGGCGATCTCGAGTTCGAGGATCCGGTCGACGTTCGCCTCGATGGCATCGGCGAGCTCCAGCAGGAGCCGGTGACGGGTCGCGGGAGTCGCCCGCTTCCAGGTGCCGAAGGCGGCCTTGGCCCGGTCGAAGGCCCGATCGACCTCGATCTCGGTGGCTGCGCGGTACTCGCCGATCTTCTCACCGGTCGCGGGGTTCACGATCTCGAGCGTCTCGCCCGTGCCGGGCACCGAGACTCCGCCGATGACGTTGGTGATCGCTTCGCGCAACTTCTGATGCCTCTCGTCCGGTCCTTCTGTCTGCCGCCGGCGGGGCCATATGCGAATATGGCTCCGCTGCCGGTTCACCATCAACGCTAGGTCGGGCGGCACGCGAAGCCACGAGGCGTTGTCACCGGATTGGCGAAGCCCCGTTGTGCGATTGCATATTTCAGTGCTCAGGCGGCCGGTTCCGGGGAGAGCGCGACATATATCCAGGCCGCATCCTTCGGCACCGCGGGGTCGTACCCCGTCGCCTCCGAGAACGAGCGCAGCCGGTTGATCACCGTGTTCCGGTGGCAGAACAGCTCCTCGGCGGTGGTCTTGATCGATCCGGTACGGATGTAGGCGCGCACGGCCTCGACGAGGCGCTCCCGCTCGTGCTCGGGCAGCGCGGCGAGAGCGGCGTGCATCGCGCTCGTGTGCTGGGGGAAGACCCCCGCCAGATGACGTCGCGCGACGGTCGCCCACACCTCCTCCTCGGTGGCGAGCACGATCGGGGCGCTCGGCGCGTGCCTGGCGATCTCGAGCGCGACCTCGGCGGCCCGCGGCACCTCCGCGATCCCGTCGACGTCGCCGACGTATCCGCCGAGGCCCGGGGCGTCGCGGCGCCAGCGATCCCGCACCGTCTGCTCCCGGAACAGCACGAGATGGCTGACGCTCTCGAACGCCCCCACCGCGGGCTTGCTGCCGTAGCGCGCGACCATCGCGCCGATCGCGTCGCCCGTGACCGCCACGACCTCGTACTTCGCGTCCGACCGCATGCGGAGACGGCTGGAGATGAGCTCGATGTCGCCCTGGGTCAGCTGGGCGCCGCTGAAGAGGCGCAGGATCATGCGGTGGCGCTGCGCCGCCTGGGTGCGGTCGATCCTGCCCTCCTCCGCGCTGTAGGCGTCGCGGAGGGCGTCGATGTAGTTGTCGACCGTCGACAGCAGCACCATGACGTTGGCGGCGAGCACGGAGCTGCCCTCCTCCCCCGCGATGCGCTGGGCGTGCACCCACAGGATGCGGAAGTCGAGGCGCACGGCGTGGAGGAACGAGGCGAGGGGCACCCCCTGCTGCACGCGCCGGGCGGCGAGGCGCTCGATCCGGCCCGCGGCGCCGGGCGGGTCGGGCTCCCCTCGCAAGCGGCGGATCAGCAGGTCGAAGGTCTCGTAGGCGGAGTCGACGATGTCCTGCCGGGAGACCTGATCCTCGGGGTAGGGATCCGAGTCGTCGTACTCCCTGAGGAAGTCCTCGACGATCTGCGGCATCTCGAGGGTCAACTGCCCCAGGATCCAGTCCCAGGTGATCGGCGGGCGCCCGGCCTCGGATCGCGCTTTCGCCGGCTCAGAGTGCATACGCACAATTGTATGCCCAGGACTCGTGGTCAATGCCCATGCCGTTCGAGGCTCCCTGGGCACAACATGGAAGAGCATGCGCCGCCCGCGCGCGATTCCGCGGCGGTGATCTCCGCCGGGCGCCTGCACGAAACGGCACGCACGATACCCGGGAGGGTCCCCCATCCCATGCAGAACCTCGCAGACGGTCGAGACCTGGTCATCCGCAACGCCCGGGTGCACACGCAGAACCCGGATCAGCCCGGCGCCTCCTCGCTGCTGATCCGCGACGGGCGCATCGCGCAGGTCTCGGAGCAGCCGATCGAGGCGGCTGGCGCGATGGTCGTCGACGCCGGAGGCGCCACCGTCGTGCCGGGCTTCAACGACGTCCACGCGCACAGCGTGTGGTTCGGCCTCACCAAGCTCGAGCTCGACGTGTCGATCGCGGCCGATGTCGACCACCTCTACGACCTCATCGCGCAGCGCGCGGCCGCAGACGCAGACGCTGCCGCTGCCGCCGGGCGTGGCGACGGCAACAGCGACGGCGGCGACTGGATCATCGCGGCCGGCTTCAACCACATCAGCCTCGGCGAGCGCTACCCCGACCGCGACCGGCTCGACCGCGCGGCGGGCGGCCGCCCGGTCTGGCTGAAGCACAACTCGGGCCACGCGGCATTCGTGAACGGAGCGGCCCTCGGCCTCATCGCCGAGCGATCCGACCTCTCGGCCCCCATCGAGGGCGGTGTCGTCGTGCGCGACGAGAACGGTCGCCCCACCGGGCTGCTCGAAGAGAACGCGATGGCGCTCGTGCAGCAGCTCGCGCTGCCCTACCCGACCGAGACGATCGTGCAGGCCCTCGACCTCGCTACCCGCCACTATCTGGGCGAGGGCATCACCAGCGTCACCGATGCGGGCATCGCCGGCGGCTGGATCGGCTATTCGCCGCGCGAGTTCGGCGCGTACCAGGAGGCCCGCGACCGGGGGATCCTGCACACGCGCATGCAGCCCATGTTCGTGATCGACGCGCTGCACCGGATCGCCGGTCACGCCGACGACCCCCGCGCCCTCGGGCTCGACGGCGGCATCCGCACGGGCTTCGGCGACGACTGGCTGCAGCTGGGGCCCGTCAAGATCTTCAGCGACGGGTCGCTGCTCGGCTCGACCGCTGCGATGACCGAGCACTACGCGGGATGCCCGGGCAACCACGGGTACCTGCAGGAGAGCCCCGAGTCGCTGCGGGAGCGCGCGCTCGGCGCCTACGCCTCGGGGTGGTCGATCGCCATCCACGCGATCGGCGACAGCGCCATCGACCACGTCATCGACATCATTGACGAGGCGCAGCGGCTCTTCGGCCGGCGCCGGGTGCCGAACCGCATCGAGCACGCGGCGGTCGTGCGGGAGGATCAGCTCGCGCGCATCGCGGAGCTCGGCATCGCCGTCACCCCGCAGCCCTACTTCCTGCACGAGTTCGGCGACGCGCTCATCGAGCGTCTCGGCCGGGAGCGCGAGCCGCAGCTGTACCGCGCCCGCACGTTCCTCGACAGCGGCATCGTGCTGCCCGGATCGTCCGACAGGCCGGTGGCCGACGGCAACGTGCTGGCGGCGATCCAGTCGTTCGTCGAGCGGAAGTCGGCGGCGGGCAACGTGATCGGCGCGCCGGAGCGCATCACGGCGGCCGAGGCGCTCGCCGCGTACACGCTGGGGTCGGCGCGGGCGACGGGCCTGGCCTCGTCGCGCGGGTCGCTCGAGCCGGGCAAGCTCGCCGACCTCGTCGTGCTGGGCGACGATCCTCTCGCGGTGGACTCCTCGCGCATCGGCGGCATCGAGGTCGTCGCGACGATGGTCGACGGCTCGTTCGCCCACGGAGCCGATCGGTTCTGATCCTTCGGGCGCGTCGCAAAAGGGCACTAGACGTCGTCTGGATCGATTCAAGCAGCACCTACTGACCCTTTGCTGAGGTGAAGCGGACTCAGCCGATCCGATCCGCGACCACGCGGCTCAGCGCCTCGACGGTGAGCCGCACCGATTCGACGTCGATGCGCTCGTCGTGGGCGTGGATCCGCTCGCGGTAGCGCTCGTAGCTCCACTCGGCCGAGAGCAGGCCGAAGCCGTACGAGGGGATGCCGCGCTCGCGGAACTGCCGCGCGTCGGACCCTCCGGCCGCCATGATCGGCACGACCGGCGAGCCGTCGGTCTGCGTGATCGCGCGGCTCACCGCGGCGAAGAGCGGGTGGTCGACCGGCGACTCGGTGGCGGCCCAGCCTCGCAGGTGCCTGATCTCGACGGCGGGTTCGGGGCCGACCGCGAGGTCGCCCAGCATCTCTGCGAGCAGTGCGTCGACCTCGTCGTCGCTCGTGCCCGGGAGCGTGCGGATGTCGAGGTCGATGTGCGCCTCGCTCGGGATCACGTTGTGCGCCTGCCCCGCGCGCAGCACCGTCGGAGAGATCGTGATGCGCGACGCGGCGTGCGCATAGCCGGCGATGCCGCCGAGCTCGGGGAGCGCCGCATCGAGCCGCACCGGGTCGAGCATGCGCGCGGCGAGATCGGGGTCGGCGACGCGCGCCGCGACGAAGGATCGCCACAGCGGGCCGAGCCAGGCCGCCGGCTCGACGGATGCGAGCCTCTGCAGCACCTCGCCGGCCGCGATCGCCGCGCTCGCGGCGCCGTAGGGGATGGAGGCGTGGCCGGGGGTGCCGCGCACCACGAGCCGGCGCCCGGCCGATCCCTTCTCCGCCACGTCGATCGCGACGTGCGCGCCCATGCGCATGCCGCCCGATTCGCTCAGCACCTCGGTGACCCCGAAGGCGTCGGGATGCTCGCGCAGCAGCCAGCGCAGGCCGTAGTCTCCCCCGGCCTCCTCGTCGGCGACGGCGAGGAGAACGAGGTCGCCCCGCGGCCGTTCGACCGCCAGCGCGGTCTCGCGGAGGGTTGTGGCGAACGCGGCGGTGAGGTAGAGCATGTCGACCGTGCCCCGGCCCCAGACCTCGGCGTCGGCTCCCTCGCCTATCAGCTCCCCGCCGAAGGGGTCGCGCGTCCAGCGATCGGCGTCGACGGGCACCACGTCGAGATGCCCGAGGAGCCCGAGCGAGGGCGCTTCGGGGTCGGTGCCGCGCACGCGCGCGACGAGCGACGCCCGGCCCGGCGACGCCTCGAAGACCTGCGCCTCGACCGCACCGCTCTCGATGGCCTCGGCGAGAAACCTCTGCAGCACGCGCACGGCCCGGATCTCGCCGCCCGAACTGGCCTCGCCCGTGTTGACGCAGCTCGCCCGCACGAGCTCCCGCAGCAGCTCGAGGGTCTCCACCGTCGCCAGCGCGGTCGCCACGGGGGCGGTTGCAGGGTCGAGTGGAACGCTCACCCCTTCAGGCTATCGCGCCCGCGATCGTGCCGTGAGATCGGGAGCTCCAGCCGAGATGGAACGCCGCGGCTCGCGCATCGGCGCGTTCCTCGATCGTGTAGCCCAGCGGTCTCGCTGGGCTGCAGTTGCGAGTGCCCGTGTCGCCATCAGATGATGCGAGCCAGCCGTCGTTCGACCCAGGCCCAATCGATGCGCTCCTGCTCGAGCCTGAGCCCCGGCGCGTAGCGGTCGGTCACCAGATCTGCGTAGAGCGACGACTCCGCATCCGTCAGGCGGTTGAGCGCGGCAGTGGTGGGGGCCGGTTCGGTGCCCCACCGCTCGCGGTGCGCGAGGAGGGTTTCGCGATTCATGAGCATGGATCGGGCATTCGGGAGGCGGGCGCGAACGCGGTTGAGGATCGCGAAGCCGTGCGTGTCGATATCGCCCCAGTATCTCACCATCCCCCGGGCATCCGCCTGCTGCAGCCAGTCGAGCGATGACGGGATACCTGCATCGTAGCCCCTGCCCCAGACCACGACTCCGCCCGCAGGCACGGGCACGCTGAGGTAGCTGATCTCGTTCTCCACGATGAGCGCATGCTCGATCCGGTCGCCGAGACCGGGTTCACCCGCCCCCAGTTCGAGCAGTTCGTCGAGCCGAAACTCGGCTTCGGTGATCGCAGCCGGCATTCCCAGCAGTGCCGGGTCGAAGCGGATCCGCACGAAGCTCGGCTTCACAGAGTATCCGAGGGCTTGCGTGAAACCCGAGGCTGCACCAGTCACGCCGAGCAGCTCGGCGAGCACTCCGCGGTGCCGTTCGATGAGCTTCGTATCAGCACCTGGAGCATCGATCTGGCGCAGGAACAGCCCCGACCCTCGATTCCAGTCGAGCCAGTCGCGGGCGGCGAGGATCGCCGTCCACTCGGAGGCGAGCCCGATCGCCTTGAGCGGATGGGTCAGCACCCACTTATGAGCGACGGGCACCGGTGCCGACAATGCCAGTATTTCGTCGAATGCCGCGACATCGGCCCTGGTGCCGAGCATCTCCCATGCCTGCGAGTAGTCTGCGATGACCGCACGCCCGGGAAGCTCGGTGCGCCCGAAGTGCCTCCCGCCCACCGTCTTCGACTCGATCGTGAAGCAGCGCCCTTGACGCGACGCCCGCTCGATGCTCGCGGCCCAGCGGCGCGCATCATCGAGATGATCCGCGAGCTCTGAAGCCGATGGGCCGCGCAATGGCACCTCGACCGCGGGGAACGGCGCTCTCCCCGCCCAGGCCCGCAAGATCTCTCCGCTGCGCCACTGTCGACGCAGCTTCGCCTCGATGTCTGCAGGGGCCGTCCACTTCATTACGCACGACCTGCCGAGCGCCGCTCTCGAAACTCCTCAACAGTCAGCGTGTGCACCCGAGAGGCGGCCCCTGTGGGGTTGTCGACGAAGCCGATGGAGCTGACGTACGGTTCGATCACGTGCACCTTCTGCAGCGGGGTGACGATGAGCAGCTGCAGCCCGAGCTTCTCGAAGAGTTCGAGCGCGTAGCGCGTCGACTGGTCGGAGCCGCGCCCGAACGCCTCGTCGATGACGGCGAAACGGAAGTCCTTCGATTTCTCCACACCCCATTCGAGCCCGAACTGGTAGGCCAGCGAGGCAGCGAGAATCGTGTAGGCGAGCTTCTCCTTCTGCCCGCCCGACTTCCCATCGGAGTCGGTGTAGTGCTCATGCTCCTCACCGGTCTCGCGATCGCGTTCGGAGGCTGCGAAGCTGAACCAGTTGCGCACGTCGGTCACGCGGGCCGTCCAGGCCTTGTCGCTATCGGCGTGGTTCGGTCTGCCCCTGAACTTCTCGATCAGCTCCCGCACGCGTTCGAAGCGCTGCTCGACGGTCTCGTCGTCGCCGAGCAAGTCGCCGGTGGCGGCGCGCAGTTGGGTGCGGAACTCGCGGATCTCTGCGTTCACGGTCGGCTCTGCGACGAGTTCGATCACCCGTCCGGGGTTGTAGTCGATCGCGCCGAGCGCCTCGTTGATCGTGCCGACGCGACCGCGGATGCTCTCAGCCTGTCGCCCGAGCCACCCTCCGAATGCTGCGAGCTCCTTGATCGACTCGGTGTCGAGTTGGCGCTTGAACTCGGCCTCGAACTGCGGCAGGTCGTCGGTCTTCACCCGCTCGTGCAGCCTCCGGAACTCGCCGAGCGCGCCGATTGACGCGTCCATCTCGGATGCAAGCTCGGGCCAGAGTCGCAGTACTTCGCCCATCTGCTGCTGAATGCTCGTCGTATAGCCGTTCATCTCGCGCTGGGCGGCCTCGACTGCGGTATTCAGCTCGGTCATCAGCTTCGTCCGCAGCTCGTCGCACGCCTCCACGCTTCCGGGCTTGCGTCTGCCGACGCGAGTGCGAAGATCCCCGTACCGTGCCCGTGCCAGATCTACACTCGCAGGGGGGAGAGCCTCGAGCGCATCACTCTCGCGCTCATGGCGACTGCTCAGCATCTTCAGCTCGCTCTTGATGCCGCCGATGCGCTCAACGGTCGCAGTATGCTCCTCTTCGAGTCGCCGCTGCTCCGACCCGAGCTCATCGAGCTGACGGTCGATCTCGGCGAGGCGGCTCGAACCTGCGATGATCCGTTTGCGCTCGCCCTCGAGTCCCTCCAGCTGATCTCTGGCGCTTGCAACATCGATCTCGTCCCAACCGCTGTATTCTTCGAGGCGAGCGAATGCGTCGAGGGCCCGCGTCAGCTCTCGATCCTGCGCATCGAGCTGATCGAGTTCGACCTGCGAACGGGTCACGGCCCTTTGCAGATCGGCGAGTTCTTCCGCAAGAGCGGCGATCTTGCGCTCGCTCGAACGGCCGAGCACCCATCTTCTCGCGTCGTTTACGCGGAAGCGGTCGTCTTTCTCGTGGCGGTCGCGGTCGCGCACGAGGCCTTCACGCGTGAGCGCGCGATCCTCCTGCTCCAATTCGGCGACTCCGGGGACGAGCCGGTGCTCGGCCCGATAGGCGAGTTCTCCACTGAGAAAGTCGGCGAACGCACCGGGCTCGATCTCCAAGATCTCCCGCAGGCGCGCACCGCCCTGCGGCTCCGACGGGACCGTGCGCACCCGACGCTCGGGGACGCGACGGTATACGAGCTTGGCGCCAAGGTATCTCGCGTTCACCCACTGAGACACACGCGCATAGCGCTCCTGAGGCACGAGCAGGGTGAGCGCGAAAGATCTCAGCACGCGCTCAGCAGCCCCCCGCCACTCGGAGTGATCCTCACGAACCTCGATAAGCTCACCGGCGAACGGGAGAGCGGAATCATCGAGTTCGAGCGCGCGGCAGAGCTCATGGCGCACACGCACCAGCTCGCTAGGGAGGTTATTTCGGCGCGCCGACAGATCCTCGATCTCTGCCTTGAGCTCACCAGCCCGCGCCTTGTCCCGGCCGTGAGCCAGCACGACCGGGTGCTTCCGCTCGGCGATCGAATCGCGTTCCTCTCGTGCACGCCGGGTACCGGCCGCCGCAGTGGCGATGCGATCCCGGAACGCCGCAGCACTCGCCACCGGATCGAGCCCGGCGCTCTCGAGCAGGGAGTCGAAGCGGGCGCGCCGATCACCCCGCTGCTTCACCCGAGAGGCGGCATCGGGAATCTCGGCATCGATGCGGCTCAGACGGTCGCCGCCGGCGCTCAGCCGTTCGGCCTGCAGCGCTTCGCGGCGCGGGGCGAGAACCGCACGGCGATCCTCCAGCTCGAACTGGTCCGCCTGGCCCGCGGCGAGCTCGTTCTCGGCAGAGGCCAGAAGCCCGGTGAGCACCTCGATGGTCAGCTCTGCCATGAAGACGACGAGGGCATCGCGTTCGTCCGTATGCTGCGCATGCCGCTCAGCCGCAGCATCGTATCGGTCTGCTGCCGCGATGAGCGGGTCGAGTCGTTCGAGCTGCTCAGTCGCACGACGAACGGCCGCGTGCGCCTTGGTGAGATTCTCGAAGTGATCGACGATCGTGGCGAGCTGCTTGCGCGCATCTGCCGGTTCGAGCATGTGGCTGCGCACGAACTCGTTCAAATTGCCGACCGACTTCATCGAGACGGTCTGGTGGAAGAGTTCCATCGCCTGCTCGGAGGGTATGCCGACGAGGCGTCGCATGCGTCTCGCGTAGTCGGGGAAAGTGGTGTCGATCTCCGCGCCGCCCTTGCGCAGGCGCACCCGCAGCTGCTTCAGGTCGCTGCCGAAACCGCTGAAGTCTTCGGCGATCGAGAGCCGAGACTGGGCCGTGACGTAGAAGCGCTCGGGCTGTTTCGTGCGATCCTTGCCGTGGAAGACCTGCGCGATGGTGACCGTGTCGTCGTAGCCGTCGTTGACGAACACTCCGAGGATCACGGAGTACGAGCGATGGTCGCGCAGGCCCACCGGGCGCGAGGCGCCCGTCGCCTCGTTGCGCTCGGAGCGGTAGTGGCCTTCGACATAGCTGCGCAGGCTGCGCTCCTTGGAGCCCGCACCGGCGGCCTTGTTGTAGGAGATCTTGTTCGCGGGCAGCAGGAGGGTCGTGATCGCGTCGACGAGCGTCGATTTGCCGCTGCCGATATCGCCGGTGAGCAGCGTGGTGCGGCCAGCGGGTTCGAGCTTCCAGACATACCGGTCGAAGGTGCCCCAGTTGTAGACCTCGAGCGCGTGGAGCCGGTACCCGGTTCGTGCGCCGGATGTGGTGTCGAGTTCGAGTGCGGAGAAGAGCGCATCATTCATCGCCATCGCTCCCCTCCGTCGCCGCATACTCGGCAAGCTTCGCCGAGAAATCCGACATCGTCTCGGCATCGACGTACGCCTTGATAATGCGCTGCACTTCCCATGCGCCGGCGTGACTCCGCGCCGCACCACGGCTTCTCAGCGGCTTCAGGAATCCGAGCTTCACCACCTGCTCGATCGTCTGATCGGCCTTCTGGATCACTCGGGCCTCGTTCGTGCTCTCCTGCAGGAACACGCGCAGCAGTTCAACAAGCTGCTCGCGTTCGAGCACGAGTTTTCCTTCTTCACCGCTGCCCTCGAACTCGGCGAGGCGCTTCCGCAGCAGCAGCACGAGAAGACTCTGCGCATAGGTGAGCGAGCGCCGCTTCACCAGCCGAGGCAGCGGCTCCTCGCCCTCGTCGGTCTCGGAGGCCCTCAGATATGCGTAGCCCTCCAGGTCGTCGATGACGATGACGATGCCGATCTCGGAGAAGTGATCGCGCACCGGTGCCGGGTGGCGTTCGAGCGTGCGCCACACGTCATCACTCTTCTCGCGGTACACGACGCCCTGCATCAGGCGGATGATCGCACTGGCCACCGCATGCTCTTCCGGTGTTCTCATATCCTGATCACCGTCGCCTTCGGCATGATCGCCCGTTTCGCGCGACCTTCGAGATCGGTGTAGTCGATGGTGACCTCCTGGCCGTCGTGGAGCTCGATTTCGATGTCGTCATCGGTCAGCGCAAGGTAACCGAGGATCTCTGCGATCCCCTCCTCCACCGGGTAGAGCTCGATGATATCGGCGAGTTCTGCGGTGGAGCGCGGCGGCACGATCGCGCGGATATTGCCCGCGAGTCTCGCGGCATCGACGAAGCGCTGGCCGAGCAGCGCATCGTATTCGATGACCTCTTCGGCAGCCGGTTCGATGAGGCTATCCACCTGAGTCTGCTCCTGCACCGCGTAGAGCGGGCGCTCGAAGGGGAGATCGATCGTCAGACCGGGCTCATCGATGGTGAGACCGAGGTCTGCCGGCGGCGGGGCATCGCGGAGCTTCAGTGCAGTCTGCTCGATCGACTTCACGATATCGAGCACCCGCCGATTCTCCACCCACACCTGGTCTTCGAGGAAGCGGCGCAGTTGCTCGGAGAGGTTGCGCACCGTCTGCTGGGTGCGCTCCGCCGCCTCTGCCCAGTCGTGATGAATGTATCTGAGCCTGCGATCGGCCTCCACCGCCGGCATTCGCTGCACGGAGTCCACGAGCCCCGCAAGCTCCTGCTGCCGCTGTTCGGACAGCAGGAAGTCGTAGAAGGCTTGGAAGCTGCGCCCCTGATCAGAGGTCGAGATGTCGCTGCGGCTCGTGACGAGGCCGGTGAGCAGTTCGCCCTTGCCGCCCTCCCAGCCGGCGATCTTCTCGCGGGCGGAACGGTCGAGACCGCGGAAGTTCTCTTCCACCTCCCGGAAGTCGGAGAGCAGCTCGCGGGCGGTGGACGAGAAGAGCTGGTAGCGATCCCGCACAGCCGTTTCGTCGAGCGGGGCCGCGCGATCCTCTCGCACTGCCCGGATCTGCTCGTCGATCTCCACCCGCCGCCGCTCCAGCTCGGCGATGCGCGCCTCCGGATCGACCTCGCTGCCATGCACGATCTGCCGGAGCAACTCGATGAGGGTGTGCAACCGCGACTCAGTCCCGACGAAGCTGCGCTGCTGCAGATCCTGCACGAAACGATAGGCCTTCTCCAGCGCCGGAGTCGCATCGAAGTGCACCTCCTCCGCATCGACGGGATAGAACTTGCGCAGCCACCCGCGCTCCGGGGCCGCCCAGTCGTCGAGATAATCTGCGGGCTCACGCGGGTGGGATCCGGGATCCCGCTCACGGATCGCGTACAGGTGGTCATCGAGCGCGTCGATCAGCCGGCTCGCCGGAGTCGCACCCCGATTCTCCTCGATGAAAAAGCCCCCCAGGAACGACAGCACCAGCGGAGCGGAGTCAGCACGCAATAGCCGCCATGCAGGATGCTGCGCGCGCAACTGGGAGATGTCGTCTATTTCCACGCTGCTCAGCGTAGCGACCTACCCCTGACATGCACGTGCAGACCGCCTCGGCGAAAATACCTCAGTTCTAGATATCCCGTTCTCCATCCGCTGCGAGATCCTCGGTCTTGAACACGTTGTAGCCCTCGTAACTGTAGCTCGCATCAACACCCTTCATGAACACCTCGCGGTCATGAATTCGGTCCGTCAGGGCTGTTTCGAGCAACAACCTGATCTCGAGATCCTTCACGGGACTTCGCTCCATCGCCATCAGATACTCGTCCTGGGCGACCCGGCTCCAATCGACGACCCGACTCAGCTGCGTCTTCAGCATGGAGTCGAGCCAGAGTCGCATGCTTCTCCCGTTGCCCTCGCGAAACGGATGGGCGACGTTCATCTCCACGTACTTGGCGATGATGTCTTGAAACGTACGATGCGGCATCCGGTCGATGCTCTCGAGCGCCGCTTGCAGGTACATGACCGGGGCGAAACGGAATCCGCCTTTCGCGATGTTCTCCGTGCGCACGCGACCCGCAAAATCATAGACATCTTCAAAAAGGTATCCGTGAATCCGCGCAAGCCCGGCGAACGTGCCCACCTCGCAGGTATCGAGCAGACCCAGCTCGAAAAGCTGCAGCGCTTTCCGCTTCGTGATCTCTTCCTCAGCTCGCGCAAGCTCCGCCGAGTTGAAGATGCCGAGCTTGTTCTCCAGCACGGTCGAACCTCAGAAGTCCCAATCCTCGTCCTCGGTGGCGACGGCCTTGCCGATGACGTACGACGAGCCCGAACCCGAGAAGAAGTCATGATTCTCATCCGCGTTGGGCGAGAGCGACGAGAGGATCGCCGGGTTGACGTCGGTCATCTCCTTGGGGAACATCGGCTCGTAGCCGAGGTTCATCAGCGCCTTGTTCGCGTTGTAGTGCAGGAACTTCTTCACGTCCTCAGTCAGCCCGACGGGGTCGTAGAGATCCTGCGTGTACTGCACCTCGTTCTCGTAGAGGTCGTAGAGCAGCGCGAAGGTGTAGTCCTTGAGCTCCTGGCGGCGCTCCTCGGTCTCGTTCTCGAGGCCCTTCTGGAACTTGTAGCCGATGTAGTAGCCGTGCACGGCCTCGTCGCGGATGATCAGGCGGATCAGGTCGGCCGTGTTGGTGAGCTTCGCCTTCGACGACCAGTAGATCGGCAGGTAGAAGCCCGAGTAGAAGAGGAACGACTCGAGCAGGGTCGAGGCGACCTTCCGCTTCAGGGGATCGTCGCCGTGGTAGTAGTCGACGATGATCTGCGCCTTCTTCTGCAGGTTGACGTTCTCGGCCGACCAGCGGAAGGCGTCGTCGATCTCCTGCGTCGAGCACAGCGTCGAGAAGATCGACGAATAGCTCTTCGCGTGCACCGACTCCATGAACGCGATGTTGGTGTAGACCGCCTCCTCGTGCGGAGTGATCGCGTCGGGGATCAGCGAGACCGCACCGACCGTGCCCTGGATCGTGTCGAGCAGGGTGAGGCCGGTGAACACCCGCATCGTGAGCAGCTGCTCCTGAGCGTTGAGCGTCGCCCACGACTGCACGTCGTTCGAGAGGGGCACCTTCTCGGGCAGCCAGAAGTTGTTCACGAGGCGGTTCCACACCTCGAGATCCTTCTCGTCCTCGATGCGGTTCCAGTTGATCGCCTGCACGTGGTCGACCAGCTTGAGCGGCTGCGCGTTCATCGGGTTCTTCCTTTTTCGTTCTGTTTCGACTGCGGGTGCGAACGGATCAGAGCATGCATGAATTGCGGAGCAATCACAGCATGCAGCTGACGCACTGCTCGAGCTCGGTGCCCTCGAGTGCCATCTGACGCAGGCGGATGTAGTAGATCGTCTTGATGCCCTTGCGCCACGCGTAGATCTGCGCCTTGTTGATGTCGCGGGTGCTGGCCGTGTCCTTGAAGAACAGCGTCAGCGACAGGCCCTGATCCACGTGCTGCGTCGCCGCCGCGTAGGTGTCGATGATCTTCTCGGGGCCGATCTCGTAGGCGTCCTCGTAGTACTCGAGGTTGTCGTTGGTGAGGAACGGCGCCGGGTAGTAGACGCGACCCAGCTTGCCCTCCTTGCGGATCTCGATCTTCGACGCGATCGGGTGGATCGAGCTGGTCGAGTTGTTGATGTAGGAGATCGAGCCGGTCGGCGGCACCGCCTGCAGGTTCTGGTTGTAGATGCCGTGCTGCTGCACGCTCGCCTTGAGCTCGAGCCAGTCGCTCTGGGTGGGGATCTCGACCCCCGAGGCGGCGAACAGCTCGCGCACCCGCTCGGTCTCGGGCTCCCACGCCCGCTCGGTGTACTTGTCGAAGAACTCGCCCGAGGCGTACTTCGAGTCGGCGAAGCCGTCGAAGGTGCGACCGCGCTCGATCGCGATCCGATTCGACGCCTTCAGCGCGTGGAACAGGATCGTGTAGAAGTAGATGTTCGTGAAGTCGACGCCTTCTTCCGAGCCGTAGTGCACGCGCTCGCGGGCCAGGTAGCCGTGCAGGTTCATCTGGCCGAGGCCGATGGCGTGCGACTTGTCGTTGCCGTCCTCGATGGAGCGCACCGACGAGATGTGGCTCATGTCGCTCACCGCGGTGAGCGCGCGGATGGCGAGCTCGACGCTGCCGCTGAAGTCTTCGCCGTCCATCATCATGGCGATGTTCATCGAGCCGAGGTTGCACGAGATGTCCTTGCCGATCTCGTCGTAGCTCAGATCCTCGTTGTAGGTGGTCGGGGTGTTGACCTGCAGGATCTCGGAGCAGAGGTTCGACATGTTGATGCGGCCCTTGATCGGGTTCGCCTCGTTCACCGTGTCCTCGAACACGATGTAGGGGTAGCCCGACTCGAACTGCAGCTCGGCGATGGTCTGGAAGAAGTGGCGCGCGCTGATCTTGGTCTTCTTGATGCGCGCATCGTCGACCATCTCGTAGTACTTCTCGGAGAGGGGGATGTCGCCGAAGGGGATGCCGTAGACCCGCTCGACGTCGTACGGCGAGAAGAGGTACATGTCTTCGTTCTTCTTCGCCAGCTCGAAGGTGATGTCGGGGATCACGACGCCGAGCGAGAGGGTCTTGATGCGGATCTTCTCGTCGGCGTTCTCGCGCTTGGTGTCGAGGAACCGCATGATGTCGGGGTGGTGAGCGCTCAGGTAGACGGCGCCCGCGCCCTGGCGCGCGCCCAGCTGGTTGGCGTAGCTGAAGCTGTCTTCGAGCAGCTTCATGACGGGGATGATGCCCGACGACTGGTTCTCGATCTTCTTGATCGGGGCGCCGGCCTCGCGGATGTTCGAGAGCGACAGCGCCACGCCGCCGCCGCGCTTCGAGAGCTGCAGCGACGAGTTGATGCCGCGCGAGATCGACTCCATGTTGTCCTCGATGCGCAGCAGGAAGCACGAGACCAGTTCGCCGCGCTGCGCCTTGCCGAGGTTGAGGAACGTCGGGGTCGCGGGCTGGAACCGGCCCGAGATGATCTCGCGCATGAGGCCGCGGGCGAGATCCTGGTCGCCCTGCGCGAGGCCGAGCGCGACCATCACGACGCGATCCTCGAACCGCTCGAGGTAGCGCTTGCCGTCGAAGGTCTTCAGGGCGTACGAGGTGAAGAACTTGAACGCCCCCAGGAAGGTCGGGAAGCGGAACTTCATCTTGTAGGCCTCGTCGGTGAGCCGCTCGATGAACTCGAGCGGGTACTGGTCGAGGAGTGCCTTCTCGTAGTAGTCGTTGTCGATGAGGAACCGGAGGCGCTCCTCGAAGTTGTGGAAGAAGACGGTGTTCTGGTTGACATGCTGCAGGAAGTACTGGCGCGCAGCTTCGCGATCCTTGTCGAACTGGATCATGCCGTCGGCGTCGTAGAGGTTCAGCATCGCGTTCAGCGAGTTGTAGTCCATGTCGCTGACCTTGGACGAGGCGAGGCCGGGCTCCATCACTGCACTTGCCGCGTCAGCGGCTGCTACTGCTGAGACCAAAACTTTTCCAATCCTTCTTGGACGGCGGTGACGTCGTCCGGTGTGCCAAAGAGTTCGAACCGATAGAGATAGGGCACGTGGAGCTTGCGTGCGATGATGTCGCCGGCGATGCCGTAGGCCTCGCCGAAGTTGGTGTTGCCCGCCGCGATGACCCCTCGGCAGAGGGAGCGGTTGTGCTCGTCGTTGAGGAACCGGATCACCTGCTTGGGGACCGCCCGGGTCTCGGGGCCTCCGCCGTAGGTCGGCACGATGAGCACGTACGGCTCGTCGACGACCAGCGGGTCATCCTTCGCGTAGAGGGGGATGCGCTGGGCCGGCCGGCCGAGCTTCTCCACGAAGCGCCGGGTGTTGCCGGAGATGCTGGAGAAGTAGACCACGTCGGCCATCTCTGCTGCTCTTCCACCTCTTGATGCGTTCGAGCCCATCGCGCACCGCCCGCGGCGCTTCCGAGACGCCTAGTCGACGAGGCGCGAGGCGAGCGCCGAGATCTTGTCGGGGCGGAAGCCCGACCAGTGCTCGTCGTCGGTGACGACGACGGGGGCCTGCAGGTAGCCGAGCTCCTTGACGGTCTCGAGCGCTGCCGGGTCTTCGGAGAGGTCGACAATGTCGTATTCGATGCCCTGGCTGTCGAGCGCGCGGTAGGTCGCGTTGCACTGCACGCACGACGGCTTGGTGTAGACCGTAGTAGCCATATCGAACCCTTCGTCGAAATCTGTCGCGCCTCGGTCGAGGCACTACATATAGTGAACCATACGCCGATCCACCACAAGATGATGTAGTTACACCGATGTATTTTTCCACTCGGATTCCACCGCTCGGCGCCGGCTTCTGGGGACAACTTTCGGCGCGATTCCGCCACCCGTCGAGAGTTATCCACAAGCGGTGGAGAAGAAAAATAATTTCCCCGGCACCCCACCCCCGGCGTGTCGCGACGAGCCCCGTCACGGCGGCCTCGGAAGAGCGCCGCACAGAGTACAACGCCGGCCCTTTCGGCCGCATTCCGTGAATCGGCTCAGAGCGCAATAGGCCACAGCAGCTCCCTCCCATCGGGCTGGAACCAGCGCAGCACCAGCATGACGTCGGGCGCTTCGAGCGCCCCCTCCGAGGCCATCCCCCGCAGCACCACGCGCAGCCGCTCCCCCGGATGCACGGTCCGCGGCAGCGAGAGCCCCAGCAGGCCGCCGCCGGCCAGGGTGAAGCGCACCGAGCGCAGCGGACCGTCACCCGTGTGCTCGACCTCGATCGCACCGCGCTCGCTGCGGGCCGTCACCCGCCAGGGAACCGGGTAGGCGGCCTGCGGGCTCGGCGCGAGATCCGTCGTCGACCCCGTCTCCCCGCCCCGCACGGGGCTCGGGCGGGCGAGCACGGGGACGCGGGCAGGCGCCGGCACGGTACCCGCCCGAACACGGCTGGCGAGTCGGAAGGTGGTCATGCCCGAAAGCTACCCGGGACCACCGACATTCTCGGTGATGCCGGGTGCGGGGTGCGCACGCTCACCCAGCGGCAGCCCGCTCCTCGCCCGCCACGCCCATACCGCGAATGCCGCGCCGAGCGCACCGAGCGCGACAAGGACCAGCGCGACCGCCGAGAGCCCGGCCATCGCACCGAGGACACCTGCGAGCGGATAGGCGATCAGGAAGCAGGCGTGCGACAGGGAGAACTGCGCGGCGAAGACCGCAGGCCGGTTCTGCTCGGTGCTGTTCCGGCGCAGGAGCCGAGCCGAGGGGCTGAGGACGGCCGAGGTGGCCGCTCCGAGCAGGGCCCACAGGGTCAGCAGAGCGACCCACTGAGTCGTTCCCCCCGTCCAGGCGATCGCTCCGGCCGCGGCGAGCAACAGCACAGGCAGCGCGAGCCCGCCGACGAGCATCACCCGCCTGTCGGGCAGGCTGTCGAGCAGCTTCGGGATCCCGAGCGCGACGAGCATCGATCCGCCGCCGTAGGCGCCGAGCAGCATGGCGACATCGATCTGCGGCCTGCCCAGCGAGCCCTGCACGAGCACGACGGTGTTGACGATCACCATCGCCGTGGTCGTCGCCACGACGAGGTTCAGCCCCATCAGGCCGCGCAGCTCCGGCACGGCGAGGAAGACCCGCGCGCCGCCGGTGAGCCGCTCGAGGAACGGAGCAGGCCGGGGCGGTTCGATGCGCGGGAAGCGCGATGCGGCCACGAGCGCTGCGGAGGCGAGGAACCCCGCGACCGTGCCCGCGAAGAGGTCGTGGAAGCCGATGACGGTCAGCAGGGCTGCGGCGAGCATCGGGCTCACCAGGGATTCGAGGTCGTAGGCCAGGCGCGAGAGCGACAGCGCCCGGGTGTAGTCGCGCTCCTCGGGCAGCACGGAGGGGATCACGGCCTGGAAGGCGGGCGTGAACGTCGCCGAAGCCGACTGGAGCAGAAGGATCAGGGCGTAGATCTGCCAGGCCTCGGCGACGAACGGCAGCGACACGGCGACGCCGGCCCGGATGAGGTCGGCGCAGATCAGCACCGGCTTGCGCGGCAGGCGCGCGACGAGCGCGGCGGTGATCGGCGAGACCGCGACGTAGGCGACCATCTTGATCGTCATGGCCGTGCCCATGACGATCCCGGCATCCCCTCCCGCGATGTCGAAGGCGAGCAGTCCGAGCGCGACAGTGAGGAGGCCCGTGCCGAGCAGCGCGAGGATCTGCGCGCTGTACAGCTTCGCGTAGGTCGGGTTCCGGAGGACGGCGAGCATGTCCGCGTCTGCGATTCGGGGGGCTAGGGCCTGGGTGCGGCGTGGTGGGGCGGGATCTGGCCGTTCGAGACCGCGTGCTCCGCCTGCTTGATCGCCTCGGTCACGAGCGCGAGCGCGTGCTCGTCGGTCAGGCGGTAGAGGACGCTCGTGCCCTCGTGACGGGTGGTCACCATGCGCGCCATCCGCAGTCTTGCGAGGTGCTGCGACACGCCCGACGGCTTCTTCCCGACGACTTCGGCCAGCGCGTTCACCGGGAGCTCCTCGGCCCGCCGGAGCGCGAGCACGATCTTGATGCGCGTCGGATCGGAGAGGATGCCCAGCACCTCGGCCGCGAGGTCGACGTATTCGGAGGAGGGATCCATGCCGCATACCTTCTTATCCGCGTTCATACGCAGATACTAACATTGCTTGCGTCGAACGGGGCAGGTCGGGGTGAACGCTCCGAACAGCGGCGTCGTCACGAAGCCCGCAGACGCACCGTCGCGAGAGCCTCAGACGTGGTGGTACGGCCGCCCGGCCGCGATCTCCTGCGCCCGGTAGAGCTGCTCGGCCAGGATCAGCCGCACCAGCTGGTGCGGGAACACCAGCTTCGAGAGACTCCACACGAAGCCGGCGCGCTCGCGCACCCGGTCGTCCACTCCATAGGCTCCGCCGATCACGATCACCACCGCACGGCCGGTGTCGAACGCGCCCTGCAGCGTGCGGGCCAGCTCCGGCGATTCGACGTTTCGGCCGCGCTCGTCGAGCAGCACGAGGAACGCCCCCGGATCCGCCTTCGCGAGGATCCGATCCGACTCCTCGGCCCGCGCCGCCTCGCCCTCGCGCGCCGAATGCGGCAGCAGCTGCCACGACACGTCGAACGGCTTGCGCAGGCGCTGCTCGTAGCGGGCGATGCCGTCGGAGACCCAGTTCTCGTGCTTCTTGCCGACCGCGAG
>JBFXIT010000008.1:0-9642 GCA_050175655.1 Leucobacter sp.
GTTACGGTGGTTATAGCGTCAGGGAAACACCCGGTTACTTTCCGAACCCGGAAGTTAAGGCTGACAGCGCCGATGGTACTGCACTCGGGAGGGTGTGGGAGAGTAGGACACCGCCGGACCTCTTCATAGAAAAGGGTCGTTCAGATGGTAGGAGACCAGTTATTGGTCCTGCCTCTGAGCGGCCCTTTTCGCATTTCTGGAGGCGAATGATGGACGATCGCGATTCGCGAGACCGCGACGACCGCACAGGCGGTGATCGAGGCCCGGACCGGAGCGGTCCGCGTCGCGGCGGATCTCAGGGAGGCCGCCCGTCTCGGGACGGCGACCGCCGGCGCGGTGACGGCGACCGTCCGCGATACAACGGAGACCGCCCGAAGCAGCGGGGCGCTGGCGGACAGGGCGGCGACCGGCCTCACCGCTCCGAGGATCGCCCGCGTCGTGACGGCGACCGCCCGCGACGCGACGGCGACCGTCCGTACCGGGGCTCGCGTGATGGCGAGCGCCGCTACGACGACCGGCCTCGTCGTGATGGCGACAGGCCCCGTCGAGATGGAGAGCGCAGGTACGACAAGGATCGGCCCCGTCGCGAGAGCGATCGGCCCTACTCGAGCCGATCGGGCGGTGACGGCGAGCGCCGTCGCAACGACCGCCCGAGACGCGATGGCGACCGGGCGTACGGCGACCGCGCTCGTCGTGACGGGGAGCGGCCGCAGCGCGAGGGCGATCGCAAGGGCTACCGGCACGACGGCGAGAACCGGGGCGGCGGGATCCGGAGCGGTGGGAATCGCAGTGGCGATAAGAGGAGCGGCGGCAAGCCCTCCTACGGCAGAGGCGGCACCCGCGGGGGCGGCCGGAGCGACCGCGGCGGGCAGGATCGCGAGTTCACCGAGGCCGAGCGGCTGCAGCACGAGTTGCGCCCGGTGCGCGCCGAGCACGACGATCCGATCATCCCGATCGAGATCGAGCCGGCAGACCTTCCCGCGGCGGCGCGCAACGAGCTCAAGACCCTGCAGCCCGAGACCGCGGAGCGGGTGGCACGCCATCTGGCGATGGTCGCGCTGCTGATCGACGACGATCCCGAACTCGCGCACCAGCACGCCATCTCGGCCTCGCGCCGTGCGGGCCGCATCCCGGTCGCCCGCGAGACCCTTGCGGCGACGGCCTACCGCATCGGCGACTACGCGCTCGCCCTGCGCGAGCTGCGCACCCACCGCCGGCTGAGCGGATCCCAGGGCAACCTGGCGCTCATGGTCGAGGCGGAGCGTGCGCTCGGCCGCCCCCAGAAGGGGCTCGAGACGGGTCTCGAGGCCGACACCACCGCATTGAACGCCGAGCAGAGGGCCCAGCTCGCCATTGCGATGTCCGGCGCCAGGCTCGACCTCGGGCAGACTCAGCAGGCGCTCTTCGAGCTGGAGATCCCCGAACTCGACCCCAACCGCGCCTACACCTACAGCCCCGAGCTGTTCGCCGCCTACGCCGCGGTGCTCGAGGAGCTCGGGCGCGACGCCGAAGCGCAGAAGTGGCGGCACCGGGCGGAGATCGCGGAGGCGGCGCTCAACGAGCGCTTCGCCGAGTCGGATCAGCTGGAGGTCTTGGAGGTCTACGAGCATGCGCCTCGCGGCGACCAGGAGTCGGAGGACGCCGAGCCTGACACCGAGGCCGGAGCAGGTGCCGAGGACGAAGCCGTCAGCGAGGCAGAGGCCGAGCTCGGCGATCCTGAGGAGGCGCAGCCGAGCGATGCCGGGGGCTCGGACGAGGGCGAGCAGTGATGGCGCTCTTCAAGAAGCGCACTCCGCTCGGGCCGGCTCCACTCGAAGGCCGGGAGCTGCTGCTCGCCGACCTCGACGGCGTCGTCTACCGAGGCAAGCAGGGCATCCCGGGTGCCGTCGACCAGCTGAACCGAGCCGCCGAGACCCTGAGGCTGGGCTACGTCACCAACAACGCGTCGCGCACCGACCGTGCCGTCGCCGAACAGCTGCGAGGTCTCGGGCTGGACACGCGAGCCGACGACGTCGTGACCAGCCCCCAGGCCGCCGTCTCCCTGCTGCAGCAGACCGTCGCGCCCGGCTCGACCGTGCTCGTGGTCGGCGGCGAGGGCCTCGTCGACGAGCTCGGCAAGGCGGGCTTCGGCGTCACCCGCAGCGCCGACGACGACCCGGCCGCCGTCGTCCAGGGCTTCGCCCCGGAGGTGGGCTGGCCCGAGCTCGCCGAAGCCGCATTCGCGCTCGCCGAGCGCCCCGGTCGCGACCTCCTGCCCTGGATCGCGACCAACACCGACTGGACCCTGCCCCTCGAACGAGGTCTCGCCCCGGGCAACGGCACCCTCGTCTCGGCCGTCCACACCGCAGTGCAGCGGCTGCCCGTCTTCGCGGGCAAGCCCGAGACTCCGATCTTCGAGACGGCGTTCGCCCGCTTCGGCAGCCGCAACGCGCTCATGGTCGGCGACCGCCTCGACACCGACATCAAAGGGGCACGTGCCGCGGGCATCCGCTCCGCTGTCGTGCTCACCGGCGTCGACCGGCCGAAGCAGCTCGTCGCCGCGTCGGCCGACATGCGACCCGACTACATCGTCCCCGGCATCGCCGACCTGCACGAGCCCTACCCCGAGACCGTGACCGAGAAGGACGGCGCCGCGCGTGTCGGAGCGGCACGGGTACGGATGAAGGGGCACGTGGTCGAGATCCTGGATCGCGGAGACTCGCCCCTCGAGCTGCTGCGCGCGGGCTGCGCGGCCATCTGGGCATCCGGCCTCGCCATCTACGGCTTGCAGGTTCCCGAGGAGCTGTACGTCGACCACTGGGCCGGTTCCTGACGGCGCCCCGCCCGTCGGCCTCACCAGCGCGCTCCTCGAACCGAGCGGATGTCGGTGGCGCCGGATAGCCTGGTCGCATGACGGATTCAACGAACGACGGCCGGGCGTCGGCCGATGAGGGACTCCTCGATAGTGGCTCGCAGGCCGAGGAAGGCCTGCTCGGCGTTGACGGCTCGCACGCCGAGGACGGCCTGCTCGGTCGCCTCGAGGTGATCGAGGCGCAGCCGCTCGAGCAGCGCGCCGCACGCTTCGACCAGCTGGCGGAGGAGCTGCTCGCCGAACTGCAGCGCAGCGACCGCGAGCCCGGCGAGTAGACCCGTGGGCGATGGTCGCGGCGGCGACGGCGCTGCAGTATGGGAGGGCGGGAGCATCCGTCTCGACCGTGCGCTCGCCGAACTCGGGCTCGCGCGCTCGCGCAGCCACGCGGCCGAGCTCATCGCGCGCGGCAGGGTGCTGTGCGACGGCCTCCCCGCCGTGAAGGCGGGGGCGCGGGTGCAGGCGGGATCCTCTCTCGAAGTCGAGGCCGGCGAGCACTATGTGAGCCGCGCCGCGCACAAACTGATCGCCGGCCTCGACGCCTTCGGAATCGACCCGGCGGGAGCCCTCGCGCTCGACGTGGGCGCCTCCACCGGCGGCTTCACGCAGGTGCTGCTCGAACGCGGTGCCCGCGAGGTCATCGCACTCGACGTCGGGCACGATCAGCTCGCACCCGAGCTCCGCGCCGACCCCAGGGTGCGGGTGGTCGAGGGATGCAACGCCCGCGAACTCGGCCCGGAGCTGCTGGCCGAGGTGAGCGGCACCCATGAGACCCCTCAGCTCGTCGTCGGCGATCTCTCGTTCATCTCGCTCACCCTGGTACTCCCCGCGATCGTGAGGGCGGCGCCACGGGCCGTGCTGATGCTGCTCGTCAAACCGCAGTTCGAGGTGGGCAGGCAGGGGCTCCGCGACGGCATCGTCGTCGACGAGGCGCTCGCCGCCGAGGCCGTGCAGCGCGTGCTCGACCGCGCCGCCGGTCTCGGCTGCCCCTGCATCGGACTCGCGCCCTCGCCGTTCACCGGGGAGCACGGCAACCGCGAGATGCTCGCGTGCTTCTCGCCCGTCGCAGAGGCGCACGGAGATCCGGCTGGAGATGCTCTGCGCACAGCGCCCGCCGATCCGACAGAATGGGAGGATCGCATTCGATCACTCATGGGAGGTGGGGCATGAGCGCGCGCTACATCCTCGTCGTGTCGCACACCGCCAGGCGCGAGGCCATCGAAGCGACCAAGAGCGTGATCGACGCGCTCCGCAGCGCGGGCGTCACCCCCGTCATGCCCCTCAGCGATCGCGAGGAGTTCGCCCCCCATATCGATCCGGCGCTCACCGTCGAGCTGGGTGCGGGCGTGCAGACCGACGAGCTCGAGATCGCCCTCGTGCTGGGCGGCGACGGCACGATCCTGCGCGCGGCAGAGGTGGTCAGAGGGTCGCGCTGCCCGATCCTGGGCGTGAACCTCGGCCATGTCGGGTTCCTGGCCGAGACCGAGTCGCACGACCTGGAGTTCACCGTCGAGCGGGTGCTCGCCCGCTCCTACATCGTCGAGGAGCGCACCACGCTCGACGTGCGGGCCATGTTCGAGGGCGAGGTGATCGCCGACACCTGGGCGGTGAACGAGGCCAGCGTCGAGAAGCTGGGCCGCATGCTCGAGGTCGTGGTCGGCGTCGACGGCCGCCCGTTGTCGTCCTTCGGATGCGACGGCGTCGTGCTCTCGACGCCCACGGGCTCGACGGCCTACTCGTTCTCGGCAGGCGGCCCCGTGGTGTGGCCGGCGGTGCAGGCCCTGCTGATGGTGCCCATCGCGGCGCACGCGCTCTTCAACCGCCCCCTCGTCGTCGGCCCCGACTCCGTGCTCACCGTCGAGATCCTGCCCGAGGCCGGGGGGCCCGGAGTGATGTGGTGCGACGGCCGGCGCCGCACCGAGCTGCCCGGCGGCGCCGTGGTCGAGGTGCGGCGCTCGCCGCTGCCTCTGCGGCTCGCCCGCATCGACGAGGCCGTGTTCACCGATCGCCTGGTGCGCAAGTTCCACCTGCCCGTCGCGGGCTGGCGGGGGGCTGCGGCGGCCCGCGGCGCTGGGCGGGGCGCATGATCGAAGAGCTGCGGATCCGCGATCTCGGCGTGATCGCCGAGGCCACCCTCGAGCTCGGGCCCGGCTTCACGGCGATCACCGGCGAGACCGGTGCGGGCAAGACCATGATCGTGACCGCGCTCGGGCTGCTGATGGGGGAGCGCGCCGACTCCGGCGCAGTGCGCAGCGGCGCCGATGCGGCGCGGGTCGGAGGCCTGGTGCGCACCGACGATCCGGGCGTGGCGGAGCTGGTCGACGACGCCGGCGGCGAGGTCGACGACGGAGACCTGGTGCTCACGCGCACGGTCAGCTCCGAGGGGCGCAGCCGGGCGAGCGTCGGCGGCTCGGCGGCGCCGGTCGGCGTGCTCGGCCGGCTCGCCGACCGCCTCTTCGCCGTGCACGGCCAGAGCGAGCAGCTGCGCCTGCGCAGCGCGGCGGCGCAGCGGGAGATGCTCGACCGGTTCGGCGGGGCCCCGGTGCAGGCGCTGCTGGGCGACTACCGGCGAGCGCACACCGAGCGCCGGACGCTCGCTGCCGAGCTCGCCGAACTCACCGAGGCCCGCGATGCGCGGGTGAACGAGGCCGAACGACTGCGCGCCGAGCTCGAGGAGATCTCGGCGGTCGATCCCCAGCCCGGTGAAGAGGCCGAGCTCAAGCAGAGGATCGAGCGGCTGAGCAACCTCGAGGCGCTGCGGGATGCCACCTCGACTGCGCTGCGCTCTCTCTCGAACGACGGAGACGATCCCTACGCCTCTGACGCGGGCGCCCTGCTCGATCAGGCGGTGCGCGAGATCGAGCGGGTCGCCGACGTCGACCCCCGGCTCGCCGCGCTCGCCGAGACGCTGCGCTCCCTGAGCTTCCAGATCGCCGACGCCGCGCGCGAACTCGCGGGTTACGCGGGCGACCTCGATCAGGACGGGCCCGGCGAGCTCGCCCACGCCAACGACCGCCTGGCCCAGCTGAACGCCCTGCTGCGCCAGTACGGCGACGACACCCCCGCGGTGATCGCCCACGCCGAGGCCGGGGTGGTGCGGCTCACCGAGCTCGACGGAGACGACGACCGCATCGAGCAGCTGAGCTCCCGGCTCGCCGAGACCGAGACGATCGAACGGCGCCTCGCCGACGAGCTCTCGGCTGCGAGACGCGCAGCCGCAGCCGCCCTCTCCGAGCAGGTGACCGCCGAGCTCAGGCAGCTCGCCCTGCCCGACTCGAGCTTCACCGCGGCCGTCGAACCGGCCGAGCTCGGCAGGGACGGCGCCGACGAGGTGCGCCTGCTGCTGCAGCCGCACCCGGGCGCCGATCCCAGGCCGCTCGCCAAGGGCGCCTCCGGCGGAGAACTCTCGCGCGTCATGCTCGCACTCGAGGTCGTGGTCGCCGCGAGCGATCCGGTGCCCACCTTCGTCTTCGACGAGGTCGACGCCGGAGTGGGCGGAGCGGCCGCCATCGAGATCGGTCGCCGGCTCGCCCGGCTCGCCCGGACCTCGCAGGTGATCGTCGTCACCCACCTGGCGCAGGTCGCCGCCTTCGCGAACAACCACCTGCAGATCGTCAAGGACTCCGACGGCGGCTTCACCCAGTCGAGCTGCCGCCGGCTGGAGGGCGACGCCCGCCTCGCCGAGATGGCGCGCCTGCTCTCCGGCCTCAGCGACTCGCAGAGCGCCCTCGAACACGCCGCCGAGCTGCTCGCGCTGCGCGAGTCGTCCTCCGATGCTACCCTCGCCCCATGAGCAACTTTCTGCGGCGCAGGCACCGCGCCGGGAAGGGTCCAGCCGACGGCCCGGTCAGCCCCGAAGAGCGCGCCCGCTACCTGGACGACCACCCCGACGTCGTGCACACCGACCTCAGCCAGCTCGATCACGAGACGCGCGAGATGTACCGCGACGCCCGGGACGCCGCCGAGGCCGAGGCCCAGAACGAGACCGCGCGGCAGCGGAGCGTGCGGGAGTTCGTGATCCGCAGCCCCTTCCAGATCGGCTTTGTGATCACCCTGGGCGTGCTCGCAGCGCTCCTCGTCGGCGCGATGATCGGTCAGCTCAGCACCATCATCATGTACGTCGTGGGCGCGCTGTTCATCGCCCTCGCCCTCGAACCGGTCGTGCGCTGGCTGGAGCGGCGCGGCGTGAAGCGCCCGCTCGGCATCGGCATCGTGTTCGCGAGCTTCATCCTGGTCGTCGCGGGCATTCTCGCGGTCATCATCCCGATGATCGCGAATCAGATCGCCCAGCTGATCCGCACCGCGCCCACCTACTTCACCGACGTGGCGAACCAGCCCTGGTTCACGGAGCTCGAGAAGCGCTTCGGCGACTACATCGACTTCCCCGGCCTGCTCGGCATGGCGCAGGACTTCGTCGGCAAGCCCGAGAACTGGGCGCAGGTCGCGGGCGGCGTCTGGCAGGCGGGCATCGGCATCGCGAACGGCCTCACCGCGGCGCTCATCGTGCTGATCCTCAGCCTCTACTTCCTCGCCTCGCTGCAGGCGACCAAGCGGGCCTTCTACTCGATCGTGCCGCGCTCCAAGCGCGCCCAGGTGATCGACATCACCGAGCAGATCACCAAGTCGGTCGGCGGCTACGTGAACGGCATCGTGATCCTCGCCCTCATCAACTCGGTGCTCGGATTCGTCATGATGATGATCGTCGGCGTGCCGTTCGCAGGCCTGGTGGCCGTGGGCGTGTTCTTCCTCGCCCTCATCCCGCTCTTCGGCTCCGTGCTCGCCACCGTTCTGGTGGCCGGGGTCGCGCTGTTCAACTCGCCGACGGCCGCAATCATCGCCGCCGTCTACTACCTCATCTACATGCAGGTGGAGGCATATCTGCTCACGCCGCGCATCATGAACCGCGTCGTCTCGGTGCCCGGCGCCCTCGTGGTGATCGGCGCCCTCGCGGGCGGCACCCTGCTCGGCCTGCTCGGCGCGCTCATCTCGATCCCGGTCACTGCCATGATCCTGATGATCATCAAGCAGGTCTGGGTGCCCAGGCAAGAGCTGCAGTAGCCGGAGGGAGATGCCGGTGACGGTGCGATCGACGGGCGGGCTGCGAACCGGGACGCGGCGAGCGGCGGTATGCCGAGAGGCGAGTGGATGATAGGATCGAAGCCCGTGGGAGCGCAGCAGAACCAGGCCGGTACGACCAAGCACATTTTCGTGACCGGGGGTGTCGTCTCCTCTCTCGGGAAGGGCCTCACCGCCGCGAGTCTCGGCAACCTACTCACGGCGCGCGGTCTGCGCGTCGTCATGCAGAAGCTCGACCCCTACCTGAACGTCGACCCGGGGACGATGAACCCGTTCGAGCACGGCGAGGTGTTCGTCACCGACGACGGGGCCGAGACCGACCTCGACATCGGGCATTACGAGCGCTTCCTCGGCATCGATCTCTCGCAGGCAGCGAACGTCACGACGGGGCAGATCTACTCGACGGTGATCGCCAAGGAGCGCCGCGGCGACTACCTCGGCGCGACGGTGCAGGTGATCCCGCACATCACCAACGAGATCAAGCGCCGCATGCGACTGCAGGCCGAGGAGATCCCCCAGCCCGACGTGATCATCACCGAGATCGGCGGCACCGTCGGCGACATCGAGTCGCAGCCGTTCCTCGAATCGGCCCGCCAGGTGCGCCACGAGCTCGGCCGCAGGAACGTGATCTTCGTGCACGTCTCGCTCGTGCCCTTCATGGGCGCCTCGGGGGAGCAGAAGACGAAGCCCACGCAGCACTCCGTCGCCGCGCTGCGCACCCTGGGCATCCAGCCCGACGCGCTCGTGCTGCGCAGCGACCGGCCCGTCACCGACGACAACCTGCGCAAGATCGCGCTCATGTGCGACGTCGACGAGGGCGCCGTGGTCAACGCCATCGACGTGAAGAGCATCTACGACCTCCCGAAGCTGCTCAACGACCAGGGGCTCGACCGCACCATCATCGAGCACCTCGACCTCACCGACCGGGCGAACGACGTCGACTGGAGCACCTGGCAGCCGGTGCTCGACGCCGTGCACCACCCCAAGGGCGAGGTGAACGTCGCGCTCGTCGGCAAGTACATCGACCTGCCCGACGCCTACCTCTCGGTCACCGAGGCGCTGCGGGCGGGCGGCTTCGCGCACTCGAGCAAGGTGAACATCAAGTGGGTCGCCTCCGACAGCTGCGAGACCCCCGAAGGGGCGCTCGAACAGCTCGGCGACATGCACGCGATCTGCGTGCCGGGCGGATTCGGCATCCGCGGCATCGAGGGCAAGCTCGGCGCGCTGCGATTCGCGCGCGAGAACGGGATCCCGGCCCTCGGCCTCTGCCTGGGCCTGCAGTGCATGGTCATCGAGTACGCCCGGAACGTCGCCGGGCTGGAGGGCGCCTCGTCGACCGAGTTCGACCCCGAGACCCCCGTGCCGGTCATCGCCACCATGGCCGAGCAGGTCGACATCATCGAGGGCGGCGACCTCGGCGGCACCATGCGCCTGGGGCTCTACGAGGCGAAGCTCGCGGAGGGCTCGCTCGCGGCCGAGCTCTACGGATCCGACACGGCCAGCGAGCGGCATCGCCACCGCTACGAGGTGAACAACCGCTACCGCGAGCAGATCGCCGAGGCGGGGCTGCGCTTCTCGGGCACCAGCCCCGACGGCGAGCTCGTCGAGTACGTCGAGCTGCCGACCGAGATCCACCCCTTCTACATCGCCACCCAGGCCCACCCCGAGCTGCGCTCGCGACCGGGCGCCCCGCACCCGCTGTTCGCGGGTCTCGTCGG
>JBFXIT010000008.1:9742-13566 GCA_050175655.1 Leucobacter sp.
GCGCCCTGGACCGGGCGGGAGCTCGTGCGGGGGCAGAGGAGCGCACGGTGAGCCGCTCCCGGGCCCGAAGGGTGCGGCGGCGATGGCCCCGGCTCCGCTGACCCCCGAGCGCGGCGGAGACCGCTACCTGCGCCACATCGCCATCGAGCGCGGGTTGTCCGCCAACACCCGAGACGCCTACCGGCGCGACCTCGACGCCTACGCCGCATGGCTCGCGGAACGCGGCATCGACGACCTCGCGGCGGTGGAGCCCGAGACCCTCGCCGAATACGTCGCCACGCTGAACGGAGCCTCGGGCGAGCCCGCGCTCTCCCCGGCGACGGTCGGGCGCCGGCTCTCCACCGTGCGCGGCATGCACCGCTTCCTCTTCGAGGAGGGGCTGCTGCCGAGCTATGCGGGCAGCGGGGTGCGCACCCCGAAGAAGCGGCTGCGGCTGCCGCAGGCGCTCTCGACCGACCAGGTCGAGGCGCTGATCTCGGCGGCCGGGGGCGACGGCCCGCAGAGCGGCCCCGTCGAACTCCGGGATCGCGCGCTGCTCGAGCTGCTCTACGCCAGCGGTGCGCGGGTGAGCGAAGTGACCTCCCTCGACCTCGACGACCTGCTCTCGGGGGCAGGCGCTGGAGCAGGGCCGGGTGCGGGGCCCGGAACGGTGGACGCCTGGGCGGACCCCGAACGGGCGCTCGGAGGCGGCGGGTTCATCAGGGTCACCGGCAAGGGATCGAAGCAGAGGATCGTGCCCTACGGCAGCTATGCCGGCCGTGCGCTGGCCGCCTACCTCGTGCGGGCCCGGCCCGGCATGGTCGAGAAGGGCCGCGGCACGCCCGCGCTGTTCGTGGGGCCCCGCGGAGCGCGCATGAGCCGGCAGGGCGTCTGGCTGGTGATCCGCGCCGCCGCCGAGCGCGCCGGCCTCACCGCACACGTCTCGCCGCACACGATGCGGCACTCGTTCGCCACCCACCTGCTCTCGGGCGGCGCCGACGTGCGGACCGTGCAGGAGCTGCTCGGGCACTCGTCGGTGACCACGACCCAGATCTACACACAGGTGACGGTCGACACCCTGCGGGAGCACTATCTGAGCTCGCATCCGAGAGCACGCTAGCGCTCTGTGACCGAGTGTGACAGCCCGATGCGCGCGCATCGCCCGCGATCGAATATATTCTTCTGCGGAACTCATTCGTGAACGACAGGAACGAATCATGAAATCACGCACGCTCCTCCGCGCCGCAGCCCTGGTGCTCCCCGCCGCGCTGCTGCTGACCGCCTGCTCCGAGCAGACCGCAGCGGCGCCCGAGCAGTCGGGCGAGGCGCTCGAGATCCCCGGCAACTTCACCGGCGACGCCACCATCCCCGAGGGGCTCGAGGACGGCCTCGACGTGGCCCTCGTCACCCGCATCACCACGGGCTCGTGGTACGAGACCTACGTCGCGGCGCTCGAGAAGGAGGTCGAGGGGCTGGGCGGCACCCTGCAGATCCTCGACTCGAACGACGACCTCGCGAAGATGGCCTCGAACGTCGACACGGCGGTCAACTCGAAGGCCGACGTGATCCTCATCAACAACGGCACCGCAGAGGCGCTCGACGACTCCGTGCAGAAGGCGCTCGACGCCGGGATCGTCGTCGCCACCTACGACTCCGACATCACGCTCGACGGCGTGAGCTCGATCGACCAGGACGATGCGGCGCTCGCCACCAACGGCCTCGGCGCGCTCGCAGCCGACTACGACGGCGAGGCCGGCATCGTGGTGCTCTCGGTCGCCGGCTACGCACCGCTCGATCGCCGTCTCGCGGCCGTCGACGCATTCGTCGCCGAGAACCCGGGCATCGAGATCGTGACCCAGACCGGCACCGTCTCGGGCAACGCCGCACTCGACACGGCGGCCCAGGTCGCCGCGCTCCTCACCGCGAACCCCGCGGGCGGCGACGTGCAGGCCATCTGGAGCCACTGGAACGAGTTCACCCGCGGCGCGTTCACCGCGCTCTCCGACGCCGGCCGCACCGACGTCTCGGTCTACACGGTCGACCTCACCGACCAGGAGCTGCCCTACTTCTGGGACGACTCGGTCGACTTCCGCGCCGCCTCGGCGACCAACCCCGCGACCATCGGCCGTTCGCAGGTGCGCCTCGCCTGGGTCAAGGCCGCGGGCGAGGAGACCGGCAACCTGCTGGTCGAGCCTGCGCTCGTGACCAAGGCCGACCTGCCGGCGGAGGAGATCGGCTACGCCGAGCTCGCCGAGTACGTGCCGGCCTGGAACACCGACGAGTCGACCTGGCCCGCCTGGATCAAGAGCCTGCACGAGCGAAACGCCAAGTGACGGGATCCCCGACCTCGCCGACGCCCGCGGAGCCGGCAACGCTCGCGCTCAGCGGCATCGGTCACGACTACGGCGACGGCCCGGTCCTCCGAGGGGTGGACCTGGCCGTCGTCGGCGGTCGTGTGCACGCGCTGCTCGGCATGAACGGCGCGGGCAAGAGCACCCTGGTGCACATTGCCGCCGGCTTCTTCGAGCCGAGCGAGGGAGAGATCAGGATCGACGGGGAGCCCGTGCGATTCACCGGCCCCGCCGACGCACTGCGTCGCGGGGTCGCCCTGCTCGCGCAAGAGGTCGACCGGGCGCTCGTGCCCGACGCGACCGTGCACGAGAACCTCACCGCGGCGATGCTCGCCGCCGAGGGCAGACGCCTCTTCTCGGCGCGCGCGAACCGCAGGCGGGCGCAGGAGATCCTCAGCCGCTACGGCGTCGACATCGACCCGAGCCGCCGCATCGACGAGCTCAGCCTCTACGAGAAGCAGGTGCTGCTGCTCGTGCGCGCGGCCGCCGGCGATGCCCGCTTCCTCTTCCTCGACGAGCCCACCTCCGCCTTCGATGCCGCGGAGACCGAGCGCTTCTACGGCATCGTGGAGGCGCTCGCGGCCGACGGGATCGGCATCGTCTTCATCTCCCACCGGCTCGGCGAGGTGTTCCGCATCTCCGACGAGATCTCGGTGCTGCGGGGCGGCGAGGTGACGCTGCACGCCCGCACCGCCGAGACCGGCCCCGACGCCGTCGTCGCCGCGATCACCGGCGACGCGACGCAGGCGCGACGATCCGAGCGCGCTCCCGGATCCTCCGCGACCGTGCTCGATGTGCGCGGCCTCGACCTCGGGCACGGCAGGGCGCCCTTCGACCTCGCCCTCGGCTCCGGCGAGATCCTCGCCGTCTACGGCCCTCTCGGTTCGGGCAAGACCTCCCTCGCCCGCACGCTCTTCGGCCTGCGGCGGCCCTACACCGGCACCATCGCCGGGGCGCGGCGCCGCATCCGGAACGCGGTCGACGCGCGCCGCGCCGGCCTCGCGCTCGTGCCCGAGGAGCGCCGCACGCAGGGCATCTGGCTCGACGAGAACGTGCGCACCCACTTCGCCCTCGGCTTCCGCGGCATCATCCGCGCCCGCCGCGAGCGGGAGCACGCGCGCGAGATCATCCAGCGCTACGACGTGCAGCCGCCTCGAGACGCCCAGCTGCTGCGCCGCATGTCGGGCGGCAACCAGCAGAAGGTCGCCATCGCCAAGTGGACGAGCTTCGACGGGCGCGAGGCGCTGATCCTCGACGAGCCGATGAAGGGCGTCGACGTCGCGGCCAAGGAGGCCATCTTCCGCTCGATCGAGGCGCTCGCCTCGGGCGGCGCGGGCGTGCTCTACCTCACCCAGGAGCCCGAGGACGCGCTGCGCATCGCGGATCGGGTACTCGTCCTCGGTCGCGACGGCGTGGTGCTCGACCGCCCCGCCGCCGATCTCACCCCCATCGACCTGATGTTCACCGAAAGGAGCGGGACCGCATGAGCGCCGC
>JBFXIT010000008.1:13666-25464 GCA_050175655.1 Leucobacter sp.
GCGCTGCGCATCGCGGATCGGGTACTCGTCCTCGGTCGCGACGGCGTGGTGCTCGACCGCCCCGCCGCCGATCTCACCCCCATCGACCTGATGTTCACCGAAAGGAGCGGGACCGCATGAGCGCCGCTCAACCCGAAACGCTGCGCGCGCAGAGGATCCGCGAGATCCTGATGCGCAACGCCGCCGTCTTCGTGATCCTCATCGTGATCGCTGTGTTCGCGTTCGCCAACGAGAACTTCCTCACGCCGAACAACCTGCTCGACATCCTCCGCTCCATCGTCGTGAGCGCGCTGCTCGCCCTCGCGGTGACCTTCTCGCTCGTGGTCAACGGCTTCGACGTCTCCATCGGCTCCACCACGAGCCTCGCGACCATCGTCGCGGCCTCGATGATGATCGAGTTCCGCCAGGAGCTGCCGGTGGCGATCCTGGTCCCGATCCTCTGCGGCGTGGCCGTCGGTCTCGTCAACGGCTTCCTCATCGTCAAGCTCGGCCTGCCCGATCTGCTCGCCACGCTGGCCATGCTCTTCGTGATCAGCGGTGTGCAGCGCACCATCACCGCGGGCAACTCGGTGACCGCGACCCCCGACTCCGGCATCATCGTGCCCTCGTTCAGCTTCATCGGCCGCGGCACCGTCCTGGGCGTGCCGTTCCCGGTGATCCTGCTGGCGGTGGTCGGCGTCGCCGCCTACCTCTTCCTGAACAAGACCACGACCGGGCGGTACATGTACCTCGTCGGCGGCAACGAGGAGGCCGCCCGGCACATGGGCCTGCCCGTCGGCCGCCTGCGCGTGCTCGCCTATGTGATCAGCGGCGCGCTCGCCGCCCTCGGCGGCATCGTGCTCACCGCGCGCATCGGCAGCGGGCAGATCGAGGCCGGCGCGCCCCTGCTCATGGACGCCGTCGCGGCCGCCTACGTCGGCTACGCCCTCTTCGGGCAGAAGAAGCCGAGCGTCGTCGGCACCCTGCTCGGGGCGGTGCTGATCGGCATCCTGCTCAACGGCCTCACGATGATGAAGTTCCCGTACTACGCTCAAGACATCGTCAAGGGCGGCGTCTTCATCATGGCCCTCGCCTTCGCCTTCGTGCGCAGCAAGCGCCGCTCACACAGGTAAGGAGCATCAGCGAGCATGACCGCGAGCCTCTCGACACCCGACTTCGGCTACAACTTCAGCTTCGTCGGACACAGCGACCAGGGCGGCCGGCCTGACGGCTGCCAGATCATGGTCGACCGCGGCTTCGCCTACGTGGCCCACGCATTCCAGCAGGGGTTCAGCGTGATCGACGTGCGCGACCCGAGGGCGCCCGAGACGGTCGGCTTCGTCGCGGCTCCCCCCGGCACCTGGAGTGTGCACCTGCAAGCCGCAGACGGGCTGCTGCTGGTCGTGAACGCGAAGGATCTCTTCGCCGACACCGAGTTCAAGACCGAGAAGGACTACTACGGCCGCTCGGTCGGCGACCCGGCGCTCGCCGCCGCTCGCGGCTATGCGGCGGGACTGCGCGTCTTCGACATCTCGACGCCCGGGAAGCCGCGCGAGATCTCGTTCATGCCGGTCGACGGCGTCGGCCTGCACCGGCTCTGGTACACGGGCGGGCGCTGGGCCTACGCGTCGGCCCTGCTCGACGGCTTCACCGACTACATCTTCGTGACCATCGACCTCGCCGATCCGCTGCGGCCCGAGATCGCGGGGCGCTGGTGGCTGCCGGGCATGCACGAGGCCGCGGGGGAGATACCGGCATGGGACGCCGAGACCTGGCGCTACGGCCTGCATCACGCCATCGTCTCGGGCGACACCGCCTATGCCTCGTGGCGCGACGGCGGCCTCACCCTGCTCGACGTGAGCGATCGCAGCGCCCCGAGCCTCGTCTCGTGGAAGAACTGGACGGGCCGCGTCGGCGGCGCCACCCACACCGCGCTGCCGCTGCCCGAGCGCGATCTGCTGGTCGTCGCCGACGAGGGCATCGCCGACAACGCGGCCGACGGGATCAAGCGCACCTGGATCTTCGACATCCAGGATCCGGCCGACCCGATGAGCCTCTCGACCCTGCCCGACCCGGCCGAGGTCGACTACGCCGTCAAGGGCGGCCACGCCGGCCCCCACAACCTGCACGAGAACCGCCCCGGCAGCTTCCAGAGCGACACCCTCGTCTTCGCCACCTACCAGAACGCGGGGCTGCGGGCCTTCGACATCCGCGATCCGTTCCGTCCCGTCGAGGTCGGCGCATGGGTGCCGCCCGCCCCCGAGGGGATGGTCGACACCCGGCCCGACCGGCCTCGCGTGATCCAGAGCTTCGACGTGTTCGTCGACTCCGAGCTGCGCGCCTACGTCACCGATTACAACGCAGGCCTGTACATCCTGCAGTTCGAGGGCGACGAACGATGAGCATCGCGGATCAGGGCACTGCGGATCAGGTCGTCGCCGAGCTGCGCGAGGCCTTCGGAGACCGGACAGGGCAGACGGTCGTCACAGACCCCGAGGCGCTCGCCGAACTCGGCGTCGACACCTCTGGCGTGCGGCGGGGCTCGGCGCTCGCGCTCGTGCGCCCGGCGACGACCGAGGCCGTTCAGCGCGTGGTGCGCATCGCCGACCGGCACGTCGTGCCCGTCGTGGCGCAGGGGTCGCGCAGCTCCCTCGCAGGAGCCGCCTCGGCGCCGGAGGGCGCGATCCTCGTGGACTTCTCGCGCATGCGGCAGATCATCGCCATCGATCCGCTGGAGCGGCTCGCCGTGGTCCAGCCGGGCGTGCGCGTCGAGGAGCTCGCCGCCGCGGCCGAGCGGGCCGGGCTCTTCTACGCGCCCGACCCCGTCTCGTCCCACATCGCCTCGATCGGCGGCACCATCGCCACGAACGCGGGCGGTATGCGCTGCATCAAGTACGGCGTCACCCGCGATTCGGTGCGATCGCTCGAGGTCGTGCTCGCCGACGGCAGCGTCATCGACACGAGACGCAACACCATCAAGTCGGTCGCGGGCCTCGACCTCACCTCGCTGATCGTCGGATCCGAGGGCACGCTCGGGATCGTCACGGAGATCACGGTCGGCCTGCGCTCGGCGCCCGGCCCCTCCCGCGGGGCGTCGGCGATGTTCTCGAGCATCGAGGCGGCGCTCGACGCCGCGAACGCCATCGCGACGGGCCCCCAGCCGCCCTCGGTGCTCGAGATGCTCGACGACGTCGCGCTCGGGGCCATTCGCGGCTACGACCCCTCTCTGCAGATCCCGGACACCGCGCGGGCCTGGCTGCTCGCGGTCACCGACTCCCGGGTCGGCGCTGACGAGGAGCTCGACGCGTTCGAGCGCGTCTTCGCCGAGCGCGGTGCGCTGCTCTCCCGACGCGCCGAGACCCCGGCCGAGCTCGACAGGCTGTTCGCGACCCGCCGCGCCCTGCACCCGGGCATGCAGGCCTTCCTCGGCGGATCGCTCAACGGCGACATCGCCGTGCCGCGCGGAGCCCTCGGCGAGGTCGTCGAGCGGGCCGCCGAGATCGCGACGCGCTTCGACGTGATCGTCTCGATCGGCGGGCACGTCGGCGACGGCAACCTGCACCCCGTCGTCGCCTACGACCCCGCCGATGCGGAGCAGACCCGCCGAGCCCACGCCGCTCAGGACGAGCTGCTGGCGGTGGCGCAGGAGCTCGGCGGCACCGTGACCGGGGAGCACGGCATCGGCGTCGAGAAGCTGCACGCCCTCGACGGCGAGCTCTCGCCGCGGGTGCGCGAGCTGCAGCGCGCGATCAAGGCCGCGTTCGACCCGAAGGGGATCCTGAACCCCGGCGCGAAGCTCTAGCTCGCCCGCCCTCTTTCGGGGCCCAGCGCGAAAGCAGACGAAGCAGCCGGGGCAACCGGGCAGGAGAGCGTGGGCGCGGTAGGATTGACCGACGGCGTCGGAGAGACCTGAAGGGGGTGCTGGGTGGCTAGGAGCACCGCGGCCAAGGGCACGAGCGGAGTCGGCCCGACCGGCCGCCCCGAGCGCTTCTACGCGGTGCCGAAGAAGCTCGACCGCCACGGGCCCGCGCGCATCATCTCGATGTGCAACCAGAAGGGCGGCGTGGGCAAGACCACGACCACCATCAACCTCGGCGCCGCGCTCGCGCGCTACGGCCGCAGGGTGCTCGCCGTCGACTTCGACCCGCAGGGCGCGCTCTCGGCGGGCCTGGGCGTCGCCGCACACGACGTGCCCACCATCTACGACCTCATGCTCGGCAAGGTCAAGGATCCGAACGAGGTGATCCAGCGCACCGACGTCGAGGGGCTCGACGTGATCCCGGCCAACATCGACCTCTCCGCCGCAGAGGTGCACCTCGTCAGTGAGGTCGCCCGCGAGCAGATCCTCGCAGGAGTGCTGCGGCGGGTCTCCGCCGACTACGACGTGATCCTCATCGACTGCCAGCCCTCGCTCGGCCTGCTGACCGTGAACGCGCTCACCGCGAGCCACGGCGTGCTGATCCCGCTCGCCTGCGAGTACTTCGCGCTGCGCGGCGTCGCCCTGCTCATCGAGACCGTCGACAAGGTGCGCGACCGTCTCAACCCCGCGCTCGAGCTCGACGGCATCATCGCGACCATGTACGACCCGCGCACCCTTCATGCCCGAGAGGTGCTCGAACGCGTCGTCGCGACGTTCGACGAGAAGGTGTTCGACACCGTCATCGGCCGCACGGTCAAGCTGCCAGACGCCTCGGTCGCCGCCAAGCCCATCCTCGACTACGCCCCCGAGAACCCCGCCTCGGAGGCCTACCTGCAGCTGGCTCGCGAACTGGTGGAGCGCGGAACCGTTGCATGACGACGCGGTCGCCGTGGCGGAGGCCCCCGAGGGCGCCCCTGCGGGCACCGACACGCAGAGCACGGATCACGGCACCGGTCACGGTGCCGACGCGCACGCTGCCGCCGTGCAGGGCGACGGCTTCCGAGTCTCCCTCGAGGTCTTCGACGGCCCCTTCGACCTGCTGCTGAACCTGATCGGCAAGCACGAGCTCGACATCACCGAGATATCGCTCAGCATCGTGACCGACGAGTTCATCGCCTATCTCGCGTCGATCGAGGGGCAGGGGCTCATCGAACTCGACCGCGCCAGCGAGTTCCTGGTGGTCGCCGCGACGCTGCTCGACCTGAAGGTCGCGAGCCTGCTGCCCCAGGGCGAGGTGGTCGACGCCGAAGACGTGGCGCTGCTCGAGGCGCGCGACCTGCTCTTTGCGCGGCTGCTCCAGTACCGGGCCTTCAAGCAGGCGAGCGCGTGGTTCGCGGCACGGCTCGAAGCCGAGGCGGCGCGCAACCCGCGCCAGGTTCCGCTCGACCCGAAGTACCGGGAGCGCGGCCCCGAGCTCGTATGGACGCTCTCCGTCGACGACTTCGCGGCTCTGGCAGCGCTCGCCTTCGCGCCCCGCGAGATCCCGGTGGTGGGCCTCGATCACCTGCACGCCCCGCTCGTGTCGATCCGCGAGCAGGCCGCGATCGTGGTGTCGCTGCTGCGGACGGGCGGCGTGCACACCTTCCGCGAGCTGGTCGCCGGCATCGACGTCGTGCAGGAGCGCGGCGTCATCGTCGCGCGCTTCCTCGCGATCCTCGAGCTCTACCGTCGCGATGCGGTGGGCTTCGAGCAGGCCGAACCGCTGGGCGAACTGCGGGTCGAGTGGACCGGGACCGAATTCTCCGACGAGGATCTATCGTCTCTGGGAGGGGACTATGACGGATGACGTCAACGGCATGACCCAGGAGCTCGTGCGCGACGCGGAGGATGCGGCAGGCGCGGCTCAGGATCAGGGCGGCGCCGAGCTGGCCCGGGTACGGGCCGAGCATCGCCTCGAGCAACAACTCGAGGCCCTGCTGCTGGTCGCCGACGAGCCGGTGAGCGCCGTCGGTCTCGCCACCTCGGTCGATCGGCCGGTGCGCGAGGTGCGGCGGGCGCTCGAGGCGCTGCAGGCCGACTACGAGGGCGGCTCGGGGCCAGGCGCGGGCGCCGGCCCGCAACGCGGCTTCGAGCTGCGCGAGGTCGCGGGCGGCTACCGCTTCTACGTGCGCGAGAGCCTCGACCCGCTCGTCGCTGACTTCGTGCAGCAGCAGTCGCCCTCGCGTCTCTCGCAGGCCGCGCTCGAGACGCTCGCGGTGATCGCCTACCGGCAGCCGGTGTCGCGCGGGGCGATCGCGTCGGTGCGCGCGGTGAACGTCGACAGCGTCGTGCGCACACTGGTAGGGCGGGGGCTCGTCACCGAGGTGGGTCACGACCCCGAGACCGGGGCGATCCTCTACGGCACCGACGACACGCTGCTCGGGCACCTCGGCATCTCGAGTCTCGACGAGCTGCCTCCCATCGCTCCGCTGCTCGACGACCCGAGCGAGGGATTCGCCGAATGAGCATGGATGAGACCGTCGGAGACCCGGGCGAGGCGGAGCCGGGATCCGCGAGCGGCGGCGTTCGCCTGCAGAAGGCTCTGGCGAACGCGGGCGTCGCCTCCAGGCGAGCCTGCGAATCGCTGATCTCGGGCGGGCGGGTCACCGTGAACGGCGAGACCGTGTTCGAGCTCGGCAGCCGCATCGACCCCGAGCACGACGAGGTGCGCGTCGACGGCGTCGTGGTGCAGCTCGACGTGGGCAAGCGCTACTTCGTGCTGAACAAGCCGCGCGGCGTCGTCTCGACCATGCGCGACGAGCAGGGTCGCCCGGATCTGCGGGAGTTCACCGAGCAGGTGGGCGAGCGCCTCTACAACGTGGGCCGGCTCGACACCGACACCTCGGGGCTGCTCGTGCTGACCAACGACGGCGACCTCGCCCACCGGCTCGCGCACCCGAAGTTCGGGGTGCAGAAGACCTATATCGCGAAGGTGCGGGGCAAGGCGACCCCCGCCGTGATCCAGCGGCTGAAGGACGGCGTGGACCTCGACGACGGCCCGATCAGGGTCGACGCCGCGAAGCTGCTCTCCGGGGGATCCTCGCGCTCGCACTCGCTGGTCGAGGTGACGCTGCACTCGGGGCGCAACCGCATCGTGCGGCGCATGTTGGCCGCGGTCGGCCACCCGGTGGACGAGCTCGTGCGGCGCCAGTTCGGCCCGCTGCACCTCGGCACCCTGCGCGTCGGCGAGCTGCGCGAACTGTCAAGCGGGGAGCGCGGGGCGCTGCTGAGCGCCGCGCACGACGGGGAGGATCATGCCGCGAGCGGCGTCACCGCCGGGCGCCCGGGCGACGGCAAGGGCGCGAAGGGCATGCACGGGATCGCGCGGCCGCGCTGAGCGGCTGCGTTGAGGGTCCGGGCGCCAGGGCTGCGCGACGGACGTGCGGAGTTGCTGGGAGAATAGAGAGTCGACGTCGGCTTCGGGCCGCGTCGGGGAGACGAAAGAGGGCGAGAATGGGCGGATCGGCGAACGGGCTGGCCAGCCGCGTGCGCGGTCAGGTGCACATCATCGGCGCAGGCCTGCTCGGGGCGAGCATCGGCCTCGGCCTGCGCGCGCGCGGCGTCGACGTGACCCTCGAGGACGCGTCGCCCACAACGGCACTGCTCGCCGCCGACTACGGCGCCGGGCGGCCTCGCTCAGAGGGCGACCCCGCCCCCGCGCTTGTCGTGGTCGCGACGCCGCCCGACGTGACGGCCGACGTGATCGAGCGCGCTCTCGGCGCGTTCCCCGACTCCGTCGTGACCGACGTGGCCAGCGTGAAGCTCGCCCCGTTCGAGGAGCTCACCCGCCGCGGCGTGGATCTCAAGCGCTACGTCGGTTCGCACCCGATGGCTGGCCGCGAGCGCGGCGGGGCGATCATGGCACGCGCCGACCTGTTCGCCGCGCGACCCTGGATCATCTGCCGCGACGAGGAGACCCCGGGCGAGGCGCTGTCGCTCGTCGAGGCCGTGGCGCTCGAGCTCGGGGCGACTCCGCTCGAGATGACGCCGCAGGAGCACGACCAGGCCGTCGGCCTCGTCTCGCACCTGCCGCAAGCCGTCGCGAGCCTCCTGGCGGGCAGGCTGCTGCCGGCGAGCGAGCAGGCCATCGGCCTCGCCGGCCCCGGCCTGCGCGACACCACCCGTATCGCCGCGAGCGACCCCGAGCTCTGGGTGCAGATCCTCTGCGCCAACCGCGGCCCCGTGATCGAGGGCCTCGACGCCCTGCAAGCCGACCTCGCCGCCTTCACGGATGCGCTGCGCGAGCCCGAATCGCCGGGTGCGAGGCGACGTCTCGCAGACCTGCTCGCCGCAGGCGGCCGCGGCGTCGCGCGCATCCCGGGCAAGCACGGCAGCAGCGAGCGGTTCACCACCATCACCGTGCTCATCGACGACCGCCCCGGCCAGCTGGCCCTGCTGCTCACCGAGCTCGGAGAACTGGGCATTAACATGGAGGACTTGCGCCTCGAGCACTCGCCGGGTGCGCAGATCGGCTTCGCGGAGATCGCGGTGCTGCCCGAGGTCGCCGAACGCGCGGTGGCCGACCTGACCGAGCGCGGATGGAGGACGCTGTGACGGCATCGCCCATTCTCGTCGCGATCGACGGGCCCGCCGGCAGCGGCAAGTCGAGCGTGTCGCGCGAGGCCGCGCACCGGCTCGGCTTCGGGATCCTCGATACCGGGGCCGCGTATCGCGCGCTCGCATGGTCCGCGCTGCGGGCCGGAGCCGATCTCGACGACGAGACCGCCGTCGCGGCGCTGCTCGACGACTGGGGCACCACCATCACGCTGCGCGGCGAGCAGCGGGTGACCGTTCAGCTGCCTGGCGCCGAGCCCGTCGACGTGACCGGTGAGATCCGCGAGCACTGGGTGAGCGGAGAGGTGAGCCGGGTCTCCAGGCATCCCGAGGTGCGGGATCGGCTGAACGCGATGTTCCGGCGGATCGTGGCCGGGTCCGGCCTGCCGGGCGTGGTCATCGAGGGTCGCGACATCACCACGGTGGTCGCCCCCGATGCGCCGGTGCGCATCCTGATGACCGCCTCGCCCGAGGTGCGCGCCCGGCGGCGCGCGGGCGAGCTGGAGGGCCTGTCGCACGAGCAGGTGCTCGCGGACATCGCCGCCCGCGACGCGAAGGACGCGCTCGTGGTGGACTTCATCAACCCCGCCCCCGGGGTGACGCTCGTCGACACGAGCGAACTGGACTTCGAGCAGTCGGTGCAGGCTGTGGTTGACATTGTGCGAGAGGCGCAGACATGAGTGAAGAGAACGATTTCGACCCGTCGGCCATCGACCCCGACGAGGTGATCGCGGGGGAAGGCTTCGACGACGCAGCGGGGTTCGACGACTCCGTGACGGACGACGAGCGCCTGCGCGCCATGCGCTCGAACCTCGAAGGCTTCGAGCTCGAAGAAGAAGACATCCAGCTGCTGGGCGAGGACGGCGAGTTCCTGGGCTTCGCCGAGCCGGAGGCCGAACTGCTGCCGGTTGTGGCGATCGTCGGTCGGCCGAACGTGGGCAAGTCGGCGCTCGTCAACCGCATCCTGGGGCGTCGGGAGGCGGTGGTCGAAGACGTGCCGGGCGTGACGCGCGACCGCGTGAGCTACGCCGCGGAGTGGACGGGCACCCGCTTCACCCTCGTCGACACCGGAGGCTGGGAGCCCGATGCGAAGGGCATCGACGCGTCGGTCGCCGCGCAGGCCGAGGTGGCGATCGAGCTGTGCGACGTCGTGCTGTTCGTGGTCGACTCGCGCGTCGGGCCGACCGCCACCGACGAGCGGGTGGTGCAGCTGCTGCGGCGCACGAAGAAGCCCGTCTTCCTCGTGGCCAACAAGGTGGACGACGCACGTCAGGAGGCCGAGGCGGCGGCGCTGTGGTCGCTCGGCCTCGGCGAGCCCCGCCCGGTATCGGCCCTGCACGGCCGCGGGGTGGCCGATCTGCTCGACGACGTGATGGAGGCGCTGCCGGAGGAGTCGGCGGTGGCGAAGCCGCAACTGGGGGCGCCGCGCCGCGTGGCGATCCTCGGCCGCCCGAACGTGGGCAAGTCGAGCCTGCTCAACAAGGCCGCGGGCGAGGAGCGGGTCGTGGTCAACGACCTCGCGGGCACCACGCGCGACCCCGTCGACGAGCAGGTCGAGATCGCGGGCCGGGTCTGGACCTTCGTCGACACCGCCGGCATCCGCCGCCGGGTGCACCTGCAGCAGGGCGCCGACTTCTACGCCTCTCTGCGCACCGCCGCCGCGCTCGAGAAGGCCGAGGTCGCGGTGGTGCTGTTCGACGTCACCGCGCCGATCAGCGACCAGGATCTGCGCATCGTCGACCTCGTGCTTGAGTCGGGCCGCGCGCTCGTGCTCGCCTTCAACAAGTGGGACATGCTCGACGATGACCGCCGCCGCTACCTGGAGCGGGAGATCGAGCAGGATCTCGCGCACGTCGCATGGGCGCCGCGCGTGAACATCTCGGCCCGCACGGGGCGCCACCTGGAGAAGCTGGTGCCGGCCCTCGAGACCGCGCTCGAGTCGTGGGATCGCCGCATCCCGACGGCCAAGTTCAACGCGTTCGTCGCCGAGCTGGTGCAGGAGCATCCGCATCCGCTTCGGGGCGGCAAGCAGCCGCGCATTCTCTTCGGCACGCAGGTGCAGAACCGTCCGCCGACGTTCGTGCTCTTCACGACCGGGTTCCTCGATCCCGGCTACCGTCGCTTCATCCAGCGGCGCCTGCGCGAGCGCTACGACTTCGAGGGCAGCCCCATCGTGCTGAACATGCGCATCCGTGAGAAGCGTCAGCGCCGCTGATGCTTCTCACGGATGCCCGAGGCCGAGACGGCCTCGGCGCACGGTACGCAATGCCCAGAAATGGGCATTGCCCTTAGTGCCGTGCGCGTTCAAGCGTCAGCGCCGCTAGCCTCGGAGCATGACCCAGGATCGCGATCGTGAGCTGACCGGCCTCGAGTGTGCGATCGACCGGGCGGCGCACCGGGTGCTCGCCGGGCGCCCGTCGACGGGCCTGCGCGGCTTCCTCGTCGAGTGCGCGGTCTTCCTGCTCAAGCAGGCGTGGGCCTGCATCTTCGGCGTACTGCTGCTCGTCGCGATCGTCGCGGCGAGGCTCTGGTATCCCGACGACGCCGCGCTGGCGCGCAACGACGCGCTGACGATCGCGGCGATCCTGATCCAGATCGGGATGCTCGCCTTCCGTCTCGAGAGCGGCCGCGAGCTGTGGGTGATCGTGCTCTTCCACCTCACCGGCACCGCGATGGAGCTGTTCAAGACCGATGTCGGATCCTGGAGCTACGAGACGGAGGGCGTGCTGCGGATCGGCGCCGTCCCCCTGTTCAGCGGGTTCATGTACGCGGCGGTCGGCTCGTACATGGTGCGGGTCACCCGTCTGCATCGGCTGCGGTTCACCCGCTACCCGCCGGTCTGGGCGACCACCGTGGTCGCGGCGGCGATCTACGCCAACTTCTTCACGCACCACTTCTTCTTCGACCTGCGCTGGATCCTGATCGCGCTCGTGCTGCTGCTGTGGCTGCGAACCGTCATGCACTTCCGCGTCTGGCGCAGCACCCTGCGCGCGCCGCTGCTCGCGGTGTTCGTAGGCGTGGCGATCTTCATCTGGGCGGCCGAGAACATCGCCACCTGGGCCGGCGCGTGGCTCTACCCCCATCAGGCCGATGGCTGGGAACCCGTGTCGCCGCAGAAGATCGTCGCCTGGTTCCTGCTGATGATCATCTCGGTCGTCATGGTCACCTGGGTGTACCCGCCGCGCCGGCCCGATCCGGTCCGGGCCGATCCGGCTCGGACCGAGCTGACTCGGGCCGATCCGCTCCCCGAATCGTGAGCAAACCGCGACATTAGGGTCTGGCGCATCGCGGAGGATCGGCGCAGAATACTGGCATCGGCGCATCGTCGCGGCGATACACGGAGAAGATTGAATATGCGAATGACCGC
>JBFXIT010000009.1:0-24367 GCA_050175655.1 Leucobacter sp.
GAGGGTGAGTTCCACCGGTGTCTTTCGTTCGAGCGGATGCGTGGCTTCGCTCACACCTGAAACCCGGCATTCACCGAGAATTCGCCTTTCGTGCGCGCGCAATTCATCTTCGCAATTCCCCGTGCCCGAGGTCAAGTCGAACGGGGAGTGTCAGGCGGCCCCGAGGGTAGGATCGGAGTCGAGCGAATACCCGCACTCAGAAGGAGATCGTGATGAGCGACGACTACGTACCCGAGACCGGTTCGATCACCATGTTCTCGACGGAGTGGTGCGGCTACTGCAAGCGCCTCAAGAAGATGCTCGACAGCGAGGGCATCGGCTACACGGAGATCGACATCGAGAACACCCCGGGCACCGAGGATCTTGTGAAGTCGATCAACGCCGGCAACGCCGTCGTGCCGACCGTCATCTTCCCCGACGGTACTACCGCAACCAACCCCTCGCTGGGCGAGGTCAAGGCGCGACTCGCGGCCTGAGCCACACCGTCGTCACCCGAAGCTGAGGCGGACCTCGGCGTAGCGCTCGCCCGGCACCGCCTTGAGCCGGCCGATGGCCTCGGCCAGAGGCACCATCTCGATCCGGTCGCCCCGGAGCCCGGCCATGGTCCCCCACTCTCCCCGCCTGACGGCATCGGCGGAGGCGATGCCGGTGCGGGTGGCGAGCACGCGGTCGAAAGCGGTGGGGGCGCCGCCCCGCTGCACGTAGCCGAGCACGGTAGCGCGCGTCTCGATGCCGGTGCACTGCTCGATCATCGGGGCCAGCACCTCGGCGATGCCTCCGAGACGCGGGCGCCCGAAGCCGTCGAGGCCTTCGCGGGTCACCGCCTGATCCTCGCCCTCGAGACGGAACCCCTCGGCGACGACGACGAGCGAGGATCGGCCGCGGTCCCGGACGCTCGTGATCCACTCGCACACCTGCTCGAGCGTTTCGGGGAACTCCGGGACGAGGATCGCCTGGGCGCCGCCGGCCATGCCCGAGTGGAGGGCGATCCATCCGACGTCGCGCCCCATGACCTCGAGCACCATGCAGCGCCGGTGCGAGTCGCCGGTCGTGCGCAGTCGGTCGATCGCCTCGGACGCGACGGAGACCGCCGTGTCGAAGCCGAAGGTGTAGTCGGTGCCGTCGAGATCGTTGTCGATGGTCTTGGGCAGGCCGACGACCGGGATGCCCCTCTCGTGCAGCAGGCTGGCAACGGTCTGGGTGCCGTTGCCGCCGATGAGCATGAACCCGTCGATGCCGTAGCCCGCCATCCGCTCCCGGAAGGCTGTGAGGTCGATCGCGTCGCCCCTGCGCCCCTCGAAGGGAGGCACCCGGCTGGTGCCGATGAACACGCCCCCGAGCCCCGAGAGCCCGCGCACCGCACCGCGATCCAGGTGGATGTACTCGCCCTCGTTGAACCCGCGCCAGCCGTCGACGAAGCCGATCATCTCGAAACCGTGCACTTCGGTGCCGCGGAGCACGGCTCCGCGGATCGCCGCGTTCATCCCGGGGCTGTCGCCGCCGGAGCAGAGCACTCCGATCCTCATACGACCACCCTACGCGGTAGGGGCCGGCGAGTGCCTCAGGCCGAGGCCAGAGCGCCCTTGAGCACCGAGATGAGGGCGAGCAGCTGCACCGGATCCTCGTCTTCGCGCCTGGCCTCGGCACCGTCGAGCGCACGCGCCGCGAGCCCGGCCTTCGCGTCGATCAGCTCGGCGATCTTCGCGTCGATCGTCTGAGCGGCGACGATGCGCCAGGCGGTCACCGGCTCCTCCTGCCCGATGCGGTGCACGCGGTCGATCGCCTGCGTCTGCTCCGCATCGGTCCAACTGAGCTCGGCGAGCACCACGTCCGACGACGCCTGCAGGTTCACGCCCACGCCGGCTGCGGTGAGCGAGCAGACCGCCACGGCCACATCGGGATCCTTGTTGAAGGCGTCGATCTGCTCCTGCCTGAAGGCAGCCGTCTGATCGCCCCGGATCGACACCGTGCCGAGCCCGCGCTCGGCGAACGCCGCCTCGGCGCGGTCCATGACGTCGATGTGCTTGGCGAAGAACACGACCTTGCCGACCGAGCGCGCCAGCTGCGCCGCGTAGTCCGCGGCGAGGCCGGCCTTCGCCTGACCGATCTGGCGCACCATGGTGAACACGTTGATGCCGCTCGACGAGGCGTTCGACTCCTCGAGCTCCTGCGCGCAGACCATGCGGATGATGGCCTCGTCGCCGAGCTCCCGGCCCAGGCGCCCCGCCTTGATCGTGTTGAAGCGCAGCAGCAGCTTCTCGGCGAGCTGGCGCTCGGCATCGCGGATGCCGCGGCCGAGGTCGTCGTCGAGCTCGACGGGTAGGTCGACCACGCGCTTGGACGGCAGATCCGCCGCGACATCGATCTTGCGGCGGCGCACGATGCCCAGGTCGACCACGCTCTGCCTGGCGGCCGGGTAGAAGGGCGCATCGGCCGGCGTGTAGCCGTTGGCCTCGAGTGCCGACATCAGCTCGGGGCCGGGCTTGTCAGCGTCGGTCCAGCCGAGGAACCGCCAGATCGCGCGGAAGTCGTCGATGTCGTTGATGAGCGGGGTGCCGGTGAGGGCGAGCAGCAGCGGGCGGCCGCCGGGCACGCGCTCGCGGATGCGGTCCGCGATCGTCAGCACGTTGCGGGATCGCTGCGACTGCACGTTCTTGATCATGTGCGCCTCATCGACGACCATGCCCTTGAAGCCGAAGCGCGAGATCCAGCTGAGGTGCCGGTCGAGGATGTCGTAGTTGACGACGAACACATCCGCGAAGGCGTCGATGTCGTCTCCGTCGCCGTGGATCACGGTCACGCGGCGCTGCGGCGTCCACCGCTGCACCTCGCGGGCCCAGTTCATCTTCACCACGTTCGGCACGACCACGAGCAGCGGATAGGCGTCCGCCACCGATGCCGCGATGACCGACTGCGCGGTCTTGCCGAGGCCGGGCTCGTCGGCGAGGAGGAAGGACCGGTGCCCGAGCCTGACGCTCTCGAGGAACCGAGCCTGGTGCGGCATGAGCTCGAGCCCGGGAGGCGAGAGCCGGTCGGGCACGGGAGGCTCGGGCAGCGGCATGCAGGCGGATCCTCCGCCCCCCTGCTCGAACGACTTGAGCAGCGGCCCGAGCAGCTCCCAGTTGGCGAGACGCACCACCGGGGTGGGCTTCTTGACCGTCGTCGTGTCAGGCGCGAGGAACGGGCTCGCGAGCATCCGCGACTCGATGCCCGGAGGCTCGACCTGGCGCTCGGCCAGCTCGGCCGGCACGAGCAGCTTCTGCACGGGCTCCGGCTCGTCGTCGGGCAGCTCGATCCCGGCCTGCGCGAGCATCTTGCGCTTCAGCGAACGGGTGGCGTCGGTGATGGGGGCCGTCGGCTCGAGCAGAGTGATGAGCGAGGTGTCGCGGGCCGCGGTCTTGGCGAGGATCGCGGCGACACCGTCGAGGCGCTTCAGGGTCTCGGCGCGCTCGGAGTCGGCGATCCCCTCCTCCGTCTTCACCCTGGCCCGCTCCTCGCGCATGAGCAGTGCGATCACGTGGAACTTCGTGCGGTTCGCGGGGCTCGCCTTGCCGCGCTGGGCCGAGGCCTCGACCTCGCGCACGGCGCGTGCGAGCAGCGGGATGATGCCCTCGTTGTGCGTGTGGCGCTTGCGGCCGCTGCTTCTGCCGCGGCTCTGGCGTGTGGCAGTGGTGGTTGCCATGTGTCTCCTGGTGAGGCGCCGGTGCACCCGGCGAATGCGCACACCCGCGTTTCGGGGTGCGTGGCCGCTCCGCACGCTCGGCCTGAAACGTGCATCGCACGACGGCTCATCCAGCGCACGGCGGCGCGACCTAGCGCCATTCTAGCGCAGCCGAAGCGGTCTGGCAGCATCGAGGCGCGAAAGCCCGCACGATCCGTCCCGTCCCAGGGCTCAGCGCCCGAGCAGCACCCCGCGGGTCAGCCTCACGTCCTCGTGCATGCGCTCGACGAGCGCGTCGACCCCCGGGAACGCGACCATGCCCCGCAGCCGTTCGGCGAACAGGATCTCGATCCGCTCCCCGTAGAGATCGCCCTCGAAATCGAGCAGATAGGCCTCGACCCGGGGCGCGCCCTCGGGCTCGAAGGTCAGGTTGACGCCCACCGAGATCGCAGCCTGGTAGCGCACGCCGCGCACCATGGCCCAGCCGGCGTAGACGCCGTCGGCGGGCACGAGGCCCTCGACCTCTCCGCCCTCGCCCGCGCCGAGGTTGGCGGTCGGGAACCCGAGATCCCGCCCGCGCGCATCGCCGCGTACCACCGTGCCGCGGACGGCGACCGGGCGATCCATCATCCGGGCCGCCGTCTCGACGTCGCCCTGCAGAATGGCCTCGCGCACCCGCGAAGACGACACCCGGCCCAGCTCCTCGTCCTCCACGTTGTCGATCACGTCGACCGCGAAGCCCAGCCGCTCCCCCATCGCGGCAAGCAGTCTCACGTCGCCGGCGCCGCGGTGTCCGAAGCGGAAGTCGGCGCCCACGCACAGGTGCCGCACGTGCAGCAGCTCCACCAGCACCCGCTCGACGAACTCCTCGGCCGGCACTGCGGCGAGATCCGCGTCGAAGGGCAGCATCACGCACGTCGTCACGCCCTCGGCCTCGAGGGCGTCGAGCCGCTGGCCCCGGCTCATGATCTGCGGCGGGCAGGCCTCGGGCCGCAGGAAGCTGAGCGGATTGTTCTCGAACGTGAAGACGAGCGGATCGAGGCCGCGCTGCCCGGCGACCTCTGCGATGCCCGACAGCAGGGCGCGGTGGCCGCGGTGCACGCCGTCGAACTTGCCGATGGCGATCGCGGTGCCGCCCGCGAACGCGTCTGCCGGGATCTGGTCGAGGGAGGAGTAGACGAGCATCAGTAGACGCTCCCCTCGAAGTCCTCGCCGTTCGCCGCGCTCTCGTCCGCTCGGCCGCTGGTATCGCTGCGCAGCAGCCAGATGAGACCGAGGATCGGCAGCACGAGCGGCACCCAGCCGTAGCCTGCGCCGTACCACGACCACACCGAGGGGTGGTCGAACAGCTCCGGGTGCGTGAGGCTCAGGGTTCCGACGATCAGGACGCCAGCGAGCTCGAACAGCAGCGCCGAGATGCCCACCGTGCGCCAGACCCCGGTGCGCCTGACCAGCGAGATCGTGGCCACGATGTAGACGACGCCCGAGACCAGCGACAGCGAATACGCGAGGGGTGCCTCGTCGAACTTCGCCACGATCTGGTACACGGCGCGCAGCGTCGCCGCGAGAGCGAGGATCAGGTAGATCGTGATGAGGGCGTAGCCGAGGCCGCTCGTGTGCGGCTTCTGCACGGCCCCTTTCGCGTCGGTCTCGGTTGCAGGCACGCGCTCCAGCTTACCCGCCGTCGCCCCGTCGCCGCCCCGCGAGGCCGTGCCGACAGTGCTCTGCGCGCAGGGACTTGTGCAATTCCCGCACGGAGTTCCCGCGACGGCCTCAGCCCCAGATGACGAGCATGCGGTAGAGCATCACCGCGACGGCGACGTTCACCACCAGCAGCACGAGGTTGGCCGGGCGCTTGCGGTCGACCAGCGCCCAGAAGCCGGCGCCGAAGGGCAGCAGAGTCGCGGTGATGAGGTACATCCAGAACTCGAGCGGGTCGCCTGCAGGCGGGTTCCCGCTGAGCGGGGCGACGATCGCGGTGACGATCTGCGCGATCAGCAGCACGCCCACGAGCAGCGTCGCGCCGAGCGTGTAGTCGTTCGGCCCGCGGCCCCGCAGGAACTGCCACAGGCAGACGAGGGCGGCGAGCAGGCCGATCGCGATCTGGGCGATGCCGAACCAGAGGTTCATGCCGCCCCCTCGCCCGGTTCCGCCGACTGCGACGCAGGCGTCGGGAAGTTGGTGACGACGCGCGTGCGCTGCTTCTTCACCTCGGCCAGCCCGACGAGCCTGCCGTTCGGCGCGATCGCGGCGACGAGCTTCGCGTCTGCGGCCTGGCCGTCCGCGAGGTCGAGGCGCTTGCCGTGGCCGAGGTCGATCTCCTGCTGCTCGGTGAGGCGGAGCACGGGGAAGAGGCGCGCCGCGACCTCGGCCGGGCTCAGCAGCGCCGAGGGGTCGACGTCGCCGGCCGCGAGCGCCTCGTTCGACACGGCACCCGCCAGGTCGAACGGCCCGACCTCGGTGCGGCACAGGGCGGTGAGATGACCGCCCACGCCGAGCGCCTCGCCGAGATCTCGCGCAAGAGCCCGGATGTAGGTGCCCGACGAGCAGCGCACCATCGCATCGATGTCGATCACGGGAGCCTCGACGACCGGGCCGGGCGCGGACCCGACCGAGAGTCCCTGCGCCGCGACGAGCCGCGGATCCTCGATCTCGAACGCTTCGACCCGCACCGGTCGCTTCTTCAGTTCGACCTGCTCGCCGGCTCGCACCCTGTCGTAGGCACGGCGGCCGTCGACCTTGATGGCGCTGACCGCACTCGGCGCCTGCTCGATGTCTCCCGTCAGGGCCGCCACCGCCTCGGCGATGCGCCGCGGGTCGGCGGCGAGAGCCTCGACGTCTGCGGGGGCCGCGATGTCGAGGATGGCGCCCTCGCGATCGTCCGACACGGTCGAGACGCCCAGGCGAATGGTCGCGGCGTAGGTCTTGTCGAGGCCGACGAGGTGCGTGAGCAGGCGGGTCGCGGGGCCTGCCCCGAGCAGCAGCAGGCCGGTAGCCATCGGGTCGAGGGTGCCGGCATGCCCGACCTTGCGGGTGCCGAGCGCGCGCCGGGCCTTGGCGACGACGTCATGGCTCGTCCAGCCCTCGGCCTTGTCGACCAGCAGTATGCCGTTGGGGGTGCGTTCCATCGCCCCCAGCCTACCCGCGTCGCCCGACTCCTAGACTGAGTGGGATGGACAGGGGCAGGATCGCGGGGGCGCTCGTCGAGTGGTTTGCGCGCGAGGCACGGGATCTGCCCTGGCGCGGCCGATCCGGCGAGATCGACGCCTGGGCGGTGCTCGTCTCCGAGTTCATGCTGCAGCAGACGCAGGTGGATCGGGTGCTGCCCCACTTCGTCGAGTGGATGGACCGCTGGCCGCTCCCCTCCCTGCTCGCCGCCGAGGAGCCCGGCGAGGCCGTCCGGGCCTGGGGCCGGCTCGGCTACCCGCGCCGCGCGCTCTGGCTGCACCGGGCAGCGACCGAGATCGCGGAGCGGCACGGGGATCTCGTGCCCCGCGACGTCGAGACCCTGCTCGAGCTCACCGGCATCGGGCCGTACACGGCGCGGGCGGTCGCGTCCTTCGCTTTCGGCGAGCGGCATCCCGTGGTCGACACGAACACCAGGCGCGTGCTCGCCCGTCTCGTGCACGGCCGCGCGGCAGCCGGCATGCCGCGCGCGAGCGACCTCGACGACATGGCTGCGCTGCTGCCCGACGATCCCGCCGAGGCAGCCGTGTTCAACGCCGCGGCGATGGAGCTCGGCGCGGTCCTGTGCACCGCACGCGCTCCCCGATGCGACGCCTGCCCGCTCGCCGACTGGTGCGAGTGGCGCGGAGCGGGCTACCCCGACAACGCTCCCGAGCGCCGCCCGAGGCAGGCGAGGTTCGAGGGCAGCGACCGTCAGGTGCGCGGCAGGATCATGGCGCTGCTGCGCGCCGCCGCCGAGCCGGTCGGGCGGGCCGAGGCACTCGCCGCCGCCGCGGACGGAGGGGTGCGAGACACGGATCAGCCCGTGCGCGCGCTCGATTCGCTCGTCGCCGATGGTCTCGTGGTCGAGTTCGAGGAGCGGATCCGCCTGCCCTGATCCGCGCTCGCGGCTACTCCTCTGCGTCTCTTATTCGTCCTCGTCGGCCTCGCGGGGCTTGACGTAGGGATCCGCCTCGCCCGCGTACTGCGCGCCGGCGGCGAGCGCATGCGTCTCTTCATCGCGGCGGCGCGCCTCGGCGAGCAGGTCGCCCATGTGCTGCGCGGTCTCGGGCAGCTCGTCGTGGATGAACTCGAGGGTGGGCGTCAGGCGGGTGCCGAGCTGCTTGCCGACCTCGGTGCGCAGCATGCCGGTGGCGGCCTTCAGCGCCGCAGCCGAGTCGCTCTGCTCCTGCTCGTCGCCGTAGACGGTGTAGAAGACGCTCGCGTGCTGCAGATCACCGGTCACGCGCACATCGGTGATGGTCACGAAGCCGAGACGCGGATCCCGAAGCCCCTTCTCGAGCCTGCGCGCGATGATCTGCTGGATGCGCTCTGCGACCTTGCCTGCACGTGGATTGCTCATGCCCACAGCTTACTGCGCGCCTCTACAATGAACGGCGACGGCACATCGACGGATCGAGGAGAGTCAGTGACCCACCCACCAGCGCCCGAGACACCGGAGAACCCTGCGATTTCGAGTCCTGCGGGCGGAGCAGACCAGCCGCAGCAGCCGCCTCAACCGCAATACGGATCGCCGCAGCAGCCGATCTACGCGCCACCGCCCTCGTACGCGCAGCAGCCGCCTCCGGTCTATGCTGCTCCTCCGGTCTACGCTCCTCCTCCGACCTACGCTCCGCCCCCGGCGTACGCGCAGCAGGCCGCCTATGCTCCGCAGCCGAGCTACTCCTACCCGGCAGGCTATGCGCTCCCCGCGCCGGGGCCCGGAGAGCCCTTCGACGGGGCCTTCCACGCGGGAGAGCTCAATCGACCGCTCTACGGAGCGAGCTTGGGCCAGGCCTTCACCCGCTTCTTCAAGAACTACGCGAACTTCACCGGCCGGGCGTCTCGAAGCGAATACTGGTGGATGGTGCTCGTGCTCTTCCTCGCCTATTTCGGCCTCGCACTGGCGGGGGGCCTGCTCGCCAGCGCGATGGAATACGCCTCTCCCCCCGGCGCCTCGGCGGCGGACTCCCTGGGAGGCCTCGTCGCCCTGGTCTTCCTGGCCACCCTGCTGGGCGCGATCATCCCTACTCTCGCGCTCACCTGGCGTCGTCTGCACGATGCCAACCTGGCAGGACCCATGTATTTCCTCACCTTCGTCCCATACGTAGGCAGCCTGGTCGTGTTCGTCTTCACTCTGCTCTCGCCGAAACCCGCGGGCCGGCGTTTCGATCAGGTCAGCCGCTGAAGATCGGCATCGCTCCCTGCCGCGCGACGTAACGATGACTAGCCTTCGGGCGAGGCAACCTCTACTCTTGAACCGGCAGTGCCCTTCCGATGATTACCCTCCCGAGAGGAAAGAGATCATGAGTTACCCGACGCAAGATCCGAACCAGCAGCCACAGTATCCGGCGGCTCCCGCATACGCGGCCCCCGCGGTCGGTGGGGTACCCGGCCCCGGCGAGCCCTTCGACGGCGCTGCGAGCCCGGACCAGCTGAACCGCCCGCTCTACGGAGCGTCCTTCGGCCAGGCCGTCAAGCGCTTCTTCAAGAACTACGCGAACTTCAAGGGCCGCGCCTCGCGCAGCGAGTACTGGTGGGTGGCGCTGTTCACCTTCCTGATCGAGCTGATCCCGCTGATCCTCTACATCATCGGCCTTTCGCTGATGGCCGGCGGCGCCATCGCATCCGCCGATTCGTCGGGCAACTTCACCACCACCCCGGCTTCCGAGGCCGCGATCGGCGGCGGGGCCGTCCTGTTCACGATCGGCCTCATCCTGCTGATCGTCATCGGGCTCGCCATCCTCATCCCGTCGCTCGCCATCGCGTGGCGCCGCCTGCACGACGCCAACTTCGCGGGCCCCTTCTGGTTCCTGTCGCTCACCTCGGTGGGCAGCATCATCGTGCTGATCTTCACGCTGCTGCCGCCGAAGCCGGAGGGGCGTCGTTTCGACGTCTGATCCGTCACCCCGGACCGAAGAGCAGCCGGTGCCCGCCGCGAGCGATCCCTCGCCGGCGGGCACCGCTCGTTTCGAACAGCGGCTGCGCGATCTGACGCTGCTGCGCCGGGTCCGGGATCGCATCGACCGCGAGTACGCGAGCCCCCTCGACGTCGAGTCGCTCACTCGCGGGGTCGGCCTCTCGGCCGGCCATCTCAGCCGCGAATTCAAGGCGGCCTACGGGGAGTCGCCCTACAGCTACCTGATGACCCGCCGCATCGAGCGCGCGATGACGCTGCTGCGGCGCGGCGATCTCAGCGTCACCGAGGTGTGCTTCGCCGTCGGCTACGGGTCGCTCGGCACCTTCACCACGCGATTCACCGAACTCGTGGGGATGTCGCCGGGCCGGTACCGTCGGGAGGGTCCGGGGCCGCTCACGGGGCTGCCCGGGATCGTCACGCTGCGGGCGACGAAACCGGTCAGGAATCGAGAAGTTCCGCCCGGCTGCGCGGAGTAGCGTGGCACGCATGAAGATCAACATCCACGTCACGTTCCTGCCCCACACCGATCCCGAGGCCTCGCTCGCGTTCTATCGCGACGTGCTCGGATTCGAGGTCCGCAACGATGTCGGCTACGAGGCCATGCGCTGGATCACGGTCGGCCCGGCGAACCAGCCCGACACCTCCATCGTGCTGACCCCGCCCGCCGTCGATCCCGGTCTCACCGAGGAGGAGCGCCGCGTCGTGCTCGAACTCGTCGCCAAGGGATCCTACGCTTCCGTCGTCTTCGCCACCGACGAGCTCGAGGCGCTCTTCGAGAAGGTCGAGGCCTCCGGCGTCGACGTGCTGCAGGAACCCATGGACCAGGACTGGGGCGCCCGTGACTTCGCGTTCCGCGACCCGGCCGGCAACACGGTGCGCGTGCAGCAGCTCGCGGCCTGATCCTCTCGCACCATCCTGATACGGCTGAGGCCGGGGCGGCGGTGCCGCCCCGGCCTCGATCCTTCGCTCTCGCGACCGCTGTGCGCTAGTCGCGGGGCTTCTCGACCATCTCGGTGGTCTCGATCTCGTCGCCCACCTGGATGTCGTTGAACTTGCCCAGGCCGATACCGCACTCGAAGTCCGTCTTGACCTCGGTCACGTCGTCCTTGAAGCGGCGCAGCGACTCGATCGCCAGGCCGTCGGCGAGCACGACGCCCTCGCGGATCACGCGCGCCTTGGCGTTGCGCGTGATGGTGCCGCTGCGGACGATGACGCCGGCGATGTTGCCGAACTTCGACGAGCGGAACACCTCGCGGATCTCCGCCACGCCCGACTGGACCTCCTCGTATTCGGGCTTGAGCATGCCCTTGAGCGAGCTCTCGATGTCGTCGAGCGCGTTGTAGATGACGTTGTAGAAGCGGATGTCGATGCCCTCGCGCGCTGCGCGCTCGCGGGCCTTGACGTCGGGGCGCACGTTGAAGCCGATGACGATCGCGTTGTCGATCGTCGCCAGATCCACGTCCGACTCGGTGATGGCGCCCACACCGCGGTGCAGGATGCGCAGCTGCACCGAATCGTCGACCTCGATCTTCATCAGCGACTCCTCGAGCGCCTCCACGGCACCCGACACGTCGCCCTTGATGATGAGGTTGAGCGACTCGACCTTGCCGTCCTCCAGCGCCTTCGTGAAGTCCTCGAGGCTGATGCGCTTGCGGGCCTTCGCCAGCTGAGCGTTGCGCTCGGCCGCCTCGCGCTTCTCGGCGATCTGACGGGCCGTGCGATCCTCGTCGGTGACGATGAAGTTGTCGCCGGCGCGCGGCACCGTCGACAGACCCTGCACCTGCACCGGCCGCGAGGGCAGAGCCTCGTCCACCGGATCGCCGTTCTCGTCGCTCATGGCGCGCACGCGACCGTAGGCGGTGCCCGCCACGATCGCATCGCCCACGCGCAGCGTACCCGACTGGATGAGCACGGTCGCCACGGCGCCGCGCCCCTTGTCGAGCTTCGCCTCGATGGCGACGCCGCGAGCGTTCTTGTTCGGGTTCGCGCGCAGGTCGAGACCCGCGTCGGCCGTCAGCAGCACGGCGTCGAGCAGCTCGGTGATGCCGATGTTGTTCTTCGCCGAGACGTCGACGAACATGACGTCGCCGCCCCACTCCTCGGAGACCAGGCCGAACTCGGTGAGCTGCTGGCGCACCTTGTCGGGGTTCGCGTCCTCCTTGTCGATCTTGTTGACCGCGACCACGATCGGCACGTTCGCAGCCTGGGCGTGGTTCAGCGCCTCGATGGTCTGCGGCATGATGCCGTCGTCGGCCGCGACCACCAGGATCGCGATGTCGGTCACCTGCGCACCACGGGCGCGCATGGCGGTGAACGCCTCGTGACCCGGGGTGTCGATGAAGGTCAGCGCGCGGTCGATGCCCTCGTGCTGGGTGTGCACCTGGTAGGCGCCGATGTGCTGCGTGATGCCGCCGGCCTCGCCGCCGCCCACGTTCGCCTGGCGGATCGCGTCGAGCAGGCGGGTCTTGCCGTGGTCGACGTGGCCCATGACCGTGACCACCGGGGGCCGGGCCTCGAGCACGTCGTCGCCTTCATCCTCGAGCTCGGCCTCGATGTCGATGTCGAAGCCCTCGAGCAGCTCGCGATCCTCGTCCTCGGGCGAGACGACCTGGATCTTGTAGCCCAGCTCGTCGCCGAGGATCTCGAAGGTCGCCTCGTCGAGCGACTCCGTCGCAGTCGCCATCTCGCCGAGGTGGAACAGCACGGTCACCAGGTTCGAGGCGCTCGTGTTGATCTTGTCGGCGAAGTCGCTGAGCGATGCGCCGCGACGCAGGCGGATGGGGGTCGAGCCGTCGCCGCGGGGAACGCTCACGCCGCCGAGCGACGGCGCCTCCCGCATCTCGAACTCTTGCCGCTTCGCCCGCTTCGACTTGCGCGCCTTGCTCTTGCCGCCGCCGCGACCGAACGCGCCGGCAGTGCTCGCACCGCGACCACCGCGACCGCGGCCGGCGAAGCCGCCGCCGGGACGAGGTGCGCCGAAGCCGGTGCCCGCGCCGGCGCCACCGGGACCGCCGGCGCCGCCGGGACGACCGGGACCGCCGGGACGACCTGCACCACCCGGACGGGGGCCGCCGGGACGACCCGCGCCGCCTGCGCCTGCGCCCTGCGGGCGAGGGGCGGGCCGGGGGATGTTGCCCGGGTTGGGGCGACGCCCCATGCCCTGGCTCGGGGCGAACGGGTTGTTGCCCGGACGCGGCGGGCGGGGAATGCCCATGCCCTGGCTGCTCGCGAACGGGTTGTTGCCCGGCCTGGGGCCGGAAGGCTTGGGTGCAGCGCCCGGCTTGGGAGCGGTGCCGGGCTTCGGCGCCGAACCGGCAGGCTTCGGGGCTGCGGGCTTGCTCTCAGCGGTCGGCTCGGGAGCCGACTGCGGCTCGGGCTCGGGCTTCGAGGCGGCAGGGGCCGGTGCGGCGGCGGGCTTCGCCGGGCCGGGGACCGGGCCCGCGGGCTTCGCCGCGGAGGCGGGCCGGGCAGGCTTCGCATCTGCGCCGGCCGGGGAACCGCCTGCCGGAGCACCGTCGGCCTTCGCCTTCGCGACGCCGTCGGCCTCGAGCGCGGCCTTGACCTTGCGCGCCACGGGGGGCGCGATCGCGGAAGAGGGCGCCTTGACGAACTCTCCCATTTCCTTCAGCTTGGCCAGAACGACCTTGCTGTCCACACCGAGCTCGGTAGCGATCTCGTGTACGCGTGGGTTTGCCACTTTTCTCCTGTCTGGGTTCACGCCAGACAGGCGAGAACCTTGTTTATCGGACGGGCCTCATTTTGAGCCGCTCATTAGTTGTCCATGAGTGTTTTCAGCCTGTTCTCTAAGGGGCCGGCATCGGGCTTCCCCGATACCCGCAGCGCACGCGGAAATGCCCCGCGCGTCACTGCCTGGCTCAGACACTGCACCGCCGGATGCACCCAGGCACCACGCCCGGGGAGCACCCCGCGGTCATCGACGATCAGGCGACCGTCCTGCAGCACGATGCGCAGCAATTCCGAGCGCGATTCACGCGCACGGCACGCTACGCACGTCCGAACCGGATCCATCCTACCAGCTTCCCACTTTCTTGGTCGGGCGCTCCGAGTGGGAGCCGGGCGCCGTCCGGATGTCTGCGCTCCGGGCACCCCGCGTCGCGCTGGTGAGCGCTCCGCAGGATGCGCGAAGATCGATATCCGACTCAATCATTCATGATGCGACGCAGTGGCGTCGCCGTGGATCACGCAGGAAAGCGTTGCTTTTCTTCTCAAGCGATCCACGCCGGCTGGATAACTGTGCTCGCCGGTCGGCTCCGCCTCCCGACCGAAGCGCGTGAAGCTGCACAGCAGCTTCACTCCAAGCGCTTCGGCGCAAAAATCAAGACATCAGCCGATTCAATCATTCATGATTGAATCCGGCTGGATGTCGATTTTTGCGCCCGTCAGCTTGGCGGCGAGGCGGGCGTTCTGGCCCTCCTTGCCGATGGCGAGCGAGAGCTGGAAGTCGGGGACGAGGGCGCGCACCTGCTTCAGCTGCTCGTTCAGCATGAAGACGTCGGTGACCTTCGCCGGCGAGAGCGCGTTGGCCACGAACGCGGGCAGTTCGGGCGAGTAGTCGACGATGTCGATCTTCTCCTCCCCCAGCTCGCTCATCACGGCGCGCACCCGGCGGCCCATCTCGCCAATACAGGTGCCCTTGGCATTGATGCCCGATTGGTTGGCGCGCACGGCGACCTTGGTGCGATGGCCCGCCTCTCGGGCGAGCGACACGATCTCGACCACACCGGCGGCGAGTTCGGGCACTTCGAGCTCGAAGAGCCGGCGCACCAGACCGGGATGCGTGCGCGAGACGACGACCTGCGGGCCCTTGAGCCCCTTCGAGACGCTCGTGACGTAGACGCGCAGGCGGGTGCCGTGGCGGTATTCCTCACCGGGGACCTGCTCCTCGGGCGGCATGATCGCCTCGAGCTCGCCGAGGTCGATGTGCACCATACGGGGGTTCGGCCCCTGCTGCACCACGCCCGAGACGATATGGCCTTCCTTGTCCTTGAACTGGCCGAGCACGGCGTCGTCGCTCAGGTCACGCAGCCTCTGGTTGATGACCTGCTTGGCGGCGTTCGCGCCGATGCGGCCGAATTCCTCGGTGTCGGCCACGGCCTCACCGATCACCTCGCCTGCGTCATCGAGCTCGGGCACCAGCACGGTGATGTCGCCGGTCTTGCGGTCGAGCGCGACTCGTACCTGGTCGTTCGCGGGCTCAGGGTTGCCCACATTCACCTCATGCCGGATGTAGGCGGAATGGATGGCCTGCTCGATGATGGTTGCGAGTTCTTCGAACGGGATCTCCCGTTCACGCTCCAGACCGCGCAGCATGGCGAGATCGATCTTCACGGTGGCCCTCCTTATTCAGCTGTCTGTGCCTCCGCCTCGGCGGATCAGCTACTCAGGATACCCCAACAGCTCTCTCTGCGGCTGAGATGGCATCGCCGGGTCAGCGCCCACCAGCGCCACCTGCACGGGGGTCGTCCTCCCTCCCTCGACGGCGAACCCCCTGCCCGGCGGAAAGTCTGCGCGTTTCACGCGACCGAAGCCCTCGCGGAACAGCGATCCTCCATCACCTTCGTCGGGCTGCAGCACCAGCCCCCACCGCGGCTGTTTGAGCACGCCGAAGAGATCCCAGACCCCTGAGGCACCGCCCTGCTCGAACTCGAACAGCACGAGCGTCTCGGCTCGCCTGGCAGCCTTCGCCAGGGCGACGAGCATGGGCAGCGCCTCGGTCCCCTCAGCCTCGGTCGGGCGCTCGACCACGATGATCCGAGGCGCGGCGAGCTCTCGCGGAGCAGGAACCCTGCCCGCCGGACGAGGATCGCCGAGCCCGGCGGCGCCCGGGCCAGGCACCGCGCCGACCGGCGCGGCGACGGAGAGACCCGGGAACGTCGGGGCGGCCGTCGGGGGTTTGCCGCCGAGCGCCACCACGAGTTCTCGCGCGAGATCGGCGATCTCCTCCGGGCCACGGGCGACACGGTCCCATCGATCTCCGCTATCCGGGCCGCCGCCTGAGCCGCCCAGCCCGCCGTCGCGATCGGGCACGAAGCTCAACAGCACGCGCTCCGCGCGCATCCCTTGCCGCTCGGCCCGCCTCGTGAACGCGGTGGCGCAGGCGAGCGCCGCCGTCGAGAGACCCGACCCGGCCGGTCCGGCGATGACCCCCAGCCCCGAGAGCGGCATGCCCACGGGGCCGAAGCTCTGCGTATCGATGCCGTAGACCGGTCTGCCACCGCTCTCAATGGGCAGGTCGGTGAGCAGCACGCGCTCCGGCGCGTTGCGGACCAGCGGCACGGGAACCAGAGCCGCCTGCCGCAGCGTCTCAGCGAGGAGGTCGAGCGCTTTCGACTGAGCCGCGAGACCGACCTCTCGGCTCAGCAGCGCCAGTTGCATCTCCTCGTCCTGACCCGCGAAGCAGGCGCGCCCGGGCGGGGCGCCCTCGAGAACATCCGCGGGGACGTCGGCGAATGCGTAGTCGTTCGCGCTGGCGAGCCTCAGCATGATCTGCTGCTGCACGCTCGCGGCGATGCTACTCGGCAGCGCACCCGGACGGTCGGCGCTGAGCACGACGTGCACGCCCACCGCTCGACCCGTCTGCATGATCTCGCCGAGCATCTGCAGCGGCGAGTCCCGTGCACCGAGCATTTCGGTCGCCTGCCTGAGGGCCGAGAAACCGTCGATGAGCAGCACGACCCGGGGTTCGCGCTGCCCGCCGGGTGTGCTCCGGTAGGCGTCGATCCCGCTCGCCCGGGCTGCGGCGAAGCGGGTACCGCGCTCGGCGACGATCCCCTGTAGCTGTCGCAATACCCTGCCCATCAGCTCCGTGTCGGCGAACGGCGCCACCGCGCCGACGTTCGGCATGGTCAGCAACGGCTCCAGGCCGCCGCCCGCCGCGTCGATCGCATAGAGGTGCACCGGATCCGGCTCCGCGGCCGCGCTGATCGACGAGGCGAAGGTCAGCAGCGCGCTGGTCTTGCCGGTACCGCTCGCTCCGACGATCGCCAGATTGCCGATCTCGTCGAGTCGGATCTCGACCGGATCCTGAGCCTGCGCATCAGGCCGGTCGCGCAGGCCGATCAGCACACCCCGAGACCTCGGTTCGGATGCGTCTCGAATGTTCTCTCGACCGCGATCCCCTGCTCTCAGTTCGTCGAGGGAGATCAGCGTCGGCAGCGTGTCGAGCCACGGTTTGCGGGGGCGGGCGATCCCTCCTTGCTCTGCGGCCGCGACGATGGCGTCGCGCAGGCGTTCGATGTCTCGCGGGATTCGAGGGCCGTCGCCCCGGCGCGGCGCGAACGTCACCGGAGTCTCATCGGGGATGGCCCAGGCTTCCCCCTCGACGAAGCCGAGGGTACGCACTTCGAGTCGCGATGTCGGAACCTCGCCGGAGGTGCGCGCGCCCAGGTAGCCGGTCTGGAAGTGCTCGATCCGTCCCGGTCCGATCTTGATCGCCCCGCGACCGGGAGTCTCCGCGTCGAAGAAGGCCGCGTCCTTGACGCCGATGACATCCGTGCTGTCGGCCTCGTCGGCCATGCGCAGGGCGATGCGCAGGTTCGTGTTTGCCCGCAGATTGTCCTTGATCACGCCTGCGGGTCGCTGAGTTGCCATGATGAGATGCAGGCCAAGCGAGCGGCCCCGCTGCGCGATGTCGATGACTCCGTCGACGAACTCCGGAACCTCGCCCGCGAGCGCCGCGAACTCGTCGATGACGATGAGGAGCGCGGGTGGGGCGGCGGGGTCGGATCGGCGCTCCATGGCGAGCAGATCCTTCGCTCCGTGCTCCGCGAGCAGTTCCTCGCGGTAGCGCAGCTCGGCGCGGAGCGAGGTGAGCGCGCGGCGCACGAGGTGCGGACTGAGGTCGGTGACGAGGCCGACGGTGTGCGGCAGGTCGACGCATTCGGCGAATGCCGCGCCGCCTTTGTAGTCGACGAGAAGAAACGCGAGTCTCTCCGGGCTGACCCCGGTGGCGAGGCTCATAATCCAGCTCTGCAGGAACTCGGATTTGCCCGCGCCGGTCGTGCCGCCGACCAGAGCATGGGGGCCGTGCATCCGGAGGTCGATCTCGGCGAGCGATTCGGCGCCCTGGCCGACGACCGCGGCGAGCCGGATCGGCTCTCGCTCCTCGCCGAGCCGCCAGGCGCTCACGAGGCTGCCTGCGGCATGCCAGCTCTGCAGAACAGGGGCGGCGCCGCCGAGCAGGTCGACTCCATGGACCTCGCGCAGATTCACGGACCGCGGCAGGTCGCTCTCATCGAGCGCTCGGGCGGCAGTGTCGTCGACCGGAGCCAGGCTGCGCGCGAGGGATGCGGCCAGGGTCGCTTCCGCATATTCGACGCGGCTGAGCGGGACCGTGCGCCCCCGCCGCACGAAGCCGACCCGGCCCGGCACCGGATCCGACTGCTCGCGAGCGGGCGTCGGTTCTGACTGGGCGTCGTGGGAGAACGGCGCTTCCGGGCCGACCTCCACGAAGGTGCGGCAGGCTGCAGGAACGTCGGAGATCTCATCCGCGACCCAGATCAGGTGCAGGCCGACATCGGGCCCGTCCTCGGCGAGGGCGATCAGGCGTGAACGGTGAGCCTCGCTCATCCCGTTCTCGCACACGAGCACGATCACCGCGGGGACGGGCGGCAGCTTCGCGACCGGCTCGGCTCCGTCCTCTGCAGCCGGATCGGGTCGTAGACGGGAGCGCACGGTTCGGTTCGCGCCTTCGCGGCGCTGCTCGAGCACGCCTTCGAGTGCGATGAGCAGGCGGGTGGCGGCCTGCTCCTGGTCGGCGAGCTGCCAGGTCGCAATCGGACTGGTCACCGGGTCGACGTGCGGGAGCCATTTCAGCCACTCCCAATCACGACCTCCGTCGGCGCCGCCGGTGAATGCGGTGATCACGAGCTCGGCGGGCGAGTGGAGGCCGACGAGTTGCAGGATGAGGGATCGGGTCAGTCCGTCGGCGAGATCCGGGTCGCCCGCCACACCTATCGAGCCGCAGCGGTCAAGGTGCTCGAGCACGGGAACCGGTGCGACGGTCTCGAACTCGGCTTCAATCTCGCGGAGAGCATCCCATTCGGCTCCTGCGGCATCGCCGCGTTGCGGCAGCACGACCTCTGTCCGACTCGGCAGGGTCCCCTCGCCGAAGCGCAGTTCGAGGAAGCCGCGGTGCTCGGGCCGGCGAGCCCACAACGCTCTCCCCCGGCTCCGCATGGCCTCGGCGACTTCTGTAAGGCTCGGCGTCTCGGCTGCACGGGTCTCGATCTCCTGCTGCCTGAGAGCAGCCAGCTCTTCGCGCTCGCGTGCGAGCGTCTCCTCGAAGGCTCGCCGCTCGCGCTTCTGCTTGCGCCTGCCCGAGGTCAGATTGTCGACCCACGATCCGATCATCATGAGAGGCGAGAACGCGATCATCATGAGGCTCATGGGCGATCGGGTGACGAAGTACATCGCACCGCCCATCATCATCGGCGCGAGGATCGCGAGCAGGGGGATGCGGTTCGGGCTCGCCTGCCGCGGGGGCTGGGGCAGCTCGCGCTTGCTGCGGGGGAAGCTCGGATCGACTCGTGGCGCGCGGGTGTGCGGATGGCGGTGGTCGAGTTCCGAGAGGGTCGATGCTGCGGTGGGATGACCGGCCTGAACGCCGGGAACGATCCGCAGCGCGACCGAGCCCAGTGTCACCTCGGTGGGGTGGTCGAGGCGCAGCGCATCGTAGCGCTGCCCGTGCGCCTCGACACCGTTCGCAGAGCCGAGATCGTACAGAGCGAGGATGCCGTCCGCGACGATGACCGCATGTCGGCGCGAGACGCTGCGGTCGTCGAGAAGGACCCGGCTCTGAGGGTCTCGCCCGATGGTGTTGGCGCCGGGCACGAGGCTGTACACCGCGCCCTCTTGCGGGCCGCTCATGATCTCGACGGTGCCGACCGCGGGTATGGCGCGCGGAGCGTGGGAGCCGAACTCGTTCACGACAGTGACCTGCCAGCCCGACTGCAACCCGGATGAACCGATCGGCGCGGCTGGATCGAGCAGGCGTTCTCGACCACCGGCGCTGCCCAACAGAGTGACGTGACCTTTGCGGAGCGCGGCGAACTCTTCGAGGTTCGATCCTGCGAAGATCCCGGAGCGGATGAGAGCTCGTGCCGCGTCGGACACCGTGGTGGTGACGTCGCACGACAGGGTGACGTCGTATCGAGCATCGCCCGTGCCGCTCACCCCGATCTTGAGTTTCATCTCGGCCTTTCCTCGCGGTGCCTTCGGATGAGTGTGATCGAGGGACTCCTATGCGAAAGGGTTGACCTGATCCCGCTCGCTCCCGAAGTCGTCTTCCGTCGGGTCCTCGCGATGGAACCTCGCGAGGTCGCGCACGTTCTTCTGCACTGCGACCGCTGCGAAGAGGCTCATTGCGAAGCCGATGCCGTAGAAGCCCTTCTCGCTGAGCGAGAGGGTGCCCGCATTCCACAGCCCGATCGCGAGCAGCGCGAGTGCGAGCAGCACGGAGAACCAGGCGAGGCCGTAATAGATGTTCGTGACGGGTATGTCTTCGGCCCGGTCCCTCACGGTCTTCTGCAGCGAGACGGCGGCGAAGAGCCCGAACATGAGGATGGTGAAGTAGTAGCCCTTCTCGTTCAACTGCATGTTCGCGTTGAAGAGGCCGATGAGATAGGTGCTCATTCCGAGCAGCAGCGCCACCCATGACGCGCCGATGAAGGCGAGGGTGGGCTTGCTGACCTGTTCTTGCGTGTCTGCCATGATTTCGTTCCTCTACTTTTTTATTGTTCTTGTCGTCTATGCGCCCATGGATGCATGATTTGCGGACGTCCACGCCCGCCTCAGACGGTCCGGCGCGGCCCCTTGCTGCCACATCACCAGGCCACGGTGGAATGGTTGGAGCACACCGAATTCACCGTCAGGAACAGTTCCTTCGCCGACTCAACGTCGCTGGCGCCAAGCATCATCATCGAGCCGTCACTCCGCCTGGCGACGATATCGAGCATCTTCACCTGTATTTGTTCGGGCTCGTAGAGGTTATGCACCTCCCAGCCGTCCGCGATCCACATCTCTCGCACCTGCTCGAGCAGAACAAAGGGATCTTGCTTCAACGGGCCAGTGGCAAGAATGACCTCCACCGAGGCAGGATTCGCCTCGCCTGCGTTAAACGTGCACTGCGGACGCTCTGTTGCCTCGAAGATCCACTCCCGATCCCCGATCCACCTCGCTTCTTCGTCCCAACCCAACGCGAGCCATTCAGAGCTCACCCCGGTCGCCTCCATCACCGCGTCGACCTCATCCACTACCCAAGTCTGCAGTTCATCGAGGCTCGAGTTCGACGACACTTTCCGCTCCGACACCACCGGCGCCTCCATCACGCATCCCACCAGCAGCAGCGATCCCAGAGCCAGACCCGAAACCATAAGAAATGAGAATCGCTTTCTCAGTCCGTTCCTCATGCTCACTGCATTCACTCCGCCTCTGCTTCCGCTGAAGAACGCTCCCGGATAGCGTGAGCGTCCGCACCCGGCTCGGTACCGCCTGAGGGTCGTCGCACTATTCGTCTTCCTGTTCACGGATCTCCAGTTCGTCCTGGAAGGTGTTCGGTACGCCGAGGTAGTCCTCCCAATGCGTCACGGTGTTGTTCACCGAGCAGGAGGTGAGAACCATGAGAGCAAGCCCCCTCTCGCTTGCCCGGAACGACAGGCCCGCTCCGTCTTCGCGATCTGCTCGGAAGTAGACCTCATCGGGGTTGGGCTCCGGATAGATATCGGTGACTGTCCAGCCCTCGGATTCCCAGAAGGTCCGCATACGTTCAGCGACCCCGAACGGATCAGACACATCATCGTTGAGCAGTAGCTCAACAAGTTGCCCGCCCATCCCGCAGCCCCGCGGAAGCAACGACTTGATGATGATCTTCCGGTTCGCGGGATCTGCATCCCAGGGGACTTGCTGCGACTCGAAATGCTTGTACCAACCGTCGGGCACACCGCTCCCCGCGGTGCTGCGATCGAGTTCCTCTTCCATCCACGCCCACTGCTCTTCCAGAGTCACATTCGTCGTCACTGATGTCTTAGACACGAGCGGCACCTCCTTCACGCATCCCGTCAACAACAGCGATCCCAGGGCCACCCCCACGACCGCAAGGAATGAGAAATGCATTCCTCCGCCTTTCTTCGTTCCCGCTGAAATCACTCCACGCCTGCCTTCTCTCGAGATGCACTCCCGGGTAGGGGTGTACGCACCCGCCCCGCATATCGGTCTTCCGTCTCGGTGAACGACTCCTTGAAACCCGGGTCAATCCGATCCGCGGTGATCCTCGCAACGGTGTCGAGCGCTTGGGTCCGCGGATCCATATAGCCGTGTCCCTCCGATGCCGACGCACCCTGCTGCAGCCAATGCCTATCGCCTTCGCCGATCGTGGAATGCCCATCCGTAGGCTCCAAGCCTCTCGAAGGATCTCCTTCAGACGAGAAGGAGAGCGCTCCGCCGTATACGGGAACGTAGTTCTGGAATCCGCCGAGAGCCGTCGCATCGGGGTTCGGGAGCGCTCGACCGCTGGCAGCGGCTCCGAGGGGAGCGAGATGATCCCTCTGCGCATTCGTCGTGTAGATGGCCTTCTGCCCCGGCGATACCTCCGCCACTCTGAGCACGTCGAGGCTTGGCACCAATTCCATATCGAGCCCGGCCGAGCCGAGCATGACGAACGCGTCTACCGGGTGTTTCACCGTGGTGAGCGCGATCGTGGCGACGGTGGTGCCGTAGGAGTGTGCCACGACACTCGTCATCGGCATCTCTCCCCCACTCCGCGAGCGAGTGGCGTGCATACCGTCGAGCTCGACGACCAATCGCGCGGCACCGGCCCGTGCATCCGCCGCGCTCAGAACCCCAAGATCTCCGGGCGGTCTATCCGGGGTGTCGTAACCGAGCCAGGCCACGACCCCTGGCGAGCCGAAATGCCTGTGAAGTTCTTTCTGAGCCTCAAAGAGGTTTCGACTGGCCTGATCCCACCCAGGGAGTCCGACTGGCGCATCATTGTCCATCCCTGGCACGTTCCAGGTGGCGTGCGTAGCCGTGTCAAGGTTCCCGTACCCCACGGCAGCCTTAGGCACCGAGCCATCGATGCTCAGGGCGATCAGCTGGATCGGAGGATCAGGAACCCCCTGACTCGCCTCGACGTTGAGCACCCGCTGCACCTCCGCCATGAGTTTCAACTGGTCGAGGTCGAGCATGCTCGGATACTGCCGGTAGTGATCGAGGACAAGGCGGTTCGCCCGATCACGGTCGGTAAAGGGGAGACCCGGAAGATTTCCGATCACAGTGGGTACCTGAGAAATCAGCTCGTCTCTCTGCTCGGGGCGCAGATTCGACCACCATTCCCCAACAGCGATCGGGTCAGGCGGAGCATCCCAGAGTCCCGCCCCATCGTCGGTGCCGAGCAGCCCTCTCAACAGTGGATGCCGAGTGCCCAACGCAACCGCAATGATCGCTCTGCCCCGAATCTCTCCTGTGAGACCGACGGCGATGGCCTGACGGCGCCCACCCGGCATACCCGCACCAAGGGTGATGAGTTGGCCGACAGCGGTATCATCGAGCGCACCCACGAGCCTTCGTTCGGCGTCACCGCGCTCTTCGATGAGGCTCCTCCAGCGTGTCTGAGAACTGCCGATGGTGTCGAGCGCGCCCTGCCAGGCGAGCACCGCATTGCGCCACTCCGTTTCATAGCTCTCTCGGAGGATGCGGAGTACCGCCTCTCGCTCTTCTGGAGTTTCAGGTGCGCGGCTCGCATCCAGCCTCGGCTCGGGCATGATCGGCGAGGGTGCAATGTTCCACTGGTACCCATAGGGGGCACGGATTGCCAGCGAGATCCTCGCGATGGCCGAGGTCGAATCGCCAATAGTCCGAAGGCAGCTATCGACTCGTGAACTGAGCTGACCAGCCTCAGCATGGATCACGGTGATCGCCGATGCGTAGCTGTTGAATGCCGATTTCGCATCGCTCGCCGACTGCTGCAGCACCTCTGCTCCCGGCAGAAGCCGATCCACGATCTTCGTCTGCACACCGATGAGTGCCTGGCTCTCCGCACCTGAGATATGCCCGCCCGCTCCTCTCACAGAGGCTCCGTATTGGCTGCTGTCGACACGCACCTCCCCCGCATAGCGAGCCGCGGCATCGATCTCATCGATGCCTCCCGTCTTCAGCTTGCCGGAGAGCAGCCCGCTCACCGAGGGCAATCGGCTGCTCACGATCTCCCCTTTCCGACCGCAAAACCGGTGCCGAGATTGCCCGCGATCAAAGCATCGAGCGCAGAACTCTCTTGCATCAGGTCTGCAACGACCACGCTCGCAGTCTTCGCGGCATCGGCGAGCGCCGCACGGGCAACCGCGAGCCCGCGCAAGTAGAGGTCAACTCGAGCACCGATGCCGGTAAGGCTCTGCAACTGCACAGACGGCACTCGCGCATTTCCGTTCACCATGACGAAGGATGCGGTCACCAACGCCTGACCCGCAGCTGAAAGCGCTTGGTCATCGAGTTTCAGGCCAGCGGCCATAGAAGAACACCTCCCGAATGCGCGTCGCACGACTGTGCGACGCGACGCGGAATCCGGCCGAATGGGCGCGGGTCAGAGACCCTCTCCGGCAGGCTGCTTC
>JBFXIT010000010.1:0-17304 GCA_050175655.1 Leucobacter sp.
CGAGCTGGTAACGGCTCGGCCGTAGCCTTCGAGAAGCGGGGCGGATCCTTCGGGATCCGCCCCGCTTTCGCGTATCCGGGGACGTCTGAGGGCCCGGAGAGGGCTGAGGCACTTTCCCCGGCTTGCCGACCGTTGACGAGGCTAGTCCGAAGTGATGTCGGCGAGTGCAGCGCAATCCCGTAGCGCATGCAGATAGTCGGCTTCGTTCTGCCGGAAGCGGTCGAGCGGCGAGGTGAGCGATAGCGCAGCCCGCACCTCGCCATCGATGAGGATTGGAGCGGCGAGCGAATGAACCCCCACCTGCAGCTGCTCCCGGTCGATGGCCACGCCGGTGTCGCGGATCTGCTGGAGCACGGCGTCGAGCTCTTCGCGGCTGCGAACCGTGTTCGGGGTGACCGCGGCGTAGTCGTAGCCGGCGAGGATCCAGTCGCGCAGCTCGGGGTCGGCGTAGGCGAGCATCACGCGCGCTCCGACGCGTGCGTGGATGTTCTCGGTGTAGCCGACCACCAGGCCGGAGACGCGCACGGCCTGGTTGCCCTCGACGGCGGCGACGATGGAGATCTGGTCGCCGCGCCAGGCCGTGAGATAGCACGACTCGCCGGTTCGGCGCGCGAACTCGTTGAGCGCCACCCGCATCTCGGCCGGGGGGCGGAACTGACGGAGCGCGCCCTCGACGATCTTCTCGCTGGCGGGCCCGAGCTCGTAGCGCCGCTCCGGGTCCTTCCGCAGCAGGCCGGTCTGCACCAGGGTGCTCAGCAGATGGTGCGCCGTGGGACCTGCGAGACCGAAGTGCCTGGTGATCTCCGAGGCCTGCACCCGGGGGTGCTCGGCGATGTAGAGGTAGATCTGCGCTGCGCGATCGACGGACTGGATGGTGGTTGCCATAACTTCTTTCCTGCTTGACAACGAAGTCTATTACTTTCATACTGTTGGCGTGAGACGCCAGATGCTTTCATTATATGAAAAACTGGCTCATTTGCAAAGGGGTGTCACTGATGACGGAAACCGATCGAGAGCCGATCGCGACGATCATGAGCCTGGGGGGTCGTCCCCCGGGCAGCGAGCGAGAGATCCGCATCGTCGATACGACGCTGCGCGATGGGCATCAGAGTCTGTGGGCGACGCGGATGCGCACCGATCACATGCTGTCGATGGTGGATGACTTCGCCGCGGCCGGCTTCGAGCAGGTCGATCTCGTGGCGCCGATCCAGTTCGACGTCTCTGTCAGGTATCTGAAGGAGGACCCCTGGGAGCGGGTGCGATTGATGCACCGGGCGGCTCCCGAGCAGAAGTTCCGCGCGTTGATCCGGTCGCGGAACATCGCGGCGTTCGACTTCCTCGCCGACGACATCATCGAGAACTGGGTGGATCGGCTGTATGCGAACGGCTTCCGGGTGATCGGCTCGTTCGACGGCCTCAACGACTACGACAACATCGTGCCGGGCCTGATCCGCGCGAAGCAGCTGGGGGCCTCGACGTTCGGAGCGGTCTCGTTCTGCGAATCCCCCGTGCACACCGACGAGCTCTTCGTGCAGAAGACGATCGAGCTGATCGAGCGCGCGGACGTCGACGCGATCATGCTGAAGGATGCGGGCGGCCTGCTCACGCCGGAGCGCACCCGCGTGCTGATCCCGAAGCTCAAGGCGGTGATGGGGGACCGGCCGCTCGAGGTGCACACGCACTCGATGACGGGCCTGTCGCCGCTCGTCTATCTGGAGGCGGTGGAGGGCGGTGCCGACGTGCTGCACACGTCGATCGCTCCGCTCGCGAACGGCACCGGCCAGCCCTCGATCCAGCGCGTCGCGAAGGATCTGCGGGCGCTGGGCTACGTCGTGAACGTCGACGACGACCGCGTGGCGGCGATCAGCGATCGCATCACCGAGATCGCCGAGACCGAGGGCAAGCCGCTGGGCGCTCCGATGGAGTACGACGGCATGCACTACATGCACCAGCTGCCTGGCGGCATGCTGTCGAACTTCCACATGCAGCTCGAGGTCGCGGGAATGTCGGACCGCTACGAGGAGCTGCTGCTCGAGACCGCACGGGTGCGCGCGGAACTCGCGTACCCGATCATGATCACCCCGTTCGCGCAGCACGTGGGGACGCAGGCGGTGCTGAACGTGGTCTCCGGCGATCGCTACAGCATCGTGCCGAACGAGGTGAAGAAGTACGCCCTCGGGTACTACGGGAAGCTGCTCGCCCCGATCGACCCCGACGTGCTGGAGCTGATCCTGGAGAACGGCGCCTCGGACATCGCGCCCGAGCCCGCGCCGATCCCGCCGATGCTGCCGGGGCTGCGGGAGCGGTATCCGTCGGCGGATATCGATGAGCTGCTGCTGCGGGCGATGTTCGCCGGCACGCAGGTGGACGAGATGAAGAAGACGGTGGCTTCGGGCGGCAACCCCGACGAGGTTCCGCGCCCTCTGCTCGGCCTGATCGAGTCCCTGTATGAGAGTTCCGACAGCGGCGTGCAGTCGCTGAAGACGAGCGATCTTGAAATCGTGTTGGAGAAGGAGTGAGTGAGATGTCGGTGAACGGTACTGATATTAAAGAGCTGAAGGCGATCGTCGAGTGGGCGCACTTGACCGAGGGAGTGCGCGAGCTGTCGCTGAAGGTCGGCGACGTGGAGCTGTTCATCTCGAAGAACGAGCACTCCCGCGGCCACGCGGCTGCCCCCGCCGCCCCGGCCGCGGCTCCTGCCGCCGCTCCTGTCGCAGCCGCAGCGCCCGCCGCTCCGGCTGCAGCGCCCGCCCCGGCCGCCGCACCGGCGGCTGCGGCGCCGGCGGCTCCCGCGGCGCCGAGCGGCGAGCTCGAGCTCGCCACGGGCGAGGTCGTCGTGAAGGCGCCGATGGTCGGAACCTTCTACGCGTCGCCGCAGCCGGGCGCCCCCACGTTCGTGTCGGTCGGCGACGCCGTTCAGCCCGACACGGTCATGTGCATCGTCGAGGTGATGAAGCTCATGAACAACGTCGAGGCCCGTGTGAGCGGAACCGTCACCCGCGTGCTCGTCGAGAACGAGGCGGCGGTGCAGTACGGCCAGCCGCTGTTCGTGATCAAGCAGGCCTGAGCGATGGCGGGCTTGCGAGGTGTGCTGATCGCCAACCGCGGCGAGATCGCGCTGCGGGTCGTGCGCGCGTGCAAGGAGCTGGGGATCAGGAGCATCGTCGCCTATTCGGAGGCGGACGCGGACTCCCTGCCGGTGAAGCTCGCCGATCAGGCGGTGTGCATCGGCCCGGCCAACGCGAAGCTGAGCTATCGGGATCCCCGGCTGGTGATCGGCGCCGCGCAGGCGTTCGGCGCCGATGCGATCCATCCGGGGTACGGGTTCCTCGCGGAGAACGCCGAGTTCGCGGCACTCTGCGAGTCGGAGGGGATGGGGTTCGTCGGGCCGTCGTCCGAGGTCATCTCCCGCATGGGCGACAAGATCGAGGCGAAGAAGATCGCCCGGCGCGCGAACGTGCCCACGGTTCCCGGCTCCGACGGGGCCATCAGCGACTATCGAGAGGCCCTGCAGGTCGCCTCCGAGGTCGGGTATCCGCTGCTGATCAAGGCGTCCGCCGGCGGCGGCGGTCGCGGGCTCCGGGTCGTGCAGGCCGCCGAGACCCTCGAGAAGGATCTGTCCGAGATCATGTCGGAGGCGGAGGTCGCCTTCGGCGATCCCTCCGTGTACATCGAGCGCTATCTCACCGACATCCGGCACATCGAGATCCAGGTCGTCTCCGACGGCGAGACGGTGCTGCATCTCGGGGAGCGCGACTGCACGGCGCAGCGCCGCAACCAGAAGCTCGTCGAGGAATCCCCCTCCCCGGTGCTCGACGCGGATCTTCGCGCGGGGCTCGCGGCGGCGGCGGTCGCCCTGTGCCGCGAGGTGGGGTACAAGAACGCCGGCACGGTGGAGTTCGTGTTCGACAACGTCGAGCGCAAGTACTACTTCATCGAGATGAACACCCGCATCCAGGTCGAGCATCCGGTCACGGAGATGGTGACCGGGGTCGACCTGATCAAGCTCCAGCTCGAGATCGCCGGCGGTGCGCCGCTCGCGCTGACGCAGGACGAGATCCGGCTGAAGGGGCATGCGATCGAGTGCCGCATCAACGCGGAGGATCCCGCCCAGAACTTCGCGCCGAACCCGGGCACCGTCCAGGGGTTCCGGGCGCCCGGCGGGTTCGGGGTGCGGTTCGACTCGCACATCGAGACGGGCTATGCGATCCCCCCGTTCTACGACTCGATGGTCGGCAAGCTCATCTGCTGGGGGAACGATCGGGACGAGGCCATCGCACGGACGCTGCGGGCTCTGGACGAGCTCGTCGTCGACGGCGTGACGACCACGGCCGGGTTCCAGGGCGAGATCCTCGACAGTGCTGGTTTCCGCTCGGGCGAGTTCAACACCGGCTACGTCGCTCAGCTCATGGCTCGCTGAGCCGCTCGGGCTCGCGCCTCCTCGTCACCGGTTCTCCGACGGCGAGGAGGCGCGCTGATGCTCGCGGAGGCGATCCGGCGGGTCGAGCACCGCTTCGGGGCATGAGCCCCGCACGCGCCCCGCAGGCCGATTCCGACATCGGCGCGGGCTCATTCACAGGAAGATCCTGAAAAAATCGCCCGAAATCCGCGTGATTCCGCCGATTCGGCGTGATTCTGGGGTAGATTCGTACGCGATCAACCGATCGAGTCCCGGGAGGGGCGCCAATCATCACGGGCACGGCTCAGCAGCTCGCCCTCGGAAGGACACACTATGTCGCTGAACAAGACTGAACTCGTTGCCAAGGTCGCCGCTGAGACCGGCCAGAGCCAGGCCGCCGTGTCGGCTGTGCTCGACGGCCTCTTCTCGGCCGTCTCGGAGACCGTCGCCAAGGGCGGCAAGGTCTCGATCCCCGGCTGGCTCTCGTTCGAGACCGCGACCACCGCTGCGCGCACCGGCCGCAACCCCCGCACCGGCGAGACCATCGACATCCCCGCGGGCAAGCGCGTGAAGGTGTCGGTCGGCTCGAAGCTGAAGGCCGCCGTCAAGTAAGTTCGGTTTCCGATGCGCGGAACCCCCGGCCGCTCGGCCGGGGGTTCCGCCGTTTCCGGGCGTATCGGCCGAGGACCGGCGAATGCAGCGGTCAGTCCCGCACGCGCAGGATGCCGTGGGCCCCGCGCTCCGCGTCGATCATGATGTGCGACACGAACGGGTAGTCGCCCGCCTCCGGTGGCACGAGCTCGACGAAGCCGCCCTGCGCGGGCTGCAGCCCGAGCGCCTGCGAGCCCGTGCCCTCGGCGCGCTCGATCAGATAGCGCCCTTCAGACCACACCGTGTCGAACTGCCCGCCGACCACGTGGAAGCTGGAGGCCCGGTTCGGCCCCGCGTCGAGCACCCAGATGCGCACGCGCTCGCCGACGCGCGCGGGCAGCGGCGCGTGATCGTACTGCGCGGCGTAGCCGTTGAACGTCACCAGATCCGGCTGCCCGGTGGCGACCCGGTCGACGTCGACCTCCCCGCCCTGCGGCCCGAGATAGTACTCGCCCTGCACGAGCACATAGCTGCGATCCGCCCGCGGCAGCCCCTCGGGCTCGATCACGACGGCGCCGTACATGCCGTTCGCGATGTGCGCCGACATCGGCATCGTCGAGCAGTGGTACATCCAGATGCCCGATCTGGTCGCGGTGAAGGTGTAGGTGAGCGACTCGCCGGGCGCGATGGTGCGCATCGGCTCGTCGGGGGCGAGCGACCCGGCATGGAAGTCGATCGAGTGCCCGATCGTGCCGTCGTTCACGAGTGTCACCTCGAAGACGTCGCCGACGCGACCGTGCAGGATCGGTCCCGGCGCCGAACCGCCGAACGTCCACAGCCGCTGGCGCACGCCCGGTGCGACCTCCTGCACCTGCTCGGTGACGGGCAGCTCGATGCGGTGCGTCACGGGCCCGGCGGCGGCCGGCAGCTCTGGCAGCACGGCGTCGGAGGCCTCGAAGTCGTCGCCCGGGGCCCGCGTCAGGTCGATCAGCGAGGCGGCGCTCTCGCCGGTGCCGCCGGCCGCGCCGCCGTGGCCCCCGTGGCCGTTCGTCGCGATGCCTGATGCCGCGGTGCCCGATCCCGACGCACCCGATCCCGACGCGCCGGTCGCCACCACCTGCAGCGTCATCCCCATCTGGCGGTGCCCGACGATCGAGCACCAGCCGTCGAGGTTGCCCGTGATGACGCCCGCGTCGATCGTGCCGCTCTCGCCGGGCGCCAGCCGCCCGCCGCCCGCGCCGTTCGCGAGCACGAGATCGTGCACCTGGGTCGCGTCGGTGTTCTCGAGCTCGATCACGAGGCGGGTCCCGGCGGGCACCTCGATCCTGCTCGGGGTGAAGCGCATGTCCGCCGCCGTGACCCGGACCGTCTGGACCGGGGCGTCCGCGGCGCCCGCGCTCGCCGTCGTGCCCAGAGGCCGGGCAGAGACGCTCGCCGAGCCGAGGGCCTGGGGGTCGAGCGCTCCCCCGATGGCGGCCACGAGCACCACCGCGACGAGGCCGGCGATCGCCTGGCCCGCGCGGTGAGCGGGGCGGCGGGAGGTCTGCTCAGCGCCGCCGGGATCCTTCCCCTTCCGCCGTACGAGTGCCGGATCGGCGCCCCGCCGCTTCGCCTGCGCCTGCCGTTTGATCGCGAGCAGCACCAGCACGACGAACGGCGCCATCGCGGCCAGGTAGAGCCCCGAGGCTCCGACGCGGACGAGGCTCGGCACGGGCAGCGCGCAGACGAAGAGGGCGGTGTTCGCGACGGCGATGCGCAGCGGCCCGAGCCGGTCGAGCGTCGCCGTGCCGATGCGGACCGGTGCCGGGCCGCCGCCGATGGCCACGGGCACGAGGTAGCTGAGGGCGCCGACGAGGATCTGCGCCGCGAAGCCGGCGGCGAGGAACGGGGCCGCCCAGTCGATCGCCTGACGGATGGGAGCGAGGCCGGCGCCCGTGGCCGCCGCCTCAGCGCTGCGGAGGGTGAGCACGACGAGGCAGGCCGCCCACCACAGCACGGCGGCGCCGGCCGAGAGCGTCGCGAAGCTGCGCGGGGGCGTGCGCCGCGCGGTGCGGACGAAGGCGAGGCCCAGCAGCGCGAGACCCGCGGTGTAACCGGCGAAGCCGATGGCGACGATCAGCGGGGCGGCGGCGGCCGCGCCCGCGGCGGCCGCGACGACCGCCCCCGCGAGCACGGGGAGCGCCCGCGCCGCATGAGGCGCCGCCCGGTCGTCGGCCCGCGTGCGCAGCATGGTCGGCCACAGGGTCACGAGCGTGCCCGCGACCGTCAGCCCCACCCAGCCGAGCACGTTGATGATGGCGTGGGGGAGGACCAGGCGCCCCTCGGTGTCGCCGGGGCCGGCGAGCCAGGCGCCGAGCGCCGCGCCCACCGGCAGGAACAGCGCCGACGCCGCGTAGTAGCGGACGGTGCGGGCGAACGGGCCGGTCAGGCCGCCGCGCAGCGCGCCCCGCAGCCGCAGGCCGATGGACGCCGCGTGCCAGAGCACGGCGACGATGAGGAGCCCGGATCCTGCGACGGTGAGCGGCCACATCGCGAGCGGCACGCCGAGCAGCACCAGCGCGATGCCCGCGTTCGCGAGGATCAGGCGCAGGTTCTGATTGCGACGGTCGCGGAGGGTGAGGGCGCTGCGGGTGAGCGCGACGGCGAAGTGCTGGCTCCAGACCAGGATCGCGTGCGTGATCGCTCCGAGGAAGAGCAGGTGCAGCAGCAGCCAGCTCGCAGCAGGCAGCTGACGGTGGAAGACCGCCGCGAGCACCGCGAGGATCAGCCAGAGCATCGTCGGCAGGTCGCGCATCGCCCAGAAGCCGCGGCCGGGGGCGCGGTCGGCGCCGCGATCAGTCATCGGATTCCTGCTTCTCCGGCGTCTCGGCAGCGCTCTTCGGTGGCCCGACGGTGCTGATGACGGCGGCGCTCCCGACGATGGCGCTGACGACGGCGGTGAGCACGAACACGAGCAGCGCGGCGATGCCGAGCGCGCCGCCCGCGACGAACGCCCAGCGCAGACCGAGGCCGTCGCCGAGCGGGATGCGCACGACGAGGCTCGCGTGCAGCATCGCGGCGGGCACCCAGAACGCGGCTCGGTAGGGCAGCGATATGTGCAGGATCGCGGGCAGGATCGTGGTCGCGTGAGCCATGATCATCGACATCGCGAAGCCGAGCAGGATCGCGTGCGTCACGGCGTCGTAGGCCGGCTGCGCCTGCGGGAACCCGACCGGCACCGCGATCACGAGCACGGCGCCCGCGACCGCGAGCCAGAAGTAGCCGCCGAGCATGCAGGCCGCCATGTAGCGCGTGGCGCCGGTGGTGCGGATGGTCTTGCGGGCGATGTCGTGGCGCAGCAGCCAGAACGTGAGCGCGAGGAACGCGATGCCGAGCGCCATCGCGCCCAGCTGAGCGCTCGCCAGGCCGATCAGCAGCGCCGCGGCCACGGACCAGGCGTGCACGAGCAGCCGCTTGCCCGCGCCAGGGCCCAGCGTGATCGCGAGCTCCACCCGCTCGGCCGCGATGGTGAGGACGATGAACGCGAAGAGCCACGGCAGCAGCAGTGCGAAGGCGGTGCCGCCGAGCCAGAGGATCGTGGCCGCCAGCGCGAATGCGGCCGCCAGCAGCTGCACGAGCAGCTGGACGTCGTGCCGCCGTCGCCAGAGCGGGACGTAGAGCGCGGTGAGCGCCGCGGTTCCCGCGACCAGCACGGCCTTCGCAGCGACGAGCGGCACCGGGTCGGTGATCAGCAGGATGCCTCCGAGACCCAGCAGGGCGGGCGCTGCGTAGCCGTACCAGCGGCGCAGAGCCGTCGCCCGCTCGAGGGAGATCAGGGTGCCGATGAAGCCGATGACGAGCAGCATGCCGTGCGTCTCGGGCAGGCGGGCGGTCGTCACGGGCGCGGGCAGGCCGAGCAGCAGCAGGGCCGCGTCGAGGCCCGCGAGCAGGCTGAGGCCGCCGGGCAGCATCCAGATCAGGCGCGCGGAGGGGCGCCGCCGGGCTCCGGTCGGCCGGGCGCTGGTCGGCCGGGCGGCGGTGCGCCGGTCGCCGCTCATCCGGCGACCGCCAGGCGCAGCACGCACTCCCCGGGAGCGGCGAACGGCACGAGCTCCGACCCGGTGTCGCGGGCGCCGAGCTGCTCGGCCACGCCGAGGACCATCCCGAGATGCACCGAGCACACCACGTCGGAGTGGCCGGTCGCGGCGTCGATCAGCGGGCACTGGCGTAGCACGATCACGGGATCGCCGTCGTCTCGGCCGTCCCCTTCGCCTCGCAGTCGCGGGGCGAAGCTCTGGTCGCGCATCACGTCGATCACCCGGTTCCGCACTGCGACGGGCGACGACCCGGCCGCTCCGGTCGCACGCACGGCATCGGCCGCCGCGATCCGCCGACCCCAGGCCCGGCCCGCCTCCCGCGCGTCCTCTTCGGGCGACGGGCTCAGGCGGGCGACCGTCTCGGCGAGCACGCCCGCGAGGGCGGCGTAGGGGGAGTCGGGGTGGCGATCCTTCGCCTGCCACAGCCACGATGGGCGACCGCGGCCTTCCGGCGTCTCGCTGGTGCGTTCCACGTAGCCGTCTCGCCAGAGGGCGGTGAGGTGGCCGCGCACGGTGTTCTCGTGCAGGCCGGTGGCCCGGGCGAGGGCGGCGATCGAGGTCGGCCCGGGGCGGGCATCGAGAGCGTGCAGGATCGCCTCCCGGGTCGGGGAGTGGCGCCGGCCCGTCGAGGATCTGCGCTGCGGCTCCGCTTGATTATTTTCCACATGTAACAGTGTAATAATTATCTGCGACGAGCGTGATGCGGCAGACGGAGCCACGAGGAGGACCGGTATGGCGGACATCGAGATCCACCCGAATCGCGAGGCCGCGGCCGGCGCGGTGGGCGACGGCGGCTGCGCCTGCGGCGGCCACGACGAGGGCACGCCCGAGCTCGACGTGCAGACGATCCCTCACGCGGTGCGCCACGCCGCGATCTTCGGGGCGCTCGACGGCCTGAGACCGGGCTTCGCGATCGTCCTCTCCGCGACGCACGACCCCGTCCCCCTGCTGCAGCAGCTCGAAGAGCGCGCACCCGGCCTCTTCGAGGTGGACTACCTCGACCGCGGTCCCGAGCGCTGGCGGCTGCATGTGCGCCGCTCCCATCCGGCCGCCTGAGCGGGATCCCCGAGCCCCCAGATGCGGCGCATCCGCAGCGCGTAGCATGGAGGGCGTGCCCCGCTCGCTTCGCATCCTCGCGCCCGCCGCGCTGCTGGCGGCCACCCTCGTCGCACTGATAGCGGGCCTCGCGCTGGGCGGCGCCGCCGCGGAGCGCACGATCGCCGACCCCGGCGACCTGGTGCGCTACGGGCTGCCGATCGCGCGCACCTTCGTGAACATCGGCATGGCGGTGCTGATCGGGGCGCTCGTCACGGCGGTGTGGATGCTGAGCCCCGACCGCCCGGAATGGCGCACCGCCCTCGACCTGGCCGCGGCGGGCGCAGCGGTGCTCACCGTGGCGAGCGCCGCCACGATCCTCTTCACCTATCTCGACGTCACCGGCCTCGCCTTCTCGGGCGACGCGTCGTTCGGCGCGGGGCTCGCGCAGTTCGTGACCGAGTTCGAGCTCGGGCAGCTGTGGCTGATCGAGCTGCTGCTGGCCGCGTCGACGACGGTGCTCTGCTTCGCGGTGCGCGACCGCCGCTGGGTGCTGCTCGCCCTGGTCGCGGCCCTCGCCACCGCGCTGCCGCTGGCCCAGCAGGGTCACGCCGCGGGCGCCTCCGGCCATGCGCAGGCGGTGAACTCGCTGCTCGTGCACCTGATCGGCGCCTCGGTGTGGCTGGGCGGCCTGGTCGCGCTGGTCTTCGTCTCGCGCAAGGTCGACCTCCCGCGCCTCTCGCTCATCGTCTCGCGCTACTCGTCGCTCGCCCTGCTCGCCTTCATCGGCGTGGCCGCCTCGGGAGTGGTGAGCGCCTGGATGCGCATCGGCAGCCTCGACGCCCTCTTCGGCTCGGGGTACGGGCAGCTCGTGGTGCTGAAGACCGTCGCCCTCATCGGCCTCGGCGTCTTCGGCGTCGCCTGGCGGCAGTGGGCGATCCCGCGGATCGCGGATCCGGGCACGACGGGCACGGGCGCCGGCGGGGCCAGGGGTGCGCGCGGCAGGAGGATCTTCGCCTGGCTGGTGATCGCCGAGCTCGCGGTCATCGGCGCGGCGAGCGGTCTCGCCGGGGCGCTCGGCCGCAGCGCGACCCCCGTCGCGCTCGAGTCGGCGCGCGCGACCGAGAGCCCCACGGTGTCGCCGGCGGAGTGGCTGACGGGCGACCCCCTGCCACCCGAGCTGACCGCGACGAGCTACCTCACCGTGTGGAAGTTCGACCTCGCCTGGACGCTCGTCTGCCTCTTCGGCGCGATCCTCTATCTGGCGGGTGCGATCCGTCTCCACCGTCGCGGCGACCGCTGGCCGATCGGCCGCACGATCGCCTGGCTCGGCGGTCTCGCGATGCTCTTCTACACGACGAACGGCGCGCTGAACGCCTACGAGCAGTACCTCTTCAGCGTGCACATGCTGGGCCACATGATGCTCACCATGCTGATCCCGCTGGTGCTGGTGCTCGGCGCACCGGTGACACTGGCGCTGCGGGCGGTGGAGAAGCGGCAGGACGGATCGTGGGGAGGCCGCGAGTGGATCCTCTGGACCGTGCAGACCCCGTACTCGAAGTTCATCACGCACCCGGTCGTCGCCGCCGTCATGTTCGCCGGCTCGCTCTGGGTCTTCTACTTCACGCCGATCGCCCGCTGGGCCGCCGAAGAGCATCTCGGGCACCAGTGGATGATCGTGCACTTCCTCATCTCCGGCTACCTGTTCAGCCTCTCGATGATCGGCATCGACCCGGTGCCCTACCGCTTCCCGTACCCGCTGCGCATCGCCACCCTGTTCGCCACCATGGCGTCGCACGCCTTCTTCGGCGTGACCATGATGACGGGCGATGGACTGATGCTCGCCGATTGGTACGGGGCGATGGGGCGCACCTGGGGCGCGACCCCGCTCGAGGATCAGAACGCCGGGGGCGGCATCGCCTGGGGCATCGGCGAGCTGCCGACGCTCGCGCTCGCGCTCATCGTGGCGGTCCAGTGGTCGCGCAGCGACGACAAGGAGCAGAAGCGCAAGGATCGTGCCGCGGATCGCTCGGGCGACGCCGAGCTGGCGGCCTACAACGAGATGCTGGCGAAGCAGGCCGATCGGGATCGCGCTCGAGGAGGCCGCTGAGATGCCGCCCTCCGAGCGCCCGATCGCGTGAACGGGAGTTCGCCCGTGTGGAAGAACACTGTTCCATCTGCGCATAATGGAATATAATCGTTCCATAGCGTTCGAGTGGAACGCTCCCATTCCAGGAGGCGGAGTTGATCATCACGAGTTCCGCGGATCTCGGCGAACGGATCCGCCGTCGCCGCGTCGAACGCGGCCTGTCGCAGACGGAGCTCGCCGAGAGGGTCGATGCCACTCGGCAGTGGGTCTCCCGTTTGGAGCAGGGTCGGGACGGCGCCGGCGTGCAGCGACTGCTCGCGGTGCTCGACGCACTCGATCTGGTCTGGGAGGTGCGGGCGCCGAGCCGCGCTCCTGCGGGCCAGGGGGAGGATCGGCCTTCTCTGATCCCGAGTGCGACCTTCGACGCGCTCGGCGCCAGGGTCGAGCGAATGTCGAGCCCGCAGTGGGCTGAGGTCGCTCGACGGGCGAGCGGATTCGCCGAAGACGAGGCGGAGCGGTTGGCGGAGGCGATCCGGAAGATGCCCCCTTCGATGCTCAGGCGCCTGCGGGGCGCCTCGGGAGAGGAACCCGGTGACCAACCGGCGGAGAGGGAGCCAGGCTGATGGACTCGCGTCTTGACGTCTATCTCTACGGCGTTCCCGTCGCAGAGCTGGAGCGGCTCGCCCCCGAACGGTACCGGATGCGGTACCGGGACGAGTGGTTCGACGACCCCGCGGCCATGCCGGTCAGCCTCTCGCTGCCGCTCGGACCGCGGCCGCACGAGGGTGACGTGCTCACCGCGTTCCTGGACAATCTGCTGCCCGACAACGCCGAGGTGCGGGAACGCTGGGCCGTCGAGGCCGGGCTCCCCACGGATGAGCCCTTCTTCTTGCTCGCGGAGTACGGCGAGGACGTCGCCGGTGCGATCCAGTTCGCGCGGCCCGGGATCGACCCGAACCGGGCGGGGAGTCGGGCTCCCGTGTCAGAGACGCAGGTCGCCGATCGGATCGCGGAGATCCGAAGGGATGACTCTCTCTGGAGGAGTCGGGAATCCGAGACGGGCTACTTCTCTCTCGGAGGCGCGCAGGGCAAGTTCTCGCTCGGCAACATCGGTGAAGGCTGGTATGAGCCCAGCGGAGTGCATCCGACGACGCACATCTTCAAGCCGCGGGTGCAGGGATTGTCTGATGGGGAGCTGATCGAGTATCTGACGATGACGGCGGCGAGCTTCGCCGGGCTGCCGACGGCCGAGGTTGAGATCGGCGAGTTCGCCGGAGAGCATGCACTTGTCGTGCGCCGCTTCGATCGTGTGAGTGGCGCGGACGGGTCGATCATTCGGCTGCACCAGGAGGATCTGGCGCAGTCGCTGGGAAGAACCCGGTTGCAGAAGTACGAGTCGAGGGGCGGACCCGGCTATCGGGAGATACTGCGCATGCTCGGCGAGCATGTACCCGAGGGGAGGAGGATTCGAGCTCGGGCGCGATTCGTCCAGGCACTCGTGTTCTCGTGGATGATGCTGAACACCGACGCGCACGCCAAGAACTACTCGGTGTTCATCGGGCCGGACGGGGTCGACCTGGCGCCGCTCTACGACGTGAGCAGCCTGATCCCCTACCTGGGGCGGGAGGGAGACGATCAGCGGGCGCTCGGCGCAGCGCTGCACCGCACGAAGCTCTCGATGCGGATCGCTGCCGACTACGAGGCGGGGCAGCAGAGTTGGTTCGAGTGGAAGGCCGTCGCGCGCGAGGCCGGCCTCGACAGAGAGGATCTGACGGATTGGGCGCGTGGGGTGGCTGAGGGTATGCCCGAGTTGATCGCCGCGCTCGCCGCCACTCTCCCCTCGCACCTGCAGACCGATACGGTTGCGCGGTTCGTAGAGCTCTTGCCCATTCGATCCGGGCAAATCATGCGCGCTGTCGACGAGTGACCCGTGAGAGAGGAACGCACATGACGACCATCGGCTTCATCGGTCTCGGCAACATGGGTGCGGCGATGGCCGCGCGCCTGCTCGAGGCGGGGTTCGAGGTGAGGGTGTGGAACCGCACGGCCGCAGCCGCCGATCCTCTCGTCGCGGCCGGCGCGGTCCGCCTCGCGTCGGCGGCCCAGGCGTTCTCGGCGGACGTCGTCGTGTCGATGCTCGCCGACGACCGGGCAGTGAGCGCCGTGTTCGACGAGGCGACACTCGCGTCGGCGGCGGGCGGCCTCCACGTCAACATGGCCTCCATCGGCATGGAGCTCGCCGAGGAGCTCGACGCCAGGCACCGCGCCGCAGGAGTGCGCTACCTGGCCGCGCCGGTGATGGGACGACCCGCGGTGGCGCGCGCCGGGCAGCTGGGCATCGTCGCTGGAGGCGGAGAGGCCGTGCTCGACGAGGCCCGCCCCGTGCTCGACGCGCTCTCCAGGAAGATCTGGCACATCGGCGAGCGCCCGGCCCTGGCGACGCTCGTCAAGATCGCCTTCAACTACAACCTGATCCACGCCCTCCAGGCGCTGGGGGAGTCGATCAACCTGGTCGAGCGCGGCGGCGTGGACGGCCAGGCGTTCGTCGACATCATCACCGACACCTCGTTCGCGGGTGGCGTCTACACCGGTTACGGCAGGATCATCGCCGAGCGCTCGTACTTCCCCGCCGCGTTCGCCGCCGAGCTCGGGCTCAAGGATCTGACGCTCACCGAGAACGCCGCCACGGAGCTCGGGGCGGCCCTGCCGGCCGCGCCCGCGCTGCGTGAGCTCTTCGAGGCGGCGCTCGCCGATGACGCACTGCGGGGCGGGGATTGGGCGGTTATCGCCGAGATCATCCGCGGGCGGTAGGCGACCGACCCAGCGCCACCCGAACGCAGCACGGCCCGAACGCAGCACGGCCCGAGCTCAGCGCCGCCCGAGCTCAGCGTGGGTCAGGCCCCAGTCGCGCCCGCGTCGGTGATGGTGACATCGGCGCGATGGAAGTTCTGGAACGAGCGGGAGGCGGTCGGGCCGCGCTGCCCGAGGTAGCGCGAATAGGTGGCGCCGGCCCCGTAGGGGCGATCCGCGGGCGACGTCAGCCTGAAGAAGCACAGCTGGCCGATCTTCATGCCGGGCCAGAGGCGGATCGGCAGCGTCGCCACGTTCGAGAGCTCGAGGGTGACGTGCCCCTCGAAGCCGGGGTCGATGAAGCCGGCGGTGGAGTGGGTGAGCAGGCCGAGGCGGCCGAGCGAGCTCTTGCCCTCGAGGCGGGCGGCGACGTCGTCGGGCAGCCGGACCTGCTCGTAGGTCGACCCGAGCACGAACTCGCCGGGGTGGAGGATGAACCCCTCCTCGGGGTCCACCTCGATGAGACGGGTGAGCTCGGGCTGCTCCTCGGCCGGGTCGATCACCGCGTACTTGTGGTTGTCGAAGAGGCGGAAGTAGCGGTCGAGCCGCACGTCGACGCTCGACGGCTGCACCATCTCGGGCTCGGTGGGGGCGAGGCCGATGCGCCCGGACTCGAGCTCGGCCTTGATGTCGCGGTCTGAAAGCAGCACGGTTCCATCCTAGAGTGGGATACTGCCTGCGGCTGCCGGGGAACCGACGGGCTAGCTCTCACAGTAAGTTGACGACGCGACACACTAGCGAATCTCGATGAGCTTGTTGCCCGCCTTGATCGCGTCGATGATCTGCGGCAGCAGAGGGGCGAACCATTCGAGCAAAGCGCGTCTGGTCGTATTCCCGAGTCGGATCCAGACGATGCAGGGAACGCCGTCTTCGCCAGCGCCCATCAGTGAGAAATCCTCATCCTTGGTGACGATGACCGCTGAGTTCTCCGATGCTACTTTCCAGATCTCCTGGTCGGTCATCGAGCCTGCCCCGACATCGATGACGTGGTCGGCCTCGTGCCCGGCCTCTGCAATCATTCGTGCGAGCGCGGGCGGCAGTTGCGCGTCGACGAGGAAGCGCATGCGTTCAGGAAGCGAGAAGAACGGCGTGATCTGCTTGCGACGCCGCGTATTGCAGGCTGGCGCGCAGATCCTCTGCCTGGAGGTAGGGGTAATCCTCAAGGATCTCATCGCTACTCGCGCCCGATGCGAGGAGCGCGAGTATGTCAGCGACCCGCATCCTGGTGCCGCGAATGACAGGCCGACCGTGAGCAACGGCCGGATCTACCGTAATGCGATCGTTCAGTGTCATGTCTAGAGGCTAGCAGCGTGACACATGGACGGGAAGGCGTGGCTCCCGCTCGTGCTTCTCGATGCCTAAGGCCCGGCGGCCTCTGTGACCCCAGCAGCCTCAGTGGCCTCGGTGAGCGCGAAGAGCAGCTCGGCGAGGCGGTCGCCGAGCTCGTCCGTGCCGCCGCTCGCTCCCGTGCCGGCGAGGGCGGCGGTGCGCAGCGCCCGCTCGTAGACGCCGCTCAGCACCGGCATCGCCCGCTCGGCCGGGAGCACGAAGCGCCGGCCGGCGGCTGCGATGACGCTCTCGACGGCGCCCGAGATGCCGGCGTAGAAGCGGTCCATGAACTCGTGGTGCCCGGGCGCGATGGAGGGGTCGCGCATGGCGAGCAGCAGGAACTCGGTCTCGAGCACGAACCAGGTCGTCGCATCCTGCTCGGGGGCGAAGAAATCGGCGATGAAGCAGGCGGCCTCGGCGGGGGTGAGCTTGAGCCCGCGCTCGCGCAGCTTCGGCTCGATCGCACCCGCTTGTTCCTCGAGGTGCCGCGCCCGGCGCGCGAACTCTCGCTCGAGCAGCTCGAGAAACAGCTGCTCCTTGCTCTCGAAGTTCGAGTAGAACGCGCCGCGGGTGAAGCCGGCCCGTGCGCAGATGGCCTCGACCGACGCGCCCAGCAGGCCCTCCTCGGCGAACACCTCGGTCGCCGCGTCGAGCAGGCGCTCGCGGGTCGCCAAGCGCCGGGCGCTGGGCGCCGCAGTGGCTGTCGAGGTGGTGGTGTCGGTCATGCGATCCTCGGTTGGGATTCGGGTCGGTTGTCGGTTGCCGGAGGGAGGGGGATCCGGCTGGCAGGATCCTATTCGATCCGCTTTCAGGATTCTCGAAACCCCTGCCGATACATTAGTGTATCGAAACGGATACACGACTGTATCGAACCGCTCGAACCGCGTGCGAGACTCGCGCGAGACCCGAAAGATCCGCATGTCGACACTGCTCTA